>JBFMFQ010000115.1:0-11321 GCA_040752075.1 Candidatus Zixiibacteriota bacterium | reverse complement strand
GGCTGCCGGCGGCTCTGGCCGCAAGCGGGATACTCGCGGAGGGGGCCATCGTGGTTTTGGAGCACCACCGCAAGGAGCCGCCGGAGGCGGTTCCGGCGGGGTTTTCCCTGTGGACCGAGCGCCGATTCGGCGATACCATGCTCACCATCTGGCGCTGGACCGCTGCCGAAACAGGCCGCGAGTCCACCATCGCGCCCGAGCCGAGCGAAGGAGAGCGGGCATGACGCCAATGTCCAAGGGCCGGACCGGGATCTACCCCGGGACATTTGATCCCATCACTTTCGGGCATGTGGACTTGATCGAGCGGGCGATGCATTTGTTCGACCGTCTGATCATCGCGGTGGCGGTCAACCCGCACAAGTCGCCGCTGTTTTCGCCCGAGGAACGGGCGGAGATGATCCGCGAGTCGCTGGCTAAGATGCGCGACGATCACGCGCTGGAGCGGGTGCAGGTGGTGATCTTCTCCGGGCTTCTGGCGCACCTGGCGGTGCAGGAGGGCGCGACCGCCATACTGCGCGGGCTGCGCGCGGTGTCGGATTTCGAATACGAGTTTCAGTTGGCGCTCACCAACCGCAGCATCGCCCCCGCGGTCGAGACCATGTTTCTGATGCCGAACGCGAAGTACACGTATCTGTCCTCGACCATCATCAAGGATGTGGCGCGCCACGGCGGCGATGTCAGCAAGTTTGTCCCGGAGGGCGTGCTGCGCCGTCTCACCGAACGCTTCGGCGGCGCCCGTCGGTAGGCCGCCCGGGCCGGCCTCTCCCCTATTCATCCACAGGACATCGCCGTGGCAGGACGCATCGAACGCGGACTCAAGAGACTCGGGCATGCGTGGCTGCGGCGGGTTTCGCCGCCGCCGGGGCGTCCGCCGGGCAGCGATGATCTCGCCGGAGTCTCGCGCATTCTCGTCGTGCGTCTGGACGACCGCCTGGGAAATGTCGTGCTCCTGACACCGCTATTGCAGGCGTTGCGCGATGTGTTTCCCTCCGCTCGGCTGTCGCTGGTCCTGGCGCGGCGTTACTGGGAGATGCGGGAGTATCTGCCGATGGTCGACGGGTTCATTGCCTTCGAGCGGCAGGATCTGGCGCGAAACCCGTTCAGAATCCGTTCCTTCATCCGTCAGTTGCGTGCCGGGAGGTTCGACCTCGCATTCGACGCGTCCGATGACAGCCAGGTCTCATTCAATCACCTCATGGCAACCTCCCTGTCCGGGGCAAAGTTTCGGATTGGGCATGCACGCGGGGATGCCTCGGGACTATATGAGGTGGCCGTGCCCGTTCCCAAGGAACCCCGGCACGCCGTGCGTATGCACCTCGACCTTTTGCGATCTCTTGTTCCGGTGATATCGGAGCCTATACCCCGCTTGTCGAGACCGGAGGGTCCCCCGGGAAATGACCGGGAATTCCGCCGACGGTTCGGATTTCGGGAGACGGGGCCGATTGCTCTGTTGCACCCCGGCGGCCGTGGACCCAAGCGATGGACGGCGAGCTTCTGGGTCATGGTTGCGCGGTCGTTGCATCAGAATCCGGGAATGGATGTCGGTCTGGTCTGGGGGCCTTCGGATGAGGACGCGGCGCGTGCCGTGATGGAGCTGGCCGGGGAAACGATTCGTCCTGTGGGAGTGCTGCCGTTGGCCGAATTCCTGCCAGCGGTTTGTCGCGCGAGTGTGTTTCTTTCCGGGGATTGCGGGCCGATGCATGTGGCTTCGGCATTGCGGACTCCGGTGGTGTCCGTGTTCCTGGTGAGCGATGCCGGCAAGTACGGACCCTTGGGCGAGCGCGATGTGGTCTTCGACGCTAGACGCGGGGATTTCGGACCGGATGATGTGGCGGCGGCGGTGAAGAGAATCCTGATTGATGACGGCGTCGGTGCCGCCGGACGGGGGCATGAGGGACAGACGGGGGAGCATGCCTGAGAGGTCTCAAAGCGGGGCACTGCGCCGCTTCCTGGAGTATGTCGCGCCGTACCGGTGGCATTTGACCGTGTCGGTCACGGCGACGGTTGCTTATGTCGCGTTGTCGGCGCTGCTCATTTGGCTGATCGGGCCATTGGTCGGAACGCTGTTCGGCGGATCGCCGATCTCACCGGCGCCGCAAGCCGCGATGCCAGCGGGATCGCTTGACCGTTTGAAGGACGCCATCTTCGGGGCATTTCAGGAGCTGATTGTCCGGCCGGACCAGTTGACGACGCTGGCGCGCATGTGCGTGGCGGTGCTTCTCATTTCGCTTCTGAAAAACATACTCCTCTACATCCAGAATTTCGTGGTGGCGCTGGTCCAGCAGAAAATCATCCGTCGTCTGCGGGATGTGCTGTTTGCGCATTACCAGGATTTGTCGTTGGCGTACTTCGCGCGCACACGGACCGGGCAGGTAATTTCGCGGGTGACCAATGACGTCCGCATCCTGAATGACATGCTGGATCTGGGGTTCACCCGCATGGTGAAAGAGCCCCTGTTGATTGTTGTGTTGCTTGCCTCTCTTTTCGTCATCAGTTGGGAAATGGCGCTTTTGACCATCACGGTGCTGCCTTTGTCGGCGGCGGTGATGGTGATCGTGGGGCGTTATGTGCGGCGGTACTCGCGGCGTTCGCAGGAACGCATGGCCGACTTGCACTCGGTGGTCGAGGAATCGGTCGGCGGCATCCGGGTGGTGAAGGCGTTCGGGATGCAGGAATTCGAGAAGCGGCGCTTCCGGGAGATCAACGACGCGTTTTATCGCGCCATGCTGAAGATGACACGGGTGCGGGTGTTCAATTCGCCCGCCAATGAGTTTCTGGGGACGATCGCCGGTGTGACCATCCTCTGGTTCGGCGGCAAGGCGGTGATTTCGGCGCAGGGGCTCGGCGCGTCGGAGTTTATCACGTTTGTCTTTCTCCTGTTTTCGATGATTCAGCCGATCAAGGCGGTGGCCGAGATCCATGCGAAGTTGCAGGAAGGCCGCGCGGCGGCCGAGCGGGTCTTCGATGCGCTCGACGAGCCGGTGGACATCCGCGACCTTCCCGGCGCGCGTGTCATGCAACCCTTCGGCCAGAGCATTCGCTACGAGAATGTGTCGTTTCGCTATGATGACGGGCCGTGGGTGCTGTCGGAGATCGAGCTGAACGTGGCCCGCGGCGAATCGATCGCGCTGGTCGGGCCCTCGGGGGGCGGGAAGTCCACCCTCTGCGATCTGCTCGCGCGGTTCTACGACCCGCAGAAGGGGCGCATCCTCATAGACGGTGTGGACATCAGGGAGTGCACCACGGCGTCGCTGCGGGCGCAGCTTGGGATTGTGACGCAGGAGACGGTGCTGTTCAATGACACGGTCGCCAACAACATTGCCTATGGGATGCCCGATGTTGATTTGCAGCGTCTGCGCCGTGCGGCGGAGGCCGCCTACGCGCTTGAGTTCATCGAGGCGCTTCCAAATGGATTTGAGACCGTGGTCGGGACACGCGGCGTGAAGCTGTCGGGCGGGCAGCGTCAGCGGATCGCGATTGCGCGTGCCATTCTCAAGGACCCGCCGATTCTCATTTTCGACGAGGCGACCAGCGCGCTGGACACCGAATCGGAAACCGCGGTGCGCCGTGCAATTTCCAATCTGCTGGCCGACCGGACGGCGCTCATTGTCGCGCACCGGCTGTCGACCGTGCGGGATGCGAACCGGATTGTGGTGATCGACGGGGGGCGGATTGTCGATGCGGGGCGGCACGAGGAGTTGATCGGACGGGGCGGGTTGTACCGGCGGTTGTATGAGTTGCAGTTTGAGGAGGCGCCACGGGGGGGCCTGTAGTGTAGGGGCGCGGCCCGCCGCGCCCTAACCGGAGGACGGCACAGCGCACGGCAAAGGAGGGCGCGGCAAGAAAGGGCACGGCAAGCCGTGCCCCTACAAGCGCCGAATGTGAGATGAAAAACGCTCCTCACCCCGCCCCTCTCCCCGCAAAGAGCGCGGGGAGAGGGAGAAAAGCAGCTCCCACTCCCGAAGTCCGCGTTCTTTGCGGACTTCGGGAGAGGGTCGGGGTGAGGGGCCTTTGTCCGGGCGGGAAGGGCCGGAATACTGAGCGAACCCGATGAAGATCATTAGCTCGATAGCACTTGACGGCCGTAGCGCGGGGAGTTGGTACGCGATCGAGACGGCGCGGCGGCTGGCGGCACGCGGGCATCAGGTTCTGTTTTTGTCGCGTCCATCGGGGAAGACCATCGAGGCGGCGCGCGAGGCGGGGCTGCGTGTGGTCGAGGGACTCGACCTCGAGGAAAAGGCGCCGGCGAAGATATACCGCAATTTGCGGCGTGTGATCGGGCTGATCGGCGAGTTCGGACCGGATGCGGTCCTGGCGCACTGGGGTGAGGATCACACCATGTGGGGGTTGGCCAAGGCAATGCGGGCGCCGAAGCTGGCGCTCATTCGTGTGCGCGCGCTGGACCCGAAACCGCCGAAGCGGCACCCGCTGTCGATCTGGCTGCATCGGCGCGCCACCGACATGGTGGTGACCGTGAACACGCGGCTGTATTCGGCTTATCAGTCGAGACTGCGCATTCCGCCGGAGAAGCTTCAGATCATTGAGGCGGGGATTGATGAGGCGGTGTGGGCGGGGGGACAAAGTGGACGAAGTGGACCCAGTGGACCCAGTGGACTCAGTGGACACAGTGGACGCGGGGCTTTGGAGGAGTTTGGGGTGCCGGCGGAGAAGCCGGTTGTGGTGCTTTTGGCGCGCTTCTCCCCTGTCAAGGGGCACCGGGTGTTTCTGTCGGCGATGACGCGTATTCGCCGCCAGCATCCCGGGGCGCATTTCCTGTGGCTGGGGTATCCTTCGCAGTATGACGCGGCGATGTTCAAACGGTGGTTTGTCGAGGGGAATCTGCTTGAGTCGGTCACGGTGGTGGACCGGTTCATCCCAAATGTCCATGATGTATTGAGAGAGTGCACGCTTGGTGTGGTCTCCTCCATCGGGTCGGAGTCTGTTTCGCGTTCCCTGCTTGAGTATTTCGCCTGCGGGCTGCCGGCGGTTGCCACCGATGTCGGCGGTGTCGCGGATCTGATGGGGCGCGGGGATTTCGGCATCATGGTCCGTCCCGATGATCCGGCGGCATTGGCGGAGGCGGTCATCGCGCTTTTGGATGAGCCCAAGCGGGCCGGATGGCGCGGCGCCGCGGCACGGGATTATGTGCGCGAGCACTGCGGCTGGGAAAAGCGGATTGATGCCTGGGAGGAGCTGCTCTACCGCGTGGTGTCGCGGGTGCGCGGGGAGGATATTCCGAGGATGAACGCGGGGGAACCGCCGGAGTGCGAGGGGACTGTGCGGGAGATGTTGGACGTTTAGACGGGCGTTGCGGGACTTGGTGGGTGCGAGCACCCACCCTACGGGATGGCTGGGTCCATACAACTGTCTGCGGTGATGATTGCGAAGGACGCGGCGCCGACCATCGGCGCGGCGTTGCGGTCGGTGCGATTCTGCGATGAGATCGTGGTCGTGGTTGATGAGCTGTCATCCGATGACACCCTGCCCATTGCTCAGGGAACGGCGGACCGGGTCGAGGTGCTCCCGTGGTCGGGGTATGGGCCGGCCAAACGGGCGGCGATCGCGCTCTCGCGCGGGGCATGGGTACTGGTGATCGATGCGGATGAGGAGGTCACGCCGGAATTGGCGCGGGCGATCCGCGAAGCGATCACCCGCGAGGATTCCGGCGTGGTCGCCTACCGTATGCGGCGCCGTACGCGATTCCTCGGACGGTGGATGCGATACGGGGATTGGGGACGCGACCGGGTGACACGGCTGTTTCGGCGCGGCGGGGCGGAGATGAGCGCGGATTTGGTGCACGAGACGGTCACCGTGCGCGGGCGGGAGGAAACGCTGGAGGGAATTCTCCTGCACCAGGGCGATCAGTCGATTGAGGAGTACCTCGCGCGGCGCGAGAAGTACACGACCCTGGCGGCGGAGGCGATGTATCGTCAGGGACGGCGATCACCATGGATTGAGCCGTATGCGAAGGCAGTCTTCAAATTCATTCAAGCGTATCTGATCCGACTGGGTTTTCTCGACGGGCGTCAGGGGTTTGTGCTGGCGTGGCGTTCGGCGGGGGCGGTTTACTTGAAGTATGCGAAGTTGCGGGGGATGTGACACTAAACCGAACGGCTCCTCACCCCGACCCTCTCCTGAAGTCCGCAAAGAACGCGGACTTCAGGAGAGGGAGAAAATCCACCACCATACAGCCATTTACCATGTGAGTTGCCATTGGGTAGTGTCGGGGACGGCCAAACGGCGGCGGAGGATGGCGCCGCTGGAGTAGCGGATGGTGAATTCGTACTGCGTGGTGTCGGGGTCGAGGGTGGCGGAGGGGAACAAGTCGAGGTACCAGTAGCCGGCGGTGTCGGTTGTGGCGGTGAGTTCGTAGGGGGAGATGACGACATTCTGGAATCGCAGCGCGGGGTTGACGATGCGTGCCTGCACGGTGGCGGAATCGACACTGACGCCGCCGAGACTTTGCACCCAGCCATGCACACGGCAGAGGTCGGGCATGGGCGGGTTTCCGGGATCGAACGACACGGCCCAGAGGGTGTCGTTGCCGCCCTGCGCGGTGGTCACAACGGGCAGGGGTTGATCGGCGAACAGGAGCCCGGCGCGGTAGCCATAGACATGGAATGAGTCGGCATCGAGACTGACGATGCCGCGCCCGTTGGCATCGGTGATCGCGAAGGCGGCGGTGGCGGTCTCGCTCGAGTTGTAGATGCGCAGGGCGACGCCCTGAACCGCGAACGTATCACCCGAGTTGACTCGCATCACATACAGAGTGCAGGGATAGGCGCCGGAGCCATTGCCGCAGGCGGAGAGATCGGCCTGGTAATCCCCGGCGGTTACAAAACGCGCCAGGTTGGAGTCGGTGATCGCGGCCAGCGGCATCGGTCCGCCCGGCACGACCTGGTAGGCATAGTTGGTGATCGGGCTTCGTCCCGCGACGACGGCGCGAACGAGGATCGAATAGGCGCCGGGGGCGCCGTTGTCGGCGGCGGTGTGCGCGACGATGTACTGCCCGGGACGGTCGCCTGCTCCGGTGAGGGTGGCGGAGTCGAAGGGGATGCCATCGCGCAGCCAGACCAGGTGGATCGTGTCCGCATCGGCCGCATTGCCGAGGGTGTCGTTGACCGAAATGGCGACATAGACGGAGTCGGTGTCGGCATTGCCGGAGATAACGGGGGTCACACCGGCCCATGCAACGTGAACGGTCCAAAGCCAGACGGCCAGTGGGAACGGGAGAACTCGAAGGGGCATGGGAAACCTCAATCGGGAGGGAATCGAATGGCGAACGCTACTTGATCATGTCCTGGGTATCGATGTATGCGCGCCGCGAACGCGGCGGAGCGGGTTCGCTGTACCAGATCTTGAGGATCAAGCGGTCGTCGCCGGCGAAGAATGGGTGGATGTTGCGGATCGACATGAAGTCCGATCCGACGCCGTTGCTGGTCGATGTGCGAAGCAGGATGCCGTTGGAGACCGAATCGGCATGGCCGATCATGCCGGCAACCCACCCGGTGACGTTGATCTCATGACGGGTCGCGGCGGCGGGCGCGGTGAGGACAACGAACGGATTGGGATCGGAGTCCAAAGCACCGAGGGCGCCGGCGGTTTGCCAGAGAATCGAATCGGGGCAGACGGACGGGTCGGCGCCCTTGCGCTTGACCCAGGTGCTGCGGCAGTAGGACACCAGGTTGTCGTTGTAGGCAGGATAGACGCCCTGTCCGGTCGAGTCGCGCCGGACGAAGTGCAAGTTCAAATTGCCGGGTGCGCCGAACTTGCTCGCGATCACGATCGAGAGAAAGGCGGAGTCGACCTGGTAACCGTCGAATTGCGCCAAGAACGCCGCCGTGTCGCGAATGGCGACGAACAAGTGGTAGCGGGCGCCGCCGACATCGCCGACAAAGATGGTGCCGTCATCCCAACCGGTGGCGTTGCTGGAGTTCACATGCCCGCAGGCGATTTGGTTCTGGGTGGAGTCATCGAGGGTGAGGAGCTCGGCGGCGGTGTTCTCGGGCTTGGCTGCGCAGGCAGTGAGTTCGATGGCCGCGAGGAGTATCAGGAAGCGTGTGGTGGTTGGCATTGGTCGTGCTCGGCTGGTGCTGTCTGAGAGACGCTGGGTCCTGGTCCCGCTTCGCGAGGATCTGTGACTTTCGCCGGGATGACACCATCGTGTTCTGTGGCTAAACCGTGAATCCGCGGTCACAATCCGTTTCAGCGCGATTCGTGCGGGGGGTCGGCGAGTTCCTCGCGGCGGAGTTGATGGATGAGCGACCAGAAGACTGCTTCGGCATCGGCGGCCGGGCGCAGGCGCGACTTGAACTCGAGCAGGCGCACGATGTCGGTGAGTTTGACATTCAGGTCCGTGGTGTCGAGTTCGCGCCAGCAGCGTTCGAGAAGCTCTTCGACACGGGCCAGGTCGGAACGGTCGGCCGGCGACGCGGGCGGACTGTCGCTGTCCATGAGAATGCGAATGGGGGCGCTGTCCGTGCCGTGCTCTTCGGTTTCACGACACTTTCCCGGCGTCGGGATGACGTCGCCAAAGTGGAGCACCGGGTGAGATTCGATTCGCATGTTCAAAAGCGGAATCACGACTCCGGGGAGGGCGTTAATCGCCCGCCTCGATGATCCAGAGATCGACAAGGCCGTCGCCGGGTTGCCCGGCGGTCTTGGCGAGCTTGACCGAGGTGTCGGTGGGTTGGCCGACCAAGGTGACCGGGATGGCGTTGCGGGGGATGACAATCACCACGGGCTTCGAGATCGATTCCGGGAGGGCATTGCCCCGGTGATCGACCAGCATTGAATAGGGTATCTCCTGCACCATGCCGCCGAGCGTGAATTCGAAGAACACGACGCGTGTCTGAGAGTCGTCGAATTCGGATCCGATGGCTTGCATGGTCACCGCGGAGAGGCCGCCCCAAACGGCGACGCCGGGAACGTACCAGGCGCGGTGAGAATTGATTTTGGCGAGGGTCTGGCTCATCTCAGTTGATCCGCGGGGAGTGGCGTGAGGGGATGGGACGGGCGTACGGCGCGAGATGACGCCGTCCGGATTGGTCGTACTGCGCGCCGAGGGCGATCCAGGAGTCGGCCAGCGATTGAACGCCGGGCAGCGATTCGGCGAGGATGGCGGCGGCGCGCATGCGGCAGAGCGCGGCGACGGCCCAGTGGGTCTCCCCGATTACCAGCCCGGGGGTCGGCGATTCATGATGGCGGGGATCGATGTAAGCAAGCACGGCCTCGGAGGCCTCGGCGATGGCGTTGTCCAGAGCCGCATCGGGGATGTTGCCGGGCGCGATGGTGTAATCGACCTCGACCTGCTGGCCGTCGGCAATCGCGCCGGTGGTCGTGCGGCGGATTTGCCCCTCGAGTTCATCGACGGTGTAATCGTCGCCCGCGGTGTAGACAAGGTAGTGCTCGTACCAGACGACCACGCTGTCCCCGGAGGGAATGGCCCCGGACTCCAGCCGGAGGATGCGTCCGCCCTCCGCATCGACGGTGAAGTCGCTGTTTTCGGTGTAGATGCGGGTCAGCGATGTGTCGGCGGCAATCAGGACCGAGTGCGGGATCAACCGCGAGTGAGACAGCGAGACCCAGTCTCCGGCGAGCACGCGGGTCTCGCGCTCGATCGGGACATCCTGGCGCGCCTTTACCACCACGGATCCGGACTTGATTCCGGTGTGAGTCAACTGGGCCGGCGTTGCCGCCGAAAGAGTGAGCGTCTCGCCGGTCACCCGGGATTCACCGAGGCGAAGACCGACCAGGTGCGCGCGGACGAGTTCGGGGGATGTCAGGGGCATCGGCTACAACCTTGAGTTCGATTCTCTTTCAAGGAACGGAGGCCCGGCATGGAGCCGGACCTCCGCGGGGTGCGGCAGTGTGGTGTGCCGCGTAAGACGAAAGCGTACTGCAACCGCTTGGTACTGCGAGACGGCGCGCGGTCTGGGCGGCCGCGGCCATCATCCCCGGAGAGGGAGGATGTTTTTCAGATTCGGTATCGCCGTCAACTGGCTGGCGATCGGCGCTGTGGTGAACGCGGATTGGGCGACGGCCCGAATCCAGTAGCGCGATCGTCCATCGACAACCGCTTTCTGCCAGGCAACGGGTGTGCTGTCGCCATCGGCAAACAGGCGGACGGTTGCCGCGGCGCTGTCGAAGTGGAATGATCCGGAGTCGGGCGTGAATTCCTGCCATGTCGCGCCATCCCAGTAGGACCAGGCGACGGTCCCATTGGCGCCGGCTGTGTCCAGGATGACGTTCAGAAACGAGAACCGGTCATCGCCGCCGAAGTAGACGGCATCGCCGGGATCTTTGAGCAGGGCGCCGCTTGTCGGATGGAACACATCAGCCGTCACCCCATCGGATGAGGCCTCGGTTCGATCCGCATACGGGACCGGGGCATCGGCATCATACAAGAGGACGGACGCCAAGGCCGTCAGTTGTGAAAGAGCCGGAGCCGGCGTGGTGAAGCCGCCGCCCTCCGCGTGACATGTTCGCAGTTCTCGCTGTCCCTCTCCGGCGGTCGCCAGAAAGAGGATGTGCGGGGTGGTCCCGATGTACTCCACGGAGGGCGATTCGGCAATCTGCGCCGCTGCCTGCATGAGCGGCCGCCAGGTGACCCCATCGTATTCGCGAAACCAGAGGGCCGAATCCGCGGCGAACACAACACCGAGCATTCCATCGGGCGCGAGGGCGGCATGGAAGGACTCGGACAGGCCAACACCTGTGTAGAGCGAGTCTGCCGGCCCCCAGATCAGATCGTCGAGGCCGATCTGACGATGCCACAGGGGCGTCCCATCGGCGATGTAAAGTGAGTGAATTGCCGTCCCGCGCTGGACGAGGATTCCGTTGGCGCCGGCAAGATTCCCGCTCAGGTCCGTGCCCGGGTCGGCCGCGCCGCTGCCGAATGTCTGGCCATCGTCGATGGAGCGCTTGACACGCCAGGTCACGACGCCTGAGTCATCGCTCGCCCATGCCACCCACAGTCGATCGTATGAGTCCTTCAGAAGGGACGGTTGACGGTTGGTTGAAGTGACTGAGTCGTAAACGGTCGATGGAGACTGGGCCGCCCAAGTCCCGGAAGCGAAGACAAGTTTCTGGAATGTGAGCGAACCGGTCGCGGACTGAGTGTAGACCAGGTAGACATCTCCCTCCCGATCCATGATCGCCGCAAAGGGCTGATCGGCGGCATCGGTGATCGCATCGACGACGTCCTGCCAGTTGCTGTGCGGCGGGTCCGACCAGGTCCACCCAATCACAGACGGGGTGCGGGCAAAGACCGCGAAGACCCGGCCGGCGAACGGGCCGGAAGGAACCCGGAACAGCTGGCC
>JBFMFQ010000114.1:0-11412 GCA_040752075.1 Candidatus Zixiibacteriota bacterium | reverse complement strand
GCACGTCTCATCGATCCCTCCCGGTCGAACCGCGCGCAGAAAACTCACGCCCCGAACTTGTTCAACTTCAATGCATGCGCGAGCGCGATCGGCAACAAGTGGCGCATGGGCAATCGTGACATGCCGCCGGTCTGACAGGCCCGCTCACCGAACGACTTGGAGCCATCAGGACGCACCGTGCCGGGGGCATAGAGCAACGCCGGGACCGGATGCCACGAGTGCGACTTCAACGCCGCGGGCGTCGAGTGATCCCCGGTGATGACCAGCACATCCGGTTTGGCCTGCATCAGATCGGGCAGGTGCTTGTCCACTTCCTCGATGACCGCGACCTTGCGATTATAATCGCCGTCTTCGCCCGCTTTGTCCGTGTACTTGATGTGGACGAAGATGTAGTCGTACTCAGACGGCACGTTGCCGGCCATCCGCATCGTTTCCGCGACATCCTTCGGTGGATCCAGCACCGTCATCCCGACCAGCCGCGCGATGCCACGATACATGGGGTAGGTCGCCACCGCGGCCGGCCTGATCGAGAAGCGCTCCCCGATCTTCGGGATGGGCGGACGCCGGTCGATGCCGCGCAGGAGCAGCCCGTTGCCCTGGGGTTCACCCTTGAGAATTCGCTCCGCCTCCGCAACAAACCGGTCAAGCAACTCGGCAGTCACGCGCGATTCGGCATCCTGCGCCTGCGCCGGCAACGGCTCGACCCCGGTTTTCTGCGGATCGGTATCCGCGACATTGCCTCCGAGTCCCTCCCCGCGCAGAACCACCAGGCCACGATGCTCCGATACACTGCGCACCAGAACCTTGACCGGCCCCGGCATGGAAAGTCCGGCATTGAGCTTGTCCACCAGACGGCGATTGACATCGTCGCCGATACGCCCGGCGCGACGGTCCGTGATGCGGCGCTTCCCATCCAGCGTGCAGAAATTAAACCGCGCGGCAACATCGGTGTCCTCAAGCGGGAAGTCGATTCCCAACGCTTCCAATACCCCGCGACCGATTAGATGGTGACGCGGATCGTATCCAAACAGGCCGAGGTGTCCGGGTCCCGATCCGGGCGTGATTCCGGGCTCGACCGGATCGAACAGCCCGGTTGTCGAGTGAGGGAGAAGCGCGTGGATATTCGGTTTGCGTGCGGCTTCAAGCGGGGTCTCGGGTCGTGTGGCCCCTGGGAGGTCGCCGAGCCCGTCCATCACAAGAAAGATAATCCGGCGGTCGTTGCGTGCTCCCAAGAGTTCGGCGGTGTGCTCGACCATGTGGCGCATCTCCTTCGCAGGGAGAGGATGATACAAGTGAATACCGTGGCATGCCAGACGAAATTCCCTCATACTGCGCGCGCGGTTGCGCGGCACGATTGCGTCATGCCGGGGGAGGACAACGAATGGAACGCTGGATTCTGACCGCGGGAATCGCCGCCGTGTTTTTCGGCGGCTACAACCTGTTCACCCGTCTGGCGGCCGGACGGCTCCCGGACATCGTTGGGGCATTCTGGCTGGAGTTCTCCGCCATTCTGGGCATGCTTGCCTACATGATCAGCATTCGGCAGCCACTGCTCGGCGCTGGAATCACACGAAGTGGGTTGCTCTTCGCTCTTGCCGGCGGTCTCTGTGTGGCGGTCGGAACAGCACTCACTTTCACCGTCTTTCGCCAGGGCGGCCCGCTTTCGACCGCCGGCACGGTCATTCAACTCGGGATCGTCGTCATCATCACCGCCCTCGGCGTACTGGTTCTCAACGAACCCCTCTCGGGCCGCCGTCTCCTTGGCTGGGGATTCGCTCTCGCCTCCATCTGGCTTTTGGCCAAATGATCCTCAATCCATGCCGGTGCGTAAGTCAGCGAACAACCCGAGTCCCCGCACCCTGTACCGGAGTTTGGAACGGTGGTTCGGTCGCCATGCCCGCAAACTTCCCTGGCGCGGCGACACCGATCCTTATCGAATCTGGATCTCCGAGATCATGCTGGTGCAGACCACGGTCGCCGTGGCCGCAAACCGGTATCCCCGATTCCTGAAGCGGTTCCCGACACTGGAGTCGCTGGCCGGCGCACGACCGGACTCGGTGATGAAAGAGTGGGAGGGACTCGGATACTACCATCGGGCGCGCTACCTCCACCAGGCTGCGCGACTGATTCGGGATGAGTTTGGAGGACAATTCCCAAGAGAGTACGAGGACATCCGCGCCCTGCCCGGGGTTGGTGATTACGTTGCCGCTTCGGTGTCGAACTTCTGCTTCGGCACACGCATCCCCGCGATCGATGCCAATGTCGCGCGAGTGGCCGCGCGGCTCTTCGTCATCCCGGGCGATGTCCGCTCGACCACATTGCGGAAACGCGTCCACGATGCCCTTTCGCGGCTGATGGTGACCGGTCGCGGCGCTCTGTGGACAGATGGGTTGATTGAAGTGGGAGCACTGATCTGCTCCCCGCGTTCCCCACGCTGCGATAAGTGTCCATTCGCCGAATACTGCGCGGCGCATGGTCAGGGGCGCGAGGACGCCTTTGGGGTTCCACCCGTCAAGGCCACTCGACGTTCAGTCGCCGTCGCCTGCGGCATCATACGCCGCCCGGATGGACGCATCCTGATCGCGCAACGTCCCCCGACTGGACTTCTGCCCGATCTGTGGGAGTTCCCCGGCGGCAAGCGGCAGGGGAATGAACCACTCGCCGAAACCTGCCGCCGCGAGATCGTGGAGGAATTGGGTATCCAGGTCAAAGTCGGCCTACGCCGGATGGTCATCGCGCACGCCTACAGTCATTACTCCGTCCGTTTGCACGTGTTCGATTGTCGATACACACACGGTGAACCAAAGGCGATCGGCTGCCAGAAGTGGCGCTGGGTTCGTCCAAACGAACTGGCCCGGTTCGCCTTTCCGACAGCGAACCGGGCCATTATTGCGGAGATCGTTGCGGACCAGTCGCAAAACTAGCGCCGGAACCGCTTCGTCTGGGTCTACCGGAACATCTCCTCCGCCTTGAAGATCTTGAATTTCTGCGGATCCCAGACCGGAACGAAGTTCTTGTAGGGCGCGTCCGCCGCGGACAATTCCCTCGGGTCCACCCCCGATGGGTACTCCACTACCACCGTCGAACCCAAAAGCTCATCCGAAAACGCTTCGCCGTCCGAAACCACCGCGACGATCGCCATGTTATGAACATCGATGGCCTGTTTCACCGCCCGCCGCACATCGGCGGTGGTCACCCGCTCCGCCCGCACCGTGAAGGAGTCGACAAACTCCGGCGTGCCGAGAGTGACCTCATCCATCCGCATGCCAAGGACCCGGCGCGGTGTTTCAATCTCAAAGGGCCAGTGGTTGATTTCGAATGTCTTCGCGGCCTGCAACTGCTCAGCGGTCAAACCCGTGGCGGCAAGATCCGACATCTCCTTGAGCACGGCACGGACAACGAAATTGGCATTCGTGGACTTTGGATAGACCCACGCCGATGAGTACTGCTGACGGCGCGGGCGCCCGGGGCGCGCCAGATTGGAGCCGCCGTCCTGATCGAAGTGCTCACAGTACGCATACGCCCCGTACGACAGACCCCGTTCTTCGCGGATGGTCTGGTAAAGCCGCCCCATCGACTCGCGGTGGCGCCCGAAGTGCGTGTTGGCGAGAAACAGCGGCATGAAGTCCGCATCGTCGCGGCCGATGCCAATCGGGCGTCCAAAACGCAGCTGGGTCTGCGCCCGCGCTTCCTTCTGGATCAGGAATACATTCAAACCCGACAGCGTGGCTTCCGGCATCGCCGGAACCACCGGCGCACCGGCGACAAGACGCTCCTGCAAGACCCGGTGGACAGATTGGGCGAGCGAATCGCTCACATCGCCCGCCAGGCCCAATACATAGTTGCCGCCCGTGTAGTGGCCCTGGTAGAACGCGCGCGCCTGATCAACGGTGATGCCCTTAACGCTATGGTCATGCCCCTCGACCGGATGACCATACGGATAATCGGCATAGATGAAGTACTGCAGCGCCGCCTTCGCCAGCGAGGCATCATCGCGGCGCAGTTGCTCGATTTCGTCCAATTGGTCATCGACCAGCTTGGCCATCTCCGCCGGGTCAAATGCGGGTTCCGTCACCACCGAAAGGTAAAGGTTGGAGAATTCGGGCCAGGACTCAGTCAAACAAAGCCCCTCAACGATCACCACATCGCGATCGACCTCGACATTCAAATCGGCGGCCAATTCATCGAGTTTGGCGTCGATCTGTGCACGCGTGAACTGCTTTGTTCCCCGCGTCAGAGCGCCCGCCACATACCGCGCCATCCCTTCGCTTCCCCTGGGGTCGAACGCGGACCCGGCGTTGAATTGCAGCCGGATGCGAATCGATCCCGAGCCGGCCTTCGGAATGACCACGGTCGGCGCGGACACCGAATCGAGGCGTGTGCACGAGACCAGCAGAATCGTTGCGAAGACCGTCAGCCCCATGGATTTTAAACGTCGATTCATGATTTCTTATCCCCCTACGATTCGGACTTTGGTGACAAGGTGACGGTCGTGCGACGGGCGTCAACCAGCCACGTTTGCGCGACTCGCTGGACGGTTGCCGGCGTGACTTGGTCGAGCATCGCCATCTCACGCTCCAGATTCGCGGATGAACCGCTGATGATCGCATACCGGCCGAGGGTGGACGCCACCCGCGCCGGACGGTCCAATCCATAGATCATGTCGGCTTTGATTCCGCGCACCGCCTTGGCGACTTCATCGGCGCCGACCGGCTCTTCACGCAGACGCCGGAGTTCCTCATCGATGACGCCTTCGACCGAGTCAATCGGGATGCCGGACTTGACCGTGGCCGAGATCGTCCAAAGCGACGGATCCTTGCTCCCCCAGACCCCGGCGCCGACATCTTCAACCAATTGGTCGGTGACGACCAGCCGTTGACGCAGCCGCCCGCTCTGGGCAAACAGGATCCGGTCAATGACTTTGAACGCCACGAAATCTTCGGTGTCGTACCCGGTCGCGGGCGACTTGTGGGCCAGCATGAGGATCGGCGCAATCATGGCATCCTTCCAGGTCAGATCCTCGCGGCGCGGCGCGGTTTGCCCGGGCTCCACCGGGATCGGATCGACGGGGACCGGGGCCGGCTGCCAGTCGGCGTACTTTTCCCTGATCCACGCCAGGGCCGAATCCGGATCGAAGTTCCCGGCGACCGAGATGACGGTGTACTTCGGGGAATAGAATGTCTCCTTGAAGCGCAAGCCATCCTCGAAGGTCATGAGTTTCTCGAGGTCTTCCTCCCAGCCGATGACCGGATGTTTGTAGGTGTGCTTATCAAATGCCAAATCGCCGAGCCGCACATCCAGATAGCCATACGGGTCCTCAACAACCCCACGGCGGCGTTCTTCTTTGACCGGTCCCAATTCGGTGCGAAACGCCTCATTCGTGAAGATGAGATTGCGCAGCCGATCTGATTCGAGGTCGATGATCTCGCGCAGGAACTCGCCTTTGGCGTTGACAAAGTACGAGGTCATGTCGTTGCTCGTGCTCGCGTTGGTCTGTGCCCCCATCGGTCCGACGACATTGTCGAAAGCCGGATAGCGATCGGTCCCGCGAAACATCATGTGCTCGAACACATGGGCGAGCCCGGTGGTCCCCTTCTTGGTTTCATCGCGGGATCCGGCATCAATCATCGTGTAGTAAGAGACCGTTGGAACCGTCCGGTCCGGCGCGAGGATGACGCGGATGCCATTCGGCAGTGTGTGGGTCTGGTGCGGAATCGAAAACGACAGCGCGGCCGTGGAGCCGAAAGCGACAAGCGCGGCCGAGGTCAGAATCATCACCATGTGAGCCGGCCGTTTGGGTGAAATCATCGAAACCTCCCATGTCTTGGGGTCGTAGATCATTAGGGCTGGAATACTCGTCACCCGGCCACTCGAAGTCAAGTCGCGGTCGGTTATGCCGGGGTGTCAAAATCGGGATCGAATGCGCCGTGATCCGGGTGGTATCCCTCGCGACATGCCCTATATTTGATGGGGAGAGATCCGATGCCGGGGTCTTGGTCCCCTTACCCGTAAAAAGCACATTCGCCCCCGCGCGACCATCCCGAGTTTTTGACAGAGGAGTACACACCATGACCCCACGGAGTAAGCGGTATCCGTCCCTCAGGACCCTGTGCCGCGCGGCGGCCCTGGCCGCCCTTATCCTGCTTGCTGCCACGACCCTCCCGGCGCAGACCGCCACCGACCTCCCGCTTTGGTTCGACCTGTCCGCGGGCACCCCGCCCAACACCAAGTTGAACCAGGATGCCACATTCCAACTGCAAAACGAGGAGCAGGTCGCGGTTGACCCGACCAACCCGGACAACCTGGTTGCTGTCTGGCGCGATTTCCGCCTCGGATTCCGTCAGGTGGGCTGGGCATACTCCCACGACGGCGGGGACACCTGGATCGAGGGCGGGCTCGTCGCCGAGACACCATACAACCGCGACTCCGATCCCGGCATCACCGTCGGCTCCGACGGAATATTCTACTCTGTAATTCTGTCGTTTGATGAGTTTTCCGAGGCCAATGGACTGTTCGTGCCATTCTCGTTTGACTCGGGGTTGAGCTGGTTCGGCCCCATCACAGGAGTTGACACGCCCTTCGGAACTTTCGAAGACAAGGAAATGATCACCTGCGATGTCACCGGTGGTCCGACCGACGGCAACCTGTACGTTCCCTGGACCCGCTTCGGCGACTCGACCGGCATCTTCTGCATTTCCTCGACCGAGTCATTCACGTTCAACCCCCCGGTGCCCGTTTCAGATCGCGGCAGTGTCCAATGGCCGACGCCAACGGTCGGAACCGATGGGCAGGTGATGGTCGCCTGGCAGTCATTCTCCCGCGATGCGATCATGTGCGACGTGTCGTATGACGAGGGCGCCACTTGGGGGACCGACCGAATGGTCACGCCCACCACACTTGGGTCCGGCGGCATCAACGGCGGAATCCTCGTCTTCGCCTTTCCCGCGCTTGCATCCGATGTCACTGGCGGTCCCTACGACGACCGGTTCTACTGTGCCTACTCCGATATTGCCGCCGACGGGTCCCTCGATTTGTTCATGACGACTTCCGACGACGACGGACTCACCTGGACCACGCCGCTGCGGATCAATGACGATCCTTTGGGCAATGGCGCCGACCAGTTCCATCCCTGGACAACCGTCAACCCCGATGGCGTGGTCAGCGTGGCGTTCTACGACCGGCGCTTGGACCCCAATAACCTCAGATTCGATCTGTTCATCACCCATTCCTTCGACGGCGGGCAGTCGTGGACGCCAAACCAGCGGGTGAGCGACTACTCGTCCTCGCCACTGGAGGCCGCCAAGGGCATATCCGCAGACCCAGGTTACACTCCGGTCGACCCCGGCAAGCCAATCGTCGTTGCTTCACCGCAGGCGGGATTGATCGGTGAATACATCGGCCTGGCCACCTCCCGGATGCGATCAACAATGGTCTTCACCGATACCCGCAACGGCAATCAGGATGTCTATGCCGCCAACATGCCGCTGCGCCTCTTCCCACCGCGCCTCACCGGGCCCGCCGATGGACTGCTGACCAACAATCCGGTGGTCAACTTTACCTGGGCGAACTGGTCGGATTACGATTCCGCCTTGACCTACGTCCTCGAATACTCCGAGGACCCGCTGTTTCAATCGGGCGTCACCCGTCTCACCGGTCTTACCACCACCTCTCACGCTACCAGCCTCGCCGATGGCTACTACTACTGGCGGGTTCGCGCCTTCGATCCCGTCGGCGACTCCTCAGATGTTACGCAACGCACCATCTGGATTGACGCCACGGCCCCCTCCACGCCAAGTCCCATTCCACCATCGCCGTTCACCAATGACACCATCGTCGATCCGACCCCGGAGTTCGCGTGGTCGGCGGTCACGGCGCGTGCAGCCGCGTCGCCCACGGCCGTTACCTATAGTCTCCAAGTCGCCGCCGACCCGGGGTTTACCTTGAACCTGCGTGCCTATTCCGGATTGACCGCCGCCGGGTTCATTCTGCCCGACTCCGATTCTCTGGCCTTTGACCAGTTCTGGAGTTGGCGTGTTCAGGCGACAGACAGCGCCGGGAACCAGTCGGGTTATAGCAGCACCGAGACGTTTTACCTGAAGTTCCCATTCATCGTCGGGGACTTAAACGATGATGGCGTCGTGGATGCGGTCGATCTGGCGCTTCTGATTGATGTCGTCTTCTTCGGGGGCGCCGTTCCCGTCCCGCCGGATGCACGGGCCGACATTGATTGCAGCGGAGTGGCCGACGCGGTAGACCTCGCGATCCTGATCGATCATGTCTTCTTCGGGGCGCCGCCGCCTGTTTGCCCGTGACAGGGTGTCCGGTGTAGGGCAAGCGGTCCGGCTGGATGGCAGGTAATCCCAGGTTCCTATTGCCTGTTGAAAAAGCTCGCCGACTGAGCGTGCATCGGCTCGGGTCGGGATTGCTTCGCTTCGCCCGCAATGACCATCAAATTCAAGTCATTGCGAGGAGTCCCGCCGGAGGCGGGACGACGAAGGAATCCCGTTCCGAGCCGTTTGGGTGACCCGAACGACGCCGGTCTTTCAACAGGCCCCTAAGCCAGGGGCAGATCGTACATGCGGTATGTCTTGTACCGCTTGTGGCCCAAGTTTTCAGCAACCTTGTTCATCATCTCGTTTGTTTCGAGGACCCACGACAACTCGCCGGCGGGGTAGCCCGCCTGTACCGCCCGTTCAAACGTCTCGTGATTCAGGAGATTGTCGATTCCGCGCTTCTGATATTCCGGCACAATCCCCATCACCAGCACACGCGCCTGGTTGATCACCTTCTGGACTTTAATCATCCAGAGCAGTTTGATCAGGCCGAAGGGAAACAGACGGCCGTTCAATCGGATCAGCGCCTGATTGATGTTGGGCAAAGCGAGGGAGAAGCCAACCGGTTCTCCGTTGACCTCGGCAAAAAGAACGATCCTTGGGTCGAGAATCTGCTTCATCTCCTTTGCCATGTGGGCGAACTCGGCGTCGTTCATCGGCACGAATCCCCAATTCGGCGCCCAGGCCGCGTTGTAGATGCGTTTGACCGCGGCTACTTCCTCGTCGAAACGCGACATGTTGATGGTCCGGATTGAGGCGCCCGATCGCTCCCGGATTCGATCAATCAGCCGCACCACCCGCTCCGGCGTTGGGTTCGAAGAGTCCGTCCAGTAGGCATAAAGATCCATCGCCTTGGCCAGGCCGCATCCCTCGATTAACTCCCGGTAGTAGGGAGGGTTGTGGGTCATCATGATCACCGGCGGACGATCGAATCCATCGATGAGCAGCCCGACCTCGTGATTGGTCGTGAAATTCGCCGGTCCGCGCATCCGATCCATTCCGCGTTCCCGCAGCCAGTCGGCGGCCGTCATCAATAGTGTCGACGCTGTCTCGGCATCGTTAATGCAATCGAAGAATCCGAAGAATCCGGTTTTCTCATTGTGCGTTCGGTTGTGCGGGTGGTAGATGTGGGCCGAAATGCGCCCAATCCATCCTCTGGGACCCCGCACCAGAAAGAGCGCGACATCCGCGTTGTCGAAGAATGGATTCTTGCGGGGATCGAAGAAGTCGCGGCGTTCAATTCTCAGCGGACACACCCAATTGGGATCGTCCCGGTGAAGGGTCTCGGGAAGTCTGAGGAATTCGCGCCTGAGTCCCGGGCTCGTGACCGCAACGACCTCCTTAAACTCGCCCATCCGTATCCGCCTCGTCCTTTTGCCTCGGAGCCCATCCACCGCTGGCGAGGATACCTAAGTCATTCTCCCGACGGCATCAATTGGAAACATGACTCCCCTCTGCCTCAATAAGAATCCTGTTTTTGTCATCCTTTGGCCAGAGGCAATTGACATTTGCATCCGGGGGTGGCTGTTTGCAGGGCTTGGCCGGGCGGCGGGGAGTGGCGGTAAGCGTAATCCTGTGTGCGGTCGGAGTGAACGCGCACAAGTGAAAGGCAGACATGAAATCGATTCTTCGCAACTACATCAGTTTCGCCGGACTTCTCATCGTCTGTGTCTCGGTGATCTTCATCGGCTTCATCCTTCTGGCCGAGTGGATGGGATTCGAACTGAATCCCTACATCGGCGTGGTGGCCTTCCTCGTTCTGCCGGCCTTCATGATTTTTGGATTTGTCCTGATGCCGTTGGGACGGGTCTGGGAACGGCGGCGGCTGGCGCGTCGGGCAGGCGCCTCCCCCGGGCATGTGAAAATCGAGTTCGACCTCGATCAGCCGAGGACACGCCGGCGCATCCTCTTTGGCGTGACCCTGAGCGCGATTATCGTGGCCTTCATGGCGGCGACCGCCTATGAAAGCGTTGTCTTCATGGACACGACCACGTTTTGCGGGGAGGTTTGCCATTCGGTCATGCAACCCGAACTCACCTCCTACCGAAACTCCCCCCACGCTCGCGTACCCTGCGTCGAGTGCCATATCGGCGAGGGGGCGAATTGGTACGTCAAATCCAAACTCTCCGGCTTGGGGCAGGTCTACGCCGTAACCTTCGATACCTACGAAACGCCCATTCCGACGCCGGTGGCCAATCTCCGCCCGGCGCGCGAGACCTGTGAGCACTGTCACTGGCCGCGAAAGTTTCTCGGCAGCCGCCTGGTGGTCAACACCCGATATCAGGAAGACGAGACAAACACCCCGCTCAAAAACGTCCTGCTGATGAAGATCGGCGGCGGCAGCGAGGCAACCGGCGGCATCCACTGGCACATGAACATCAAAAACAAAGTCGAGTACTACGCCTCGGATTACCGCCGCGACACGATCCTGTACATCCGCTCGACCGACCCCGGCGGGAAGACCACTGAGTACGTGGCGGAAGGATCGCCGCTGACACTGGATGAACTCCGCGCGCAGCCGTTGCGGGTCATGGACTGCATGGACTGCCACAACCGCCCCTCGCACACCTTCGACGTGCCCCAAGTCGCGGTGGATGTGGCGATGGCGACCGGCGATATACCCCCGGATCTCCCGTTCATCAAACGCGAGGCGATGAAGGCGATCGTGGCCGAGTATTCCTCCCGCGAGGTCGCGCCCGAGCAAATCCGCTACGCGTTGCAGGCCTTCTACCGGTCGGAGTATCCTGACATTTACTCGATGCGATCGGGCGACATCGACAAAGCCTCAATGGCCCTCGCCGAGATCTACCTGCGAAACATCTTCCCGGATATGAAGATCACCTGGGGTACCTACCCCAATCAGATCGGTCACACCTTCGCCAACGGATGCTTCCGTTGCCATGACGAGGCACACACATCGCCCGGCGGAGAGACCATCTCCCAGGACTGCAGGGCCTGCCACGAACTCCTCTCCTATGAGGAGGAGAACCCCCAGCCCGTTCTCGAGAACCTGCCGCTGCGGTAGGAACCGAGAAGCTCTCAAGACACACAAACGCAGACGTGGGAGAGCGCCCGACAC
>JBFMFQ010000113.1:3636-11455 GCA_040752075.1 Candidatus Zixiibacteriota bacterium | reverse complement strand
ATTGCGCCGCTACATGGAGCACGCCCGCCGCACCTACGGTGTCGCCATCGCCGAAATCGATGCACAGGACGCGTGGCACACCGCGGTGCTCGAGGTGGCCGTCGTCGCCAACGAGCGCGCCCATCTCCACCGCGTCATCACCCGGGTGGTCGACGATGCCGACCGGCCCGGCGAGATGTTCATCACCGACTCCGAGATTCATGTCTGAGTCTCACCGCCCGGCCCAACGCGGTCCCCGCGCGAACGTACCAGCAGGATCGGGCGGCATCAACCGGTCCGACAGGGATGGCACCGTGAAGCACTTTGACCGCTCCCAACGCGTCGCCGACGAGATCCGGCGCATTGTCGCCGAGGCCCTCCAGCGGGTCGTGAAGGACTTCGATTTCACCCGGGTCACCGTGACCCGCTGCGATGTCACACGCGACTTAAGCGAAGCCACCGTGCGCTACTCCGTGCTTGGCGATGACACGCACCGCCGGGAAGCGGCCGATCAGTTGGCCAGGGTGGTGGGGTTCCTCCAGCGGCATGTCGGCGACGAACTCCGGCTCCGGCAGACACCGCACCTGCGATTCGCTTTCGATGATTCCGTGATGGAAAGTCTCCGGCTCGAGGAATTGTTCGACCAGATTGCCGACGAACGCAAAGACGATGACCAAAGCTCAAGCCGATAAAATCGCCGCCGCGCTCAAAGGCGCCAGACGCGTGCTGTTGACCGGCCACCGCGACCCGGATGGCGACTCCGTCGGCTGCCAGATGGCCTTCTATGAGCACTGGACAAAGGAAAAGCGCCGCCGTGCTGATGTCGTCAACCACGGGATCCTGCCCCGCAAGTATGCCTGCCTCGACCCGCGCGGGTTGATCAGGTCGCCATCAAGTTTCAAGCGGGCGCCAAAGTGGGATGCGGTCATGGTCTTCGAGTGTTCCAATCTTGAACGGATCGGGGCCGTGAAGGACCTGGTCCCCGCCGGCATTCCCATCATCAATCTCGATCATCACCACCACAACTCCAACTTCGGCACGGTCAATGTCGTCGACCGCAGCGCCGCCGCCTGCGGTGAAATGGTCTTCGACCTCCTGCGCCTCTGGAAAGCGAGAATCACCCCGGCCATCGCGACACAACTCGCGGCGGCCATTCTGACCGACACCGGCCGGTTCCATTACCGCAGCACCACGCCGCGCACCCTCGAGCTCACCGCCGACCTGATGCGTCTCGGTGCAAACCTGACACGCCTGACCGACGAGATTTACTTCTCGTACCCGCCGCGCCAGTTCCACCTGATGCAGCATGTCTTGGGCAACGCCCAAATGCGCGCCAGAGGTCAGGTCTGCTTCCTCATATTGCGCGAGGCGGATCGGAAGCGCTATGGCATCCCCTTGCGCGAACTGGAGGGGCTCGTCGATTACACACTGTACCTGCGCGGCGTGCGGGTCGGCGCCCTCCTGAAGGAACTCGCGGAGAACAAGACCAAAGTCAGCCTGCGCTCCACCGACTCGATCAACGTCGCGGAGATCGCCAGCCGGTTCGGCGGCGGCGGGCATCCCAACGCGGCGGGACTTCTCCTCGATATGCCGGTTGAAAAGGCCATTCCCGTCCTCGCACGCGCCATTGGCCCGATTCCCGCGCCGAAGAGGAAGCGCTGTGATGACTGAGCCGGCGGCCCCCCCGCCGAGGCATCGAACCGTGCCCAACCACGGACCCAAGCCGGACGGGCGCGAACCCGTCTCCGGTGTCATCCTCATCGACAAGCCCGTCGGGCCGACCTCCCACGACGTGGTCGACGAAGTGCGGCGCCTCTGCAACGAACGTCGTGTCGGGCACACAGGCACCCTCGATCCCGCCGCCTCCGGGCTGCTCATGGTTCTCGTCGGACGCGCCACCAAACTCGC
This sequence comes from Candidatus Zixiibacteriota bacterium, assembly GCA_040752075.1. Taxonomy (GTDB): domain Bacteria; phylum Zixibacteria; class MSB-5A5; order WJJR01; family WJJR01; genus JBFMFQ01. The sequence continues at coordinate 9,568 of JBFMFQ010000113.1, read as the reverse complement.
CACCTTTCTCACCGGTCTTGATAAGACATACCTGGCGACCGTCAAGTTCGGCCAGACCTCCGACACCGGCGACGCGGAAGGTGTCCTGACTCCCATTGGGGATCCGGCGACCCTGACGGAAGCACGTGTCCGCACGGTCGTCGAAGCGCTGACCGGCCTGCGCTCGCAGGAAATCCCCGCGTATGCCGCCGTGCGAACGCAGGGACGCCGCCGCTATGAAATGGCGCGAAACGGCGAGGATGTTCCGCGCATGGATCGCGCCATTGAAATTCACGAATCAGAATTCGTTGCCTTCGCCGGCGATGCCGCGATCATCCGGGTGCGCTGTTCGTCCGGAACTTACATTCGGTCCATTGCCGAGCACCTCGGCCGCGAAACGGGCTGTGGGGCGTACCTCGCCGCTCTCCGCCGCGAACAGATCGGCGCGTGGCATGTGCGGCAATCGCAAACCCTCGATGTCTTGCGGGCATTGCGCGCCGATGGCCGGAGCATCGTCCCGCAGCCGATCGAAGCGTACCTGCCCTTCCCGCGCGTGGTTCTCACCGATGATGCCGTGGTCGGCGTCGGACATGGCAAGCCGATCCACCCGCGTCACGTCGTCGAGGTACACGGCGACTTCCACCACGGCGATTTGATCGCGATCAGCGATACGCGATCCCGGGTTGTCGCAATCGCCGAAGCGCTCCTCGATGCGGACACCCTCGGCACCGCGTCCGCGGCCCAGGACCTCTTCCAATACCGCCGGGTGCTCATCTGATGCAAATCGATGTCGCCATACCGCCGCGCATCGGTGTGCGGCCGGTGCACAACAGCCCGGCCGGAGCGGCCGCCGGGTACACCGGTCGTTCCGTGGTGGCCGTCGGCACGTTCGATGGTGTCCACATCGGGCATCAGGCGATTCTCGCCCGAGGACGCGCCATCGCCGATCGCACAAACAGGACACTGATCGCCCTGACGTTTCATCCTCACCCAAAGTCGGTGGTGTCCCCCGATCGGGCGCCCCTGCTTCTGACCGAACCCGACGAAAAAGCGGCGCTGCTTTACGCCTATGGCGCAGATCATGTGGTCCAATTGGAATTCAACTCCGCCCTCGCCGCGACCAAAGCGGGAGATTTCCTCAATCGGGTCATTCTGGATGGATTGCGGGCGGAAACCGTGGTCTTCGGTGATGACTTTCGCCTCGGACACGGCCGCGAAGGGACACCCGACTTCGTGAGCGACTGGGGCCGGGCAAGCGGCGTACAAGTGGAAATGGTTAAACAAGTTACGGCGATCTCAATCGGGAGGAGGGTGAGTTCAACCCTCATCCGGTCCCTGATTAAAGGGGGAGAGTTCAGCGACGCCGTCGATCTCCTCGGCCATGCCTACCCCGTTTCGGGCCAAGTCGTTAAGGGCGAGGGGAGAGGCCGCAAGATCGGATATCCCACTTGGAATATTGCCCTGTCGGACATTAAATTGGCACCGCCGGTGGGGATCTACGCCGGTTGGGCGGGACGTGCAACGCCACGTCCCGCGATGTCGTATTATGGTTCCAACCCGACTTTTGGGGGGTACCAGAAGCGGTTGGAGGCGAACTTGATCGATGCCGGGCGGGATGCCGCGCCGGAAGTTGAGGAAACAATCTGGCTCGGGGCCTACGTCCGGGAGGAAATCCGCTTTGAAGGTGCCGATGCGCTGGTCCGGCAGTTGGCCGAAGACGAGCGCATTGTTCGCGATATGTTGTCAATGCCCGTTCACGATGAAACCGCATCATGAGGGAGAATGAGTGGCAGTATCAACCGCAAAGACCGCTGAGATCGTCAAGGCGTACCGTCTGCACGACACCGATACCGGTTCTCCGGAAGTGCAGATCGCGCTTTTGACCGAGCGGATCAATGATCTGACGGGTCACCTGGAGTCGCACAAAAGCGACTTCTCGTCCCGTCTCGGACTGCTGAAAATGGTCGGCCAGCGCCGTCGGCTCTTGAACTACCTGCGCCGTTCGGACATCGCCGCCTACCGGCAGTTGCTGGACAATTTGAACCTGCGCAAATAAGCGCGCGCCGGGAGGCGGGGAATCGGTTCGCGGCGGGACCTGGGAAGATCAGCGCAAGACCTTGGCCCCGGGGCGAGCCGTCCACCCCTCCCACGCAACACCGCAACGACACAGCGGTGTCGCCTGCTCCCGGCGAAACAAAAGGCCGCGTCGGCATCGATGCCGCGCGGGAGTGTGCATTTTATGGAACGTATTCAATTCGAATTCGGCGGACGCCCGTTTTCGTTCGAGACCGGCCATGTGGCCCGTCAGGCGAACGGCTCCGTGATCGTCCGTCACGGCGACACCATGGTTCTGGCCGCGGTCGTTGCGACCAAGGAACCGCCGCCGGACCGCGGCTTTTTCCCGTTGTCCGTGGACTACCGCGAGAAGGCGTATGCGGCCGGCAAGATCCCGGGCGGCTTCTTCAAGCGCGAGGGACGCCCATCGGAGAAGGAAACTCTCTCCGCCCGCATGATCGACCGTCCCATCCGTCCCCTGTTTCCCAAGGGATACAAAAACGAAGTCCAGGTCCATGTCGTGGTGCTGTCCTCCGACCAGCAGAATGACGCCGATGTCCTCGGCATCTGCGGCGCCGCGGCGGCCCTCGCCATCTCCGATGTCCCGGTCGAGGGCACCATCGCGGGCGCCCGTGTCGGACGCGTCAACGGCGCGTTCGTGATCAATCCGACCCTTGAGCAGTTGGAGGAATCGGACATCAACCTCGTCATCGCCGCCACCCGCGACGATGTCATCATGGTCGAAGGCGGCTGCATGGAGGTCTCCGAGGCCGACATGACCGCCGCCCTCGAATTCGGTCTTGGTGAAGTCGGCCGTCTCATCAGTGCCATCGAAGAACTGCGCGCGAAGGTGGGCAAACCCAAGGCGGGATTCGCGCCTCCGGAGCCCAACGTCGAACTGGAAACCGCCGTTCGCGAACTCTGCGAACCGCGCGTGCGCGACGCCAACCAGATCACCGACAAGGCCGGACGCGAAGACGCCATCGACGCCATCAAAAAGGACGTGCTCGCGGCACTGGCCGAACGTTTCCCCGAGCAGGAACGCGCGATCGGCGACATCTTCGGCAATATCGAGAAGGATGATCTGCGCCGCCGCGTGCTGGTCGAGAAGCGCCGCGCCGACGGACGCGACCCCGACACCGTGCGGCAAATCAATGCCGAGGTCGGACTCCTCCCGCGCACCCACGGCTCCTCGCTGTTCACCCGCGGCCAGACACAATCGCTCACGGCCATTACTCTCGGCACCAAGATGGACGAACAGCGCATCGATGATCTCCTCGGGGAGTCCTCGAAAAGCTACATGCTGCACTACAACTTCCCGTCGTACTCCGTCGGCGAGGTGCGTCCCATCCGCGGGCCGGGACGACGCGAGATCGGCCATGGCGCGCTGGCCGAACGCGCGCTCCAGCCGGTCATCCCCAATGAAGAGGTGTTCCCGTACACGATCCGGGTTGTCTCCGACATTCTCGAATCGAACGGATCCTCGTCGATGGCGACCATCTGCGCCGGTTCGCTGGCCCTCATGGATGCCGGCGTGCCGGTCAAGGCGCCGGTCGCGGGCATCGCGATGGGATTGATCAAGCAGGACAACCAGTACGTGGTTTTGACCGACATTCTCGGTGTTGAGGACCACTTGGGCGACATGGACTTCAAGGTCGCGGGCACCTCGACGGGCATCACCGCGTTTCAAATGGATCTCAAGATCAAGGGTCTGCCGTTCGACATTCTCCGTGAGGCCCTGCAGAAGGCGCGCACCGCGCGTCTGCACGTCCTCGACCGGATGGCCGCGACCCTCAGTGCGCCGCGACCGGAACTGTCGCCCTATGCGCCGCGCATCCTCATCTTCCAGATCAAGGTGGACAAGATCGGCGCGGTGATCGGCCCAGGCGGCAAGAACATCCGCGCCATCACCGAGCAGACCGGCGCCAAAGTCGACATCGACGACGACGGCACCGTGATCGTTGCCTCGGTCGATCAGGATGCGGGCGAAACCGCCAAGCGCATGATCCTGTCGTTGATCGAGGAGCCGGAACTGGACAAGGTGTACGAAGGCAAGGTCCGCCGCATCACGCCCTTCGGCGCGTTCGTGGAGATCATCCCCGGCACCGATGGCCTCGTGCACATCTCCGAACTCGATCATGGACGCACCGAGAAAGTCGAGGACATCTGCAAAGTCGGCGATTCGATGACGGTCAAGGTCATCGAAATCGACCCCGAAGGCAAAGTCCGCCTTTCGCGCCGCGCGTTGATCCCGCGCCCGGAAGGAATGCCGGAAGAAGAGCCGCGCAGCCCGCGCCCGCGCCGCGATGGTGATCGCGGACGCGGCGGCGACGGCCGGCGCGACCGGGGTTTCGCCAAACGGCGGTAGGAACGTAATAGGTATCGATGGCACTCGAGGGGGCCGCTTGGTGGCAAACGCCCCCTCGGTGTCATCCTGAGGAGCGAAGCGACGAAGGACCTGCTTTTTGGTGGCGTCATCACTCAAAAGCAGGTCCTTCGCTTCGCCAGGATGACGAGAGAATAATCGTTGAGGTAGAGGAGCCATCTTGGCCGCAGGGAAATTCCAAAAAACAGTGCGCAAGGACGGTCTTCGGATCGTCACCGAAACCATGCCCGGCCAGCGTTCGCTCGCGCTCGGAATCTGGTTCGATGTCGGTTCCCGCTACGAGCCCGACCCCATCGCCGGCGCCTCGCATTTCCTCGAGCACATGGTCTTCAAGGGCACCCCGACCCGCAACGCCCGCGAAATCGCGCTCTACCTCGAACGGCTCGGCGGCGTCCTCAACGCCTTCACCACCCGCGAGCACACCTGCTACCACGCCCGTGTCCTCGATGAACACCTGCCCGAAGCGGTGTCGCTTTTGTCGGACATATCGACCCGGGCCACCCTGCCGCCCCACGAGGTGGTCAAGGAACGCGGCGTCATTTGCGAAGAAATCAAGGATGTCGAGGACACGCCCAACGAAGCCGTCCACGATCTGTTCACCGCGAGTCTCTGGCCCAATCACCCGGTCGGACGGCCGATCATGGGTTCGATTCAGACCGTCTCAGCGATGACGAAGGGCGCGCTCGCCGCGTACCGAAAGAAGTACTACACCGCCGACCGTGTCGTCGTGGCGGCCTCGGGTGGCCTCACCCACGAGAAAGTCTGCAAACTGGTCGACAAGCATCTGAAGCTGCCCGCTTCCAACGGAAACCTCGATGCCGTCTCTCCAAACGGTATCGTTCCGCGCCGTGCAATCGGCCAGCGCGATATCAAGCAAACCCATGTCGTTTTAGGCATGCCGACCTGGCCATTCGCCGATTCACGCCGCTACGCGCTTCTCATCGGCAACAATCTCCTGGGCGGCGGCATGTCCTCACGCCTGTTTCAAACGGTGAGGGAGAAGCGCGGCCTAGTCTACTCGATCTTCGCGTTTCACGATTCATTGCGCGACACCGGCCACTTCGCGGTCTATTTCGCCTGCGACCCGACACAGACCGTGCACGCAACCGATCTCGTCCTGCGCGAAATCGGGCGTCTCGCCAGCACGCCGATCCCGTCGAAGGAACTCTCCGACGTGAAGTCACAGTTGAAGGGCAATCTGGTCCTGGGCCTCGAATCGACCCAGTCTCGCATGCACCGCCTCGCCCGCCACGAACTCTACCTGGGCCGCCACATCCCGCCCGAAAGCACGATGAAATCCATCGACGGCGTGCGCGCCTCCGATGTCATGACCATGGCGCGCGACGCCTTCACCGAAGACGCCCTCGCGCTCTCAATCATCGGTCCCGTCACCGAGGACATCCTCGGCCAGGTCCGCTGGGACAACCTCGCCCCGCGCCGCTCCAAACGCCCAACAAAGTAATGCGCGATGTCAGCGTGCCGTAGGGGCGGGTCTGAGACCCGCCCCGACCG
>JBFMFQ010000113.1:0-3626 GCA_040752075.1 Candidatus Zixiibacteriota bacterium | reverse complement strand
TGTTGTCTGGGGGCGGGGGGGGGGGCGCCCCCCCCCCCCCCCGACCGCGCAGCCGCACTCACACCACAACGACTCTCACACCACGGAATCGCTATGCGTCTTCCCGAACCCCGGCGGCTTTATGCCGGGGTGAGGGATATGCTGTTCATTCTTCACTGGAGGAGGGGTATCCTGACGGGTTGCGGATTAGCATGGACTGTGGAGGGCACTTCAAACAGGAGCGAATCGGTTAACTATAGCACTAGTGAAAGTCGCAAATGTATTGATATAGTTCGCACTAACCACTTGACAAGGACAGCAGGATCCAATAGAATGGACCCAGACCGGGCAGCGATCGAGATGGACACCCATTGTTTACCCGGGGGGTGATTCGGCATGGATGTTGACGGGCCGGGCAGGCGGAACTTAAAGGCCCTCCGCACGACGATTCTGCTTCTTGGGCTTGTCGGCGCGCTGCTGGCGGCAAGGTTTCAGGGCGGGTCAATTGGAACGCACCGGGCGGAATCCACACGTCAGGCGGCGCTTAACCAGTTCTTACATAAGAACTTGAAAGGTGTCGCCGTGGGCCAGGAGTTCCCGGCGGTGCCTGTCTGGACTCCGGCCGGTGACAGCGCGACGACCATCCCCGAACTCCTGCCTGGTGGCGGCCTGGTCTTCTATGTCATGTCTGACTGCCATGCCTGCACGACGGCCGTTCGGATTCTTGCGGAGGAACGTGCTCGGCTGGGGAACACTGGCATTCCGGCAGTAAACGTGTCGTCCTCCAACCCGGCCGATCTTTTAGCCAGTCTGCCGGATGACTTCCCGATTCATGTTTGGATCGACCAGCAGGACTTGCTCCTCTCGGAATACGGGGTCAGGACGACCCGGACCTATTTCAAACTGGACCGTGCCGGTCGGGCTATCTCGATGGGTACGCTCGAATTCGATCCAACCGACTATCGCGCGATTCTAAGGCGAGAATAGACACACCTATGCACAGAGAGTGAATTGAAAGCCCTTTATCAGGCAGGAAGTCATGAGTACCAAACGGAAGTGGATCTGGATTTACCTCTACGTCATCGTCGCGGCGTTCGCGTTTGGGTTCGCCTACGACATGGCGTATGAGGAGGCACTGGCGGGTCCCGCGTGCAATTGCACCTTGTGGTGTCCAACTGCTTACCGCGAAGTGCCAGCCAAGCTCTGGCCGCCCAACTACATCTGCGACTACGACCCGATTCAGTGCTATAACTGCGTCGATGTCGCACCTCAGCCGTGACGACGGCAATGCCGAGTCGGAAGAGCGATCGTGGCTGTGAGGGAGTTGCTGGGGAGGGCAGGGTACCCTGCCCTTTCCTCCGATTCGTTCCGCACCACAGGGGCAGTTGGACGACCCGTCTTTTGGGATCCATGAGGCACGGTTGGCTAGGGATCCTGGCTCTCGGAGGAATCTTCATCGTGCGCGATCAGCGCGTGGGTGCTTTGCGTGCGCAGGACCTGCCCGTTTATGACGCCCGAATCGTCTCCGCCGGCAAGTACTGGCTCACGGTTTCGAATACGGGCTTCATTGGTGCAGGCAAGGGGCCGGAAGACAGGAACAAGAAAGTCTTCCCTCCTGAATTCGACCGACGTGTTCTCGGGATTAAGTACACCCCATCCTTCGAATTCCCCCCGGGCAGCCGCGACGACTACCTCAGGGTTGCAGGGCTGGTCATTGGGGGGATCGTGGGGACTGACACCCTGGTCAGCACCTCCAGTGAAGGTATGTCACTGGGAGGGGAGGAATTCTATTCCTTTACTCCGCTGCGGCACTCTTCAAGCCTCAGAAGTTCTCCCTATTTCGTCGAGTCAGCGATCGCGGAACAGCAGTTTACCGCCGAGTTTCAGGATTCAACCGCTCGGCAAGACTATCCCTGGTTTGACGAGCTGGATCGCCGCAGGCACAACCCGTTGCGGGCGAGCGTCAGGCAGGAGGCAATGGCCTGGTCATCCGGCTTTGCGGACAGATTTCTCATTCTGGACATCTGGATTAGAAACGCCGGGGATCGTGCAATTAATGATCTCTACATTGGTTACTCCGTTCGGCCGCAAGTCTTAAATGAGTCGGACCCGACGGTATGGTACAGAGAGGGTAGCGGAAGTGTATGTGGCTTCACGCCCACCGCCGCAATTCCCATCGCCCATGAGCTCGACACTCTGAATCTTGCCTGGGCGGCCAGTGTGGATGGAGCCCCGGAATCGTTGACTGACTTCGGATCATCCGGTGTAACCGGCGCGATCGGCGTTCGAGTCCTCCGCGCTCCCACTGGCGCTATGTCCTTCAACTGGTGGGTGAGTGGTTACCACAGAAACTCTTACTTCTCCTGGGGCCCGCGAATGGAACGCGACCGCGTGGAATACGACCCGGGGTACTCGGAACCCTGGGGGGATCGGGGCCGCTACCACATTCTCGCCAACGGCGAAATCGACTACGATCAAGTCTATTCCGCACTCGATCACACGCCCTCCGGCTGGCGGGCTCCGGTGTCCGACCCGGACCTCGTGCGACGGATCATCACAAAGTCCCATCCGGACTTCGTTCTCTCCCACGGCCCCGTCCCGGTCCTCATGCCCGGCGACTCGATCCCCTTCACCGTCGCGATTATCGCCGCCGACAACTTCCACCGCGACCCGGCCAACTTCGCGATGGATTTCGATCCCTACGACCCGCACAAGTATGTCCAGAACCTCGACTTCTCGGATCTCATCAAGACCGCCCGCTGGGCCGACTGGTGGTTCGACAATCCGGGAGTGGACACCGACGGCGACGGCGACCGGGGCCGCGCCTTCCTCGTCAACTGCGATGGCGAAGGCCACTGCGATTCGGTCTACTACAAAGGCGACGGCATCCCCGACTGGAAAGGACCATCCGCCCCGCCTCCCCCGCCCTTCGAGATGAGCACATTTCAAGGCGAAGTCCTCCTGCGCTGGACCGGCGAGTACTCCGAGACCGCCATCGACGCCTTCTCGCTGCGCCGCGATTTCGAGGGCTACCGCCTCTACCTCGGCAAGTTCGATCAGGACGACCAGTACTCGATGGTGAGCTCCTGGGACATCGAAGACTACGAACGGCTGGAATATGTCGAGGTCGGCCGCACCTGGAAAACCATCTCATACCCGCATCCCCCCGAAGACTGGCCCGGCCTGATGGACGATCCCGACTTCAACGTGTATGATTACCTTGTCAAAGACCCGGCGTATGCCTACCGCGACATGGTGACCGACACCACACGCAATGTCGCCGGCGAGATCATCAAGATCGAAACCCGCGAACGCCTCACGGTCTGGCAGGCGGAGGCGTACAACCGGGGCAACGAGTACGAAGAAGCGGGTTACCCCGAGATCAACGCCATCCAGCGCGTAGGGGAGAGGGACACGGTCGTCAACGACGAAGTGATCACCTACGGCATCTACGAAGCCCGTCTGACCAACCTGAACCCGGCGATCCCCCTGTATGTATCGATCACCGCCTTCGACCAGGGCGACTACCTGCGCGACTTCGACCCGCTCGAATCGTCGCAATCCAACAACTCCGAGTACGCGCACTTCATCTACACCCCGGACATCGTCGCCGACTCGGGCCTGCGCGTGAGCGTCTATCCCAACCC
>JBFMFQ010000112.1:0-11469 GCA_040752075.1 Candidatus Zixiibacteriota bacterium | reverse complement strand
CCAGATCAACAGGCCGGCGGACGGCAGCGCGGCATCGAATCCGGTGCGCTGACGGTTCTCAACAAGGAAGTACTCACTGCCGGCGGCGCCATCTTCCCAGAGCCGGTACACCGTGGGTGAACTCTCGACCGAGGCCAGGCTGGCGCCGCTGATGGAACCCGAAACAACCGTCGGGGTGCAGAACCCCAGCTCCGTCCGGCACCACGCGTCCGGGTGCGCCGGCGAATTCCCCAGCGACCCGTTCCACGAACCGTTGGCCATCAACGACCACTTCCCGATCCCCCGCGAGCTGTTGTCGAGGTCGTAAAGGTCCGGCAGCCCGAACATGTGACCCGTCTCGTGCGCGTACACACCGATGGTCATGTCACCGGGGCTGATCCAGTACTCGGGCTGAACCGTGTAAGTGCTGATGTAAACGCCATCTCGGAGCCGCGGAGTGATTCCCCATTTATGCGACCAGATGTCCGAGGTGCTGCCGGTCAGCTCGGCGCCGGAACCCGTGTGGGTGATGATGAGCCCGTCGACATAGCCGTTCCCGTCGTTATCGTAGACCGAAAAGTCGACCAGCGGATTGATCAGATCGACAATGTCCTCGCAGAGCTTCTGTGTGTTTTGCGGGTAACTCCCGAATCCGTAGTTGTTGTTCACGTAGTAGGCGTACGTCTGCGGCGCCAGCTGCCAGCCAATGCTGGAGGGGAGATCGACCGTGATGAGACTGAGCGTCCCGTAGGATATCTCATCGTAATAGTCCCACATCGACCCGTTTGCCTGCTCGAAAAGCATGTCGTCGAAATAGGTGGGGGCCACGGATGAATCGTGGTCCGAGAATCGAACGCAGACCGCGAGGACATTGAATGGCCCGCTGACCGCGGTCCCCGCCGCCAGCCCGCCGCCCGGTTGGCAGATGCCGCGCTCGGCGAAGGTTGCGCGCAATTCGTTGTACCGCTGCACGGAAGCCGCCATCTGGGCAGAGCGTGAAGCGAGATCCGGATGCGGCGGCATGGCGTCAGCGTCGGAGAACCGTCCGCTCGCGCCTAGCGCCAGACCGCCCAGGATGAGCCCTGCGGCCACTGACTTCATGGTCGTTCGCATCAATTGCACTCCTTCTGGATGTGGCACTCCCAAGGTCCAACGGCGATCGGGGGACTGCAGAGGTTTGGCGGAAATGTCGTCGCGTGGGATTTCGCGATGCCGGTTTCGAGCAATGCCAAGCAGGTTCATCTTCCCCCCGCGGGTCAACGGATGCCGGACCCACGCGGTGCTTATCCGCAACAGCCGTGCCACCATCGCGAGAACGGCCGCAGAACATCCACCGGTTGCCAAGGCGTTGAAACACAACGCGTTGACTGGAGGCTACGAACTCGGTTCGTTGAGGCCTCAAGAAGTGAAGGTAGGGCGGAAGCCAAAGGTATTGGATGCATCCCCCGCATGACATGGGTCGTACGGATTGCCAGCGGCCCGAAAGTGCATCGCAACATCCCGGAAATAACCCCGAGTGCGGTGATGGACCGGTTTTTGCTGAGCGCAAACTTTGCGTCGCAGAACCGATCGTTTCTTGCTCAAACTTCTTGACAAATCTGCAGTTGGGATCAAATTAAAGGCGTGTGTGAGGCAGTCCGTGCCCGAATGAAGGGGCGAACCCTGATACACAACATGAGGCGCGATTCCCCGCGTCGCAAAGTCGAGCACCCGAACCCAGTTTGGAAAACATTAAGGAGGCGAATGGTATGGCGAGCAGAGCATTGCTGAAAGCCATCTGTTTGGCTCTGATCCTGATCTTCAGTATCGCCCCCGCCGCGTGGACAGAACCGCCCGGCGGAATGAGCCCCGGTACCACCCCCACCAATGGCGGGGGGGAAGGTCACCCTTGGGATGACGGCACCGTCGAGGGCAATCCGGGCGACACGGCCAACGTGAACCAGCCCGTGTCGGTCTCGAACGGATCGACCATTGTTCCCGTGGCCGCGCTCGGCGTGGAGCCCATGGGAGGCCTGATCATTCGCGGAGCGATCCTCAATCTGTGGCGCAAACTGGTTGGGAGCGAAGCCAACATTGTTCAGAACAGCGCGAAACTGAAATCATTGCGGTAGAGACCGCAGTCAGGACAAATGAATCCCCTTCCCAACCATGACGCAGCCACGCTGCGGCAGACGCTCGCACGAGTTCATGCGTTGATGGAGTCGCGCAATTGGACAGGCGCCTATGAGGCGCTGGGGGTTCTTGAGAACGAACATTCAATCCAGTCAAGTCCGTCTGAGCGCGGAGAATGGCTGCTTCTCCGCGCCCGCTGTGCGGTAGAATTGGGACGATACCGCGAGGCGGTCGACCTCGGGCGCGACGCCTTCGCCACATTCCAGCATTCCCTCGACACCGAAAACATGGCCGTGACCCAAAGCACTCTGGGTCGCGCTTATCTCGGACTGGGCGAGAGCAAAAACGCGCGGATCCAGGCCCGCGACGCCCTCGCCACATACCGGCGTTTGGGTGATCTCACCGGAATGGCGCGTGCGCACAATGACCTCGCGCGCATCCATTTTGTCAGGGGCGAGTACGACGTCGCCATCGAGCACCTCACCGATGGGATGGACATTTACCGGCAGGTTGGCGACCGGGAGAGCGAGACCCGGATGCTCGGGAATCTCGGGCGAATCCATCTGCTCATCGGACGCTGGCCGGAGGCGCAGGATGTGCTTTCCCGCGCGCTCTCCGCCGCCCGCGAGTCCGGCAATCGCGTCTCGATGTGCCGGAATCTGCTCTCCCTGGCGTTTCTTGCGTCGCTGCGTCACTCCTTTAATGAAGCGGCCGAGCACCTCGATGCCGCCCTCGCCTGCGTTGAAACGACCGGCCTGGCCCGCGAACGCGCCATTTATCACGAATACGCCGGCGTCTGGCACTACGAACAGAAGCACTGGATCCAGGCCAAAGAATCGTTCCGGCGCGCGCTCAACATCGGACGGCACTTAAGCGACGAAAACGATCTCGTCTCCCAGTCCTTGCGCGGCATCGCCGAATGCGAACTGGCCATCGGTGATTGGCAACAGGCGCACCGTCTCGCCGAGGAGGGACTCCTCATCGCCATCGCGATCGGCGAGCGTTCCGAGGCCGGATGCCTGTACCGCGCCCGCGCCTTGGCCGAGGCACGCCTCGGTCGTCACGACGACGCGGCCGCCAGCCTGGAACGGGCCAAGGAATGCCTCAACCTGGTGGGCGATGTCTACGAACTCGCGAAGATCGACCTCGCCGAAGCCGAGATTCTGCAGTCCGCCGCGCGCGATGCCGAATCGGCCGTGGCGGCGGTCGGACGCGCCCGCACCCGGTTTCAGCAAATTGGCGCTTCCGATCAGGACACGGAATCCCAGTGGTTCCTCGCCGACCTGCTGCGACGCCAGGGCCGGCTGACCGAGTCCTTGCAGGCCGCCATCGACGCCGTCCGCCGGTTGGATGCTTCCGGCTCGGAGGAGTCCCGTGAACGCCTCGAGCGGATCGCCAACGAGTGCGTCACCCACGCGGTTTCGGGCGCGAATGAATTCCGCTTGGGCGGTGCGCCTTGGACACCCGCCACGGGATCACAGGATGGCCTGGAAGCCCTGCAGCGCGCCATCGACTTTTATCGCGAACGCCTCGGCGCATCACGCGCGCTCTTGATCGAGACCACGGCCGGGGGGGAGCGCTCCGGGCAGCCTCTGGCGGTCTCCGGCGCCTCAAACGAATTCGCCGAAGCGCTCGCCACGTTCGCTGCGAGTCCGTATCAGCGGCATTTGGTGACCGATGCACCGCGCGTCATCTGGTCCGTCCAACTCATTCCCGAACTGGCCGCTTCCCTCACAAGCAGCGAGGGACACATCCCCGAGTCCATCATCACGGTTCCGGTGGCGCTCGGGCCGGCCGCCAGCGGGCTGTTGTACGCCGATGTGATCGCCGGCCCCGCGGCGCGTCAATTCCAACCCCGCGACATTGATTTTGCCGTCGCCTTTGCCGAGGTGGTCGCCTGGTATTCCACGCGCATGCGCTCGGAGGGATTGTTCCGCGATGTCCAGCGGCTCCGCGATCAGGTCGCGCGTGAATCGGATTTCCCCAGCATCCTCACACAAAACGAAAACCTCCGTCAAGTCCTGACCCGGGTGCGGCTGGTCGTCGATGCCGATGTGTCCATCCTCCTGCAAGGGGAGACCGGAACCGGCAAGGATCTGCTCGCCAAGGCGATCCACTACAGCAGCAACCGGCGCGATCAGAGGTTCGTGTCGGTCAACTGCGCCGCTCTCCCCGAGTCGCGTTTGGAAAGCGAACTCTTCGGCGCCAAGCGCGGCGCTTACACCGGCGCCGACCGGGATAAGATGGGCTTGTTCGAAGAGGCGGACGGCGGCACGTTCTTCCTCGATGAAATCGGCGAAATGCCGCTGTCCATCCAGGCGAAACTCCTGCGCCTGCTGGAAACCAAGGAATTCACCCGCCTCGGCGACACCAAGCCCCGTCACGTCGATGTCCGCGTCGTCTCCGCAACCAACCGGGATCTGACCGAGGAAATCGAGCGCGGCACCTTCCGTCGCGACCTGTACTACCGGCTTTCGCCGGTCACCTTCACTCTGCCCCCGCTGCGCGAGCGGCCGGAAGACATCCCGCTTCTGATCAACCACTTCCTCTCCCGGATCGCGGCGGACAATCAGCGCAAGGTGACCATCGGGCCCGAAGTGGTGAGGCGCATGTCCGCCTACCACTGGCCGGGCAACGTGCGCGAACTCGAAAACGAGATCCGCAAACTCGTGTTGCTCTCCGGTCCCAACGAGTCGATCGGGCTGGATCGCCTCGGCAGCAAGTTCTCGGCGGAGGAGGCCGCCCCCGATCAACTCCCGGAACGCCCAATTCCCGAGGGCTTTTCCCTCTACGATCATGTCGCCAACCTCGAAAAGCGCTTCATCCTCCGCGCCTTGGCCGAAACCGCCGGAATTAAGAAGCATGCCGCCTCCCGCCTTGGGATTCCGGAATCCACGCTCCGATTAAAGATCCGTCAGTACGACATCTCCGAACTTTAGCTCCCCACGCGCTTTCCCCTTGATCAATCCGGGCCGCAACTGCGTCGGGCACGCGCTTGTTTGCACGGACGCGGCGGGCTAAATTCTCCATTGTGACGACCGCGCCCGAGGCTGCTCCGGATTATGTCAGGTGGCAATACCTGCCGTTTCTCGCAGCGGAAGTCCGAACGCAGATGGCTTGGGACAACGAGCTGTCCGCCCTAGTCGAGTCTGATCAATCCCGGGCCTTTGTCCGACTCTACCGAATGGACCCCCCCGGTATCACTATTGGACGGAATCAGAAATGGCGCACGGTGATCGATGAGGCCGAGTGCGCCCGCCGGCAGTGGGATTGGATGCGCCGACCCACCGGCGGGGGAGCGCTGCTGCACAAAGGGGAAGTCAATTACGCCGTAATCGCCCCGCGCCATGCGCTCGATGGCGGCCAGACAGCGAGCTTCCGCGGGGCGTTCGAGCGGATCCTCCGGGCTCTGGCGCAGGTCATCCGCTGCTTGGGGCGCCAGCCCGTCCTCTGTCTTGGGCGGAATCACGGAACGGATCGTGGCGCGGCCAGTGCGCACGGACTCTGCTCACAATCGCTGACACGTTTCGAAATCACGGTCGGCGGGAAAAAGGCCGTCGCCGCCGCGCATCGCGATTTCACCCGGACAGTCCTCCAGCACGGAACCCTTTATCTCACGGCCCCGACCGAGTTAGACAGGTTTTGGCCGGCAGGGATCGGGTCACCCGACGAGCGGCCATCGACAAACTGGTACTCATTTGGTTGGCCGCAGGCCCCTGACGGCAAGATCGCCGACTACGTCCTTCAGGCCTTCACGGCGGGATTCGAAAGCGAGCACATCATCTTGGAGCAGGTCCCGCAATTCCCTCTGGATCAACGGCTGATCACCAAGCGCTTGGAGCTCTGGATGAGCGAAGGCTGGCGAACTCGGAGATAGCAAACAAGTTCAGGCCGACCAGCTGTCCCCGCTGCGAGGGCTGATGGATCGTGAGGAGAGGCTCCGTTTTCACGGCCGAACCCCCGTGGCTGACAAAGAATTCGCCTACATTGTTGGAATAAGCCGCCGATCAGGGGGTATTCACCTGTGACGGGGCGGGTTCGCTCCGCAAGATGTGTCAATGACAGTGAGACGAGGCGTGTGCGCAATCTTCCGGCGGGCTTTTCGCTTGACTTGCGCTTAACAGGATGCCGATCATGACAGCTTACGGGTCGCCGGACCGGAAGGCCACACATACCAACGAGTTGCCTCGATTTCCACGGCCCTGATGAATGATACGATCAAACGGAGAGATGGTTTCAATCTGGAATTCTGACGCGACAGATTCGTTGTAATGGAGGCAAGTGCAATGATCCCGACTGGATTTGGGCGTTGGGTGCGCTCCGCAATGCTCCCCCTGCTCGCGGTGCTCCTGGCCATGCCGGCCATGGCCGCCACCACGGGTAAGATCGCCGGTGTCGTCATCGACAAGAAAACCAAAGAGCCGTTGATCCAGGCTCCGGTCAGCGTTGTCGGAACGACCATCGGTGCGCTCACGGACATCGACGGAAAGTTCCAGATCCTCGCGGTGCCCGCTGGCGTCCACCAACTCGAGTGCAAGCTCGTCGGCTACACCAGCGTCATGGTCAACAACGTCGTGGTCAATCCCGATCAGACCACCACCCTGAGTTTCGAGCTGGAGCCGAGCCTCATCGACATGCCCACGATCGTCGTGGAGCGCGTTGCCGAGTTGATCAAGATGGACGAAGCGACGACCAAGCGCGATGTCTCCGCCGAAAAGATCAAGAGCATGCCGGTCAGCACCGTGGCCGACATTCTCAAGACGCAGGTCGGCGTGACCATCCGCAACGACCGCTTCCACATTCGTGGAGGCCGTGCCGAGGAAGTTCTCTACACCGTGGACGGTGTCTCGATGAAAGATCCCCTCGGCGGACGCGGTCCGACCGAGAATCTGAACCTCTCCGGCACCGAAATTGAAAACGTCTCCATCATTAAAGGAGGCTGGTCCGCCGAGTATGGCGAGGCCACCTCGGGCATCATCAACGTCGCGACCAAGGAAGGCGACCAGGAAGACACCCACGGCCACATCGAATACTTCACGGACAATCTGGGCACCGCCAACCTCAACAAGTACTCGTTCAACTACAACCGCCTCGAATTCACTCTGGGCGGGCCCGAGCCGTTTTTGACCAAGCGCCTGCTCCCGGCGCTCGGGCTCGGCGCGATGTCGAACAAGCTGACGTACTTCATCAACGCGGACTTCGACCGCACGGATTCCTACACGCCGATCAACCGCTACACGACCGCCTCCAATCCCCTCGACTTCCGCAATTTCAAGTTCGCGGGGATGGTCATGCAGGATCGCCAGGAAAACGTCGGAAACCTTGGTCTTAAGATGACCTACCGCGTCAGCCCCGACATTCGCATGACGGGGATTGTCAAGCGTTCCTATGAGCGTTCGCTGCTTTTCGATTGGAACTACCGCTATGTTCCCAACAACATGCCCTGGATCGAAGACAAGAACGACCGTTACAGCATGACTTGGACCCACACCTTAAGCCCATCCACCTTCTACCAGGTCATCGTTTCCCGGTACGAACGCACCTATCAGCAGAAGCCGGGTGATCCCGACACCCCGGGCGGCACCCTGAACCCGGACCAGTTCCCGCTCTCGGGAATCGAAACCGACCACTACGTCGATGTTGACAACAACGGGAACTACGATGCCCCGGAGGATTTCATCGATGTCTACCCGGATGGCATCTACACGCCGGCCGATGTCTGGACCGACGTGAACGGCGATGGTGAATTCCAGCCGGACATAGACATTCTCCAATTCGATTTCAACCAGAACGGGTTGGCAGACGATGTAGGCGGCGAGCCCTTCGCTGACCGAAACGACAACGGGCGCTGGGATGCCGGTGACGTACTCGAGAGCGACGGCAACGGGAACGGCAAGTATGATCCGGAACTGGAGCGCGACAGCTACGGCCCGACCTCCAATGACATTCCGGAGTCCTTCATCGATGGTGACCGGTCGCTGGGCGAGCCCTACGAGGATCTGAACCGCAATGGCGTCTGGGACGACAACTATGAACATCCCTTGGGAGGGCGCGGCGAACCATTCGTCGACCTGTCCGGTGACTCCCGATACCAGGGGCCGGATGATCAGTGGGTGCCCGGCGTCCCGTACGAGGACTTAAACGGCAACAGCGTGTTCGATCAGGGGGCCGGAGCGCCTTCCGGTTCATGGTCGACCATCGACAACGACTACGACGTCGGCGAGCCGTTCAACGACAAAAACGGCAACGGCATCCGTGACGGCGGCGATGGCTTCTACGACCGCGGCTGGGATGAAATCGCGCTTTGGCACCGCCGCGTGGTTAAGACCAGCTCGGTGGACATCGACCTGACCAGCCAGCTTCGCCGCGAACATGAGGTGAAGGCGGGCTTTAAGTACTCGGCTCACGATCTGGCGCTCGGGGAATTGCAGCAGCCCTACATACCGTACACCGGCACCGCCGTGGACGATGGCCCATACCAGGGCCGCGGCGATCTGCGCGACTTCTATAACCAGACACCAAAGGCCGGGGCGTTTTACCTCCGCGACAAGATGGAATACGGGCAGTTGATCGCCAATCTCGGCCTCCGTTATGACTACTTCATCCAGTCGGACAACGCGGAAATCACCGACACGACGATCTTCGGCGACTTCGGCAACCAGTTGGTCAGCCAGGATTATCGTGACAAGTTCGCCCCCCGTATCGCGTTTTCGTATCCCATTTCCGACAAGGCCAAAGTCTTCTTCAACTACGGGCACTTCTACCAGTTGCCGCAGTTGACCTTCATGTACCGCCGCTCGACCCAGGTCAACAGCCAGGACGGCATCATCGGCAACGTGAACCTCGACTATCAGAAGACCATTCAGTACGAGTTCGGCGTGCAGTATCTGTTGTCGCCCGAGTACGTTTTGTCCGTTCAGGGCTTCTACAAGGACGACTTCGGCCGGATCGGCGCCACCGAGATTCAGGGTGTGGGGCAGGAGACGCGCAACTTCTACGAGAATCGCGACTACGCGCGTTCGCGCGGGCTTGAACTCGAGCTCGAAAAGAAATACGGCAATTACGTCTCTGGCACAGCCACCTACAACTTCTCGTACTCATTCGGAAAGGCGTCGGCCAACTCGCTGGCCTTCTTCGAGAACTTCTACAGCGCGGCCGGTGCGGTCACCATTCAGGAGTTCCCGCTGGATTGGGACCGCCGCCACGTGGTCACGCTGATTCTCGACCTTCGTGTGCCGCAGGGCGACCATCCGAAGCTCTGGGGCCTCACCATGCCGGACAACTTCGGGCTGAACATCTTCTGGCAGTTCGGCACCGGATTCCCCTACACCCCGGGTTCGAGCCATCCCGGCGCGGAAATTCTCCAGGGCAACATCGTCGCCGAGAACTCCGAACGCTTCCCGGCCACCAGCAATGTCGATATCCGTTTCAACAAGGACTTCCGCTTCACGCGGATGAGTTACACGTTCGAAGTCTGGATCAACAACTTGTTTGACACGCGCAATGTCGATCTGGTTGGCTCCAACACGGGCCGTCCGGACACCGAATTGAACCTCGGCGGCATACCGTACGCCAATCCGGCGGAACCGGTTACGCCAAGAGCATGGCAGGAGGGTCGTCAGATTCGCTTCGGACTGGGGATGAACTTCTAAATGAGGCACCGGCCGGGAATAACCGTGTTGACCAGAGGTAATGTGGTTGGCGCCATACGGCCGAAGAACACAGGCAAACAGCGGTAAGAAAGACCGTGCCCTCGGAGAACAAGATGATCAAGTCTCGCCTATGCAAAACCGCCCCATCGGTCTTGGCCGTCGTCATCGCGGTGGCGCTCATCGTCCCGCGTGTCGGCTTATCCCGCGCACTCGATGGGGCCGGGAAAATTCACGACCGGCGCCCGTTGGGGGCCCGATCGGCCGCGGCCTTCCCGGTTTTTGAAACCCGCATCCACTCCGCGGGTCAGATCTGGGCCGCCGTGACGAACTTCGGATTGCTCGGAACTGAGGACGGTCCCCGCGGCGGGGCCAAGGACCTGGAGCCGCTGCGAATCGCTTACACGCCTTCTTTTGAATGGCCGGCCGGTACACGCAACGACTACCTCTACGCGGGCGGCATGTGGATCGGGGGAATCATCGGCAGTGATACTCTGGTGAGCATCACGATCACCGGGGAGAGTTCGACCTCCCCGGGCGAGTTCGCCGGCGTCGACACGATCAAGGAATCCTCCAATCTCCGCGGATCGCCCTACTTCAATCCCAGAGCCTATGCGGATCAGGAGTACTGGGCCCTCATCACCGACACGGTCATCGGCGGAATCCTCGATGAAGTGGACAACCGGCCCCACATACCGCTGCCCATCGAAGTTTCCCAGACATCCTATGCCTGGTCCGACCGGTTCTCGCGCCAGTTTATCATCGTTGAATGTTGGATCCGCAACATCGGAAGCCGTCCGATTTCCAAACTGGCCGCCGGGATCTACATCGACGCGGATGTCCTCAACAAAGACACGCAGGATGGCAGCACGGGAGCCTCCGACGACATCTCCGGATTCCTCAGCGGAGCGCCCGGCTTGGCCCTGCCCAGTGTCCGGGACTCTCTCAATGTCGCATGGGTGGCCGACAATGACGGCGAGCCCCTGGGGGGAACCTATCCGTTGTTTTCCCCGCGCGGCGTCGTCGGCTTGCGAATCCTCCGTGCGTTTCCCCACGAAGACTTCAGTTTCAACTGGTGGCTCATCAGCCAATCCCCCGCTCAGGAGTGGGGTCCCGCCCTCGCGGGACGGCGCGCGCCGACGGTTGGTGGCGGCCTTGGCGCTCCCAGCGGTGACCGCAACCGTTACTATGTGATGACCAACGGCGAAGTGGACTATGGGCAGTTATTTGCCACGCAGGACTTTACCGCCCTGGGATGGCGCCCGCCGTTGCGCGGTTCCGCGGGATGCGACATCGCCGACGGGCTCGACACACGTCAGGTGACCTCGGTGGGACCCTCCTGTCAGCCGCTCTTTCCTGGCGACTCGATGCCGTTTGTCTACGCCCTCATGGGTGGCAACGGCTTTCATACCGATCCCAATCTCCGTTTTGAGTGCAACAATCCTTACGCCTATGCCAACAGCATCGGCTTTTCGGACCTCGAGTTTGCCGCCACCTGGGCGGCCTGGATCTACGATCAGCCCGGTTACGACTCGGACGAGGATGGTTATCGCGGCGAGTACCACGTTTACGATTGCGACAGCATCGATGTGTTTGGCGTCGGCTGGGGCTGCGACACGGCCTACTACACCGGTGATCTGGGACCCGCTCCGGGACCGGAACTTGAGCCCTGCAAGGTCTATCCACCGCCCGGCGGTGACGAGGTGAGCCGTCCTGACCGCGCCGGCCC
>JBFMFQ010000111.1:0-11471 GCA_040752075.1 Candidatus Zixiibacteriota bacterium | reverse complement strand
CATCCCCCAAGGTCGGCCAACGGTTTTCGCTCCCGCCCGGGGGCGGGAGCGCATGGGGTGGCAGTAACGGCTGAACCCGTTACTACAAAGAGCGGGCCGCTGACCGTTGTAGTAACGGCTTTAGCCGTTACCCGGTGGTGGGAATGCAAGGGGCGCAAAAACGGCTGAAGCCGTTACTACGGAAGGCGAGCCGACTACT
Source organism: Candidatus Zixiibacteriota bacterium (assembly GCA_040752075.1). GTDB lineage: Bacteria > Zixibacteria > MSB-5A5 > WJJR01 > WJJR01 > JBFMFQ01. Next base: position 11,272 of record JBFMFQ010000111.1, on the reverse strand, counting down.
CTGTAGTAACGGCTTCAGCCGTTACGAGCTCTCAGCAGAAACCGCCGGAACAATGCCGGAAATCGAACTCACAATGGCATCAACCGTCGGCTTATCCCTCAGCAATAGTCCCCAAGTATCCCGATGGGGTGCCTCTTCCAATTCTCCCTCAGCCAGGCGCGACCTCGATGCTCGAGATACCAATGAACGCTTGACCACCGCCACTCCTCGGGCCGAGCGACGTACCCATGTTTCACCGGGTTGACATGAACATAATTGAGGGCACTTCGAAACATCGAGTGGCCCCTGAGTCCCCGATCGGTGAACTTGTACCAGACTCGCCGCTTCCCGGTCAGATTCTCCTCCCGATTCCAGTCGCGGGCGGTGCCCCCGTGCAATCGCCCGATGCTCCTGGACAGCAGTTCCAACTGCTCGACCTGCACCACGCAATGGTAGTGGGACGGAAGGACCACCCACGCAAGAATGCGGGCAGGCGCGGACGAGAGCCTGTCGAGCATCCTGGACTGGAATTCCTGAAGCCGCGACTCCTGTTGTAGGATAGGTCGGTGCTCGAATGTTGCCGCGGTGATTAGATACCACCCGAGACGGCGAAAGGGATGCGGAGGGGAGTGCAATGGGTAGCCCCTCCTCAGCCGATGAGCGACAATCTCCCGCCGCTCCTGCGGTGTCATTCTTCGGTACTCGTACGCCAAATCACTGGACCCCGAACGAAGTTCGAACTCCTAATAACCGCGGCCGGTCCGGAAGTCAATCCCTGAAGTGGAAAAACCCGCCTGAACTGCGACCGGGCCGCGGATCCCAAGACTATGATGTCGGCAGTCCTCACTCGCAGTAACGGCTGATGGTCATCAACTATTTATATTGACATTGTGTTCGTTTCCCTTTAGGTTAGGGTGTTGAAAGGGGGAGACGATGGCGTTATCGACTGAACAAAAGGGGGAGTTGCGGTCCCTGGCGCGTCATGGGGAACCGGGGTACCTGCGGATCAAGGCGTTGGCCCTGCTCAATGTGGATCGGGGCCTTTCGGTCAGCGCCGTCGCCCGGCAGTTATGGGTGTCGCGTCAGAGTGTGTACCAGTGGCAACAGCGCTACGGTGCGGCGGGTGTGGCGGGCCTGTGCGTGGCTCCTGGGCGCGGTCGTAAAGGGACAGCGGATCTGCGGGAGATCGAACAGTACCTGCGGCGATCACCCCGGCAGTTTGGCTTAACGCAGACCCGGTGGAGTCTGGCGGCGTTGGCGCAGGTGGTCCCGAGTTTGAAGGGGTTCAGCGCGTTCGGGGTGCAAAAGGCGCTGCGGCGGGCCGGGTACCGATACAAACGCGGCCAACCCCATCTCCACAGTCCCGATCCCGCGTACGCGGAAAAAAAGGGGCGCTGGAGCAAGCCTTAGCTCGGACCCGGCAGGCGCCGGAGCGTTATGTCCTGCTGTTTCAGGACGAAGCGACCTTCTACCGCCAACCGACACAGGCCTCCTTGTGGGCCCGGCAGGGACGATCACAACCCCGCTTGCCGTGGTCGCACCGAAGCAACACCCGGGTGCGCGTGATCGGGTATCTCGACGCCGTGCGGGGGCGGGTGTACGGCGAACAGACCAGCCGTGTCTCCGTGCCGCGCCTGATCGCCAGTCTGCGCCGACTCGCGCAGTGTTACCCGACCGCCGAGACGATCTTCCTGGTGTGGGACAATTGGCCCGTGCATCACCATCCCCGCGTCCAGGAGGCCCTCCAACAATACCCCCGCATCGCCATCCTGTGGCTGCCGACCTACGCGCCCTGGCTGAATCCCATCGAGAAGATCTGGCGATGCCTCAAACAACGGGTCACGCACGCCCATCCCTGGTGTGACGACTTCGGGGAGTTCCGTCGGCACATTCAAGCACAACTCGATGCCATGACGTCCGACTCCCCCGACCTTCTCCGGTATGTTGGGCTGTCAGTGTAAATAGTTGATGACCATAAGCCGTTACTACACAACGCCAACACCACCCGCTCTTGTAGTAACGGCTTTAGCCGTTACTCCCCCCGGCAGCACCATCCTTCGACCGAGCGGTAACGGCTGAAGCCGTTACTACGGGGTGCCAGAGTCCTCCGTTTCCGTAGTGACGACTTCAGTCGTCACTTCCCCGGAGCAGTCCGTGAGCGCTTGCATGATCCTGGAGAATCAATTAGGCTGGTGCCAGCGAGCCTCCCCATGCCCAACCCCGACCCCACCACCCGCTTCTCCACCCGGGTCGCCGATTACATCCGGTACCGTCCTGGCTACCCCGACGGACTCCTCGACATACTGCAAAACGAGGCCGGCCTGTCGCCGGCATCCATGGTCGCCGATATCGGCTCCGGCACCGGAATTTCAACCGAACTGCTGCTCCGCTCCGGCGCCACCATCCATGCGGTCGAACCCAATCCCGACATGCGCCATGCCGCCGAACAAATGCTTGGTGACAGACCGAACTTTCGCAGCATCAATGGCCGTGCCGAAGCCACCGGACTGCCCGATGCCGGAATCGACCTCATCACCGCGGCGCAGGCGTTCCATTGGTTCGACAGGGAAGAGGCAAGGCGCGAATTTGTCCGCATCCTCAGACCGAATGGGTGGGTTGCGCTCTTCTGGAACACGCGCCGCACCGATGCCAGCGAGTTCCTTCGCGGCTACGAAGACCTCCTCCGCGAATTCGCCACCGATTATGTGCAAGTCGACCACCGCCATGTTGACACCCAGGCAATTGCCGACTTCTTTCGGGGCCCATTCGCGACCCGGATCCTCGCCAATGAACAGGTCTTTGATTTCGAGGGTCTAAAAGGCCGGCTACTGTCCTCATCGTATGCCCCCGCCGCCGGACATCCGAAGCACCTCCCGATGATCGACGCCCTGCGCATTCTCCATGACCGGCATGCCGACGGGGGAAAGGTGCGCTTTCTTTACGACGTCGAGGTATATTTCGGGCGTCTGGAGGGATGACCCGATGGCAGCATGGGAATACAAGACGCTCTCGATTAAGACCTCGGGCGGGCTCGTGCGCGATATCGCCCTGCCTGAGACATTCACCGAGGAGTGCAACAACGCCGGCCGTGATGGCTGGGAACTGATCAGCGTTCTGCCCCTCTCGGAGCACCATGGACGCACCGAAACTGTCGAATTGATCTTCAAACGGCCCCGTTAGAGACAAAATTGGTCCAATTGGGCTCTTGCGGACCCGGATTCGGTGTTATATTGCCCACTGCGGAGTCGGAGCGTCTTGGCCGATATCCCCAGTAAAGCCACCCTTGCAGGTGACAACGTGATCCGCCGACTCTGTCGTAAACTGACCATACTCACAGTTCTCGTTTCGCTAACGGCCGCACCGGCCCGGGCGGCGGAACGTCCCGTCGCCGCCGAGCGCCTGACCATCCAGTGGACCGAGGGGGCCATGCAGATTCTCTCGCGAACGCCCCTCTTAAAGATCCTGCCCCCCACGGTAACTCTCCCCGATTCCACCAATGGCCTGCGCGGCGCCTGGTTTGAGGTGCAGTCAGACAAGGGCGACGTGCTTTACCGGCGGCTCATGCCGGCGATCAACATCGTATTCACCGAGACACCGCTCGACCCCGGCTCCGGCCAGCTTTCCCGTGCCGAAGCCCCGGTTGAATCCCAGGTATTCTCCGTCCTTGTTCCCGCGTCCGCGGCCGTCAAACGCGTCGTTTTCCATGGCCCGGATCCGGCCGCGAAGACCTCCCGAACCCTCTCGACCGAGATCGGACGCATTGACCTCAAATAGCCGCCACCGCCCCCCGCTCGTGATCCTGCTCGCGTTGCTCGGGTGGGTGTCCTGCACTTGCGCGGCTGCCCTGGCAGGGCCCTCTGATGGCAGCATCATCGGCGCCACCAAGTTCATCGACCACGGCCCCGATGCCGAACGTCTCAATCTGGTGATCATCGCCGAGGGGTTCACATCCACGGAGCAGGAGGCGTTCAATGGTTACGCGCAGCAACTGGTCAATTCCCTCTTCGCCTTCGCGCCATTCGACTCGTTCAATGCCGCGTTGAATGTCTGGCGGCTCAATGTCGCATCGAACCAATCGGGCGCCGATGAGAACCCGCCCTGCGATCCGGAGGGAGTGGGTGTCTTTGTCGACACGTACTTCGATGCGTCATTCTGCAACAGCGGCATCGAACGGCTGCTCCTGGTTGATCAGGGCCTGACCATCACCGCGCTCAACAACCACGTCCCGAGTTGGGACTACGCGCTCGTTATCGTCAATTCACCGATCTATGGGGGCGCGGGGGGGCAGGTCGCCACCACCTCGCTGGCCGGTTCCTGGGAGCAGATCGTCATCCACGAACTCGGGCACACCGCCTTCGGGCTGGCCGACGAATACGAATACTGGGCCGGATGCGGCGTCGACACCGACCGTGACAATCACCCCGCCGCCGAACCGAGCGAACCCAATGTCACAACCAAGACCGTGCTCGCCGACATCAAGTGGAAGGATCTGATCCTGCCGGCGACCCCGCTGCCGACCACCAACAACGCCAACTGCGATTTCTGCGACCCGCAGCCGAACCCCTTCGGCCCGCAGAAGGTTGGTCTCTATGAGGGCGCCCATTACTACCACTGCGACGCCTACCGCCCTCAATACAACTGCATGATGCGTCAACTGGGCCAGGTCTACTGCTCCGTCTGCAAACGTGTCGCCCGCAGCACCCTGGTGGCCTACATGCCCGTCGTTTGCGAATGCCCCTGGCAGGGCGACTACGATGCCGATGGCTTCCTCACCTCGGTGGATCTTGCCCGCCTGATCAACGTTGTCTACTTCGGGACCATTGGCACCCAGGACCCCAACTGCCCGACCCGCCGCGGCGATCTGGACCTCAACGGCTTCACCGACACGGTCGATCTCGCCCTTATGATCGACCATGTCTTCTTCGGCGGCCCCGGACCCGCTGGTCCCTGTGAGTAAGCCAACAATTACGGTCCCGCATTGAATCTTCGAGCATCATCCGGATGCGGATTTCCCGGTTGTCTTTACGTCTATAATTGATAATATTAAAAGGGCAGGACGTGCCGGCGCGGAGCATCGAAGCTCCCCGCACCGTTGCTTTCCGCTTCCCTGAGTGGTGGACCCGGCCACTCATTACTGCATCGGAGGCTTCGCATGCGTCATTGGATGCTGATTCTGCTTTCGGCCGCGCTTTTGGCCGCGGCGGAGAATCGGGCGGTCGCGGCGACCATCGGCGTTCCCAGCGATCAGCCGACAATCCAGGCGGCCGTCAATGCCGCCGTCACCGGCGACACGATCTACGTGGAGGGCGGTTCCTACACCGAAACGGTCTCGGTCACAACAAAGGTCTTGAGCATCATCGCGATCGATGGTCCGGAGGTCACCACCTGGACGTCCAGCGGGCTGGAGAACGTCTTTCTGCACGGCGTATCGGCTGACACATTCCGCGTGATTGGATTCACTCTGCTGAACGCCAGCGCGGGTTACGCGGTCAGGGCCGATCAGTCGTGGTTCGTGGTTGAGGGCTGTCGGTTCTTGAACATGACCAGCAGTTTCTCCGGGTTCTCAGGAAACGTCACCCGCGCGGTCTTCCGGGATAATCTCTTCGCGCAAACCGTGACGCTGCCCTCGGGGACCGGAATCTACGGCGACAACAACGCGGTCATGCACCTTGAACGAAACGTCTTCTACAATCTCTCCAAACAACCGTTGGTGAGTCTGCTCTCCGGGTCAGCGACTTTTGTCAACAACACGATCGCGTCCTGCGCGTCGGGCCCCAACTACACCGCCGCGGGGGTGACCGCGGTCGTGTACAACAACATCTTCACCAGCATCACCGGCACCGCGCTCTACGCCGTGACCGGGCGCCCGGTGCAGGATTACAATCTCTTCTTTCAGAATGTCACAAACACCTCAACCGCGCCGCCGGGGCCGAATTCTGTCTTCGGCGATCCGGTCCTGATTGACCCGCCCTCCTACAACTTCGAACTCGGCATCGGCTCCGCCGCCATCGACGCCGGGCATCCCGATCCGCAGTACAATGACCCCGACGGCAGCCGCAACGACATCGGCGCCTTCCCCGCCGGCTGCCTTTTCCCCGGAGGGGATTGCGATGGCGACGGGATTCCCGATATCGACGACAACTGCGTCTCCCGCCCGAACCCCTTTCAGGAAGACAGCGACAACGATCAGGCCGGGGATGCCTGTGACAACTGCAACGGAGTCGCAAACCCCGGTCAGGAGGACATCGACGGTGACGGTGTCGGTGACTCGTGTGACAATTGCCCGAGCGTCTCCAACTACGGGCAGGCCGACACCGACGCCGACGGGCGAGGCAACGCCTGCGACAATTGCCCCGGCGACTATAACGCCAGCCAGTCAAACATCGATGGCGACCTCCTTGGCGATGTCTGCGACCCCTGCGCCTTCGACCCCGACAACGACATCGATGGCGACGGCATCTGCGGCGACATCGACAACTGTCCGGCCCACGCCAATCCCGATCAACTCGATGCCGACGGCGACGGCATCGGCGATGCGTGCGACAACTGCCCGGACAACTTCAACCCGCTGCAGGAGGAGACCGACGGAGACACCTACCCGGACTCCTGCGACAACTGCCCCTCCGCCTACAACATTTCGCAACTCGATACCGATGGCGACGGCATCGGCAACGTGTGCGACATCTGCCCATTCGATCCGCTGAATGATCCCGACGGAGACGGCATCTGCTCGGCCTCAGACAACTGCCCGGCCATTTTCAACCCCGACCAGTCCGATTCGAACGGGAACGGTTTCGGGGACCCGTGCGACTGCATTTGCCCCTGGCAGGCCGATCTTGATGGCAATGGCGCCATCGATGCCACCGATCTCGCGCAGGAAATCGACGTCGTCTATTTCGGCGCCAATGATCCGGTTGACCCTCAGTGTGAGGCCAGCAGGGGAGACTTCGACGGAAATGGCCAGACGGATGCCGTCGACCTTGCCGCGCTGATCGACCATGTCTTCTTCGGGGGGAATGGGCCGGCCGAGCCGTGCACGAATTGACGTTTCCCCGGGGGTGTCGCCATGAGGCATTGGCCCATCGAATCATTGGCCGGCAGACTCCTGGCCGCCGGTGTCGTCTGGCTCGCGGCGGCAATCCCCGCCGCCGCCCTTGATCGCGTCGAAATCTCGGACCTCCTGCTCTCCAACGGCCCGGGTGCTCTTGATACCGGCACGGTCGGACTCTACTTCTCAAATGACACCGACCTGAAGGCCGTGGTTTTTCCGATCATCATTCGCTCGGTAAGCGGCGGCGCCTTCTGGTCGTCAGGCAGCAATTGTGCCTACAATCCGCAGTCGCGGTTGGACGGGTACTTAAACAACATCAAGGTTCTGATTCGCATGAAGACCGACACGGCGAGCTGTCCCCCCGGCAGTCCCGGGACCCGAGGCTTTCAAACCCAGCAGGACACGCTCTGGGACTTCGTCTCGGCGGATGGGTTGTTCGCGTCGAAGCAGAGGATCTTCGGACCCAATCTTCCGTCCGGAAGTGACGGGCCGATCGGAACCGGGATCCCCAGCTTGCTCTTCCACGTGAAGGGCAACGGCCAGATCGGAACGTTTGAATTCGACACCACCTGCGTGGTGCCGGCCAACCGCCTCCAGTTCGTCAACTCCGCCAACGCCATCGTGAAGCCGTCGTTTCGAAAGGGCACGGTGACCATTCGCGACGATCTCGACGGCGATGGGATCCCCGATTGGGAGGACAACTGCCCCACGATCCCGAACGACCGCCAAAGCGACTTCGACGGCGATGATGTGGGCGACATCTGCGACGAATGCCCGCTCGACCCCACCAACGATCCGGACGACGATGATCTCTGCGGTCAGTCGGACAATTGCCCGGACAACTACAACCCGACCCAGACTGATCTCGATGGCGACGCTGCCGGCGATGCGTGCGACAACTGCCCGGAGCTGGCAAACCCGGAGCAGGCGGACGGGGATCTCGATGGTGTCGGCGACGACTGCGACAATTGCCTGTCGACGCCGAATTCCGGGCAGGGGGATGCCGATGCAGACGGGCTCGGCGATGCCTGTGACAACTGCCCGATGGTGCTGAATCCGGGTCAGGAGGATGCGGATGGCGACGGGATCGGCGACGCCTGCGACCAATGCCCGCTGGATCCCACGAACGACGCCGATGCCGATGGGATCTGCGGGCTCGCCGACAATTGCCCGCAGTCGCCCAATCCGCAACAGCAGGATGCCGATCTCGACGGCCGCGGCGACGCCTGCGACAACTGCCCCGTCGACGCAAACCCGACGCAAGACGATCAGGACATGGACGGCCGCGGCGACGTGTGCGACAATTGCCCGTCCGTATCGAATCCGAATCAAACGGATGTTGATGGAGACGACTTCGGGGATGCCTGCGACAACTGCCCGGGCGACTTCAATCCGTCTCAGTTCAGTTCTGACAGTGACACTCTCGGTGACGCCTGCGACCCTTGTCCCTTCGATCCCTTAAACGACATCGATGGAGACGGCCTCTGCGGCGATATCGACAACTGCCCCGGTGCCGCAAACCCCGATCAGGTGGACTCCGATGGGGATGGTGTCGGCGATGATTGCGACAACTGCCTCGATATCCCCAATCCGCTCCAGGAGGAGTCCGACGGCGACCTCATCGCCGATTCGTGCGACAACTGCCCGAATGACTTTAACATCACGCAGCTGGATCCCGATGGGGACGGCAAGGGCAGCGTGTGCGACCCCTGCCCGTTCGACCCGGACAACGACGCCGACGGCGATGGGTATTGCGCCTCGCAGGACAACTGCCCGGCGGTCTACAATCCCGATCAGTCCGACACAAACGGCAACGGCATCGGTGATCTCTGCGACTGCGCCTGCCCCTCCCAGGGAGATCTTGACTCCAGCGCGGCCATCGATGCGACCGACATTGCCACGCTGGTCGACATCGTGTTCTTCGGCGAAAACGGATCACGGGACACGTACTGCCCGAGCGCCCGCGCGGATTTCAACGCCGATCGGCAGGATGATGCCGTCGATCTCGCCCTCATGATCGACCATGTCTTCTTCGGCGGCCCCGGCCCGGCTGACCCCTGCGAGTAGTGCCTTGTGCTCGTGGCAGCCCCGGTAACGGCTAAAGCCGTCACTACAACAGCCATTGCCGCCACGCTTGTAGTAACGGCTTCAGCCGTTAATCCCCAAGAAAGTGATTGCCGAACTCCTCACCGCCGCGCATCCTGTCTGTGCTCCACACGCGGGAGGACAAACCATGACCGACATCGAACTGCTCCGTCACACACTGGCCACGCTGGCTTACCGTGCCGCCAAGACCATCCGCCACGCACCCGAATCCTTCGCGAACTTTTCCGCGGGTCCCGGTCTGCGCACTCCCGTGGAGATCGTCGCCCATATGGCGGACCTTTTCGACTGGGCGCTCAGCATGGCCGTCGGCGATCCACGCTGGAATGACTCCCCCGCGCAGTCGTGGGCGCACGAGAGTGGCCGTTTCTTTGACTCCCTGAAGCGGTTCGACGATTATCTGGTCTCCGGGATGCCCCTTCACCACGACCACGCCCGCCTCTTTCAGGGGCCGGTCGCCGATGCCCTGACCCACACCGGTCAATTGGCGATGCTGCGCCATCTCGCAGCCTGCAAGATGAAAGGGGAGAGCTACAACCGCGCCGACATCCAGATCGGACGCGTCACCATCGAGCAGACACCGCCCGACCCGCGCTACGAATTCGACTGATAGGGAGTCCTACAGAAACGAAGACGGGAGCCCACGCACCGAAAGGGCTGCCAAAGATCACTCAGTCCACCAAGTCCGCTTCATCTACCAAGTCCACTGCGTCTACTGAGTCCGCTTCGTCCAGGCTGTCCGCCGCGCCGGCGCCCCGCACCTCACTCCGCCCGGCCCGCGCCGGCGGTCCGCTCCACACCAAGCCACTTCATCGCCTCGTCCATGGTATGGAACACGGCGACTTCCTTGGTGCTCTTGCTTTGCAGCCCGCGGTAGGTCTGGTACATGCGCGCGATGCCATACGCGCCGGCTTCGGAGGCAACGATGGCCAGCCGCGACTTTTCCACCCCGTCCATCTCCGATGCCAGCACTGCCAGCTCCCGCACATGGTGGCTTGATTGGTAGTCGATTTTCTCGACGTCGCTGACATCGACAATCTCATTGAATCCCTTCACCTCGGGCCGTGTCCACAGGGTCTTCTGGTACTGTTCGATGTCCTCGTAGGTCAGCACCCCATGCGCACGCGCCATCACCAGCCGGCGCTCCATGTCGACTTCCGCTGTCAAAGCCACGTCCACCTCCTCGCCACCCGGATCGCTCAAAAATGGTACGATCCGAAATCCACCCCCGCAAGGGGGTAATTCTTTCCCGGGAGCACTCGTTGACAGTGTCACGAATTCACTTTGCCCCGTACCCGGCCACCCCCACCATCGGCCGCAGCGCCGTCCACATGGTCCACCGCGTCGACCCAGTCCATCGTGCCCCACCCCGCGCAGCGCATCCCGGGTTCGGCCGGCGGTCGGCGTGCTGGTGGGGATGCGGACCATTTGAGTGGAGAAATCTCCGCCACCCCGATCTCCGGTGACGTAAGTGGTTGGGAATCAAAACAAACCGGACGGCCGGGCTGAAATATACAACTTTGTGAAAAAACACACTTGACAGTTCCTTGTCATAAAGTCATCATAGCGCAAGAGGCCGGTTCGGCCAGTCGGGAAGTGATCGCGTGCTCCGCCACAAGAGGGGGCTCGCATGTGCACGGCATTGTTCCTAAGGGCGTTCAGGCATCTGGCGGAGGCCAGGTGCAGCGGGCATATGTTGGAAGCAGGCGGGGCGCATTCATTGGTCAGGCACCGCAGCGCGGGGCTCAAGCGGGGGCTGGCCATTTTGCCGGGGGCCGAGGTGGTCCTCCAGCCGACGGCGGTCTGTCAGTGCGCCGAGGAGATCGATCGTCTCTTTGTCGGTCATATATGTGATCAAAATCACAATCATGGGCGTGCCTCACTCGGCGCTGAGCGTGCCCGTTATTCGCCCGTCGAAGTCCTCCGCCGCACACTCGCCGGCGATGGCCAGTTCATGGTCACCTGCGCCCGGGACAACAATGAGCCGCTGGCAAGCGTCGCCTGGCGCGCGGTGTACCTCGCCCGGCCCGTGCGCGCCGCCGTGCGCCGCGCGCTCGACGAGACCGCAAACGCCGCCGACTGGACGCTCGGTTACTGCCCCTCGTGCGGGCTCTGGCCCCGGATGGCGTGGATGGACAG
>JBFMFQ010000110.1:0-11483 GCA_040752075.1 Candidatus Zixiibacteriota bacterium | reverse complement strand
CCGCGCCGCCGGCGTGCTCGGTTTTCCGGTAGGTCATTTCCCAGACCACATCCCCGGTCCGCCGGTCCTCGATCCAGCCATAGTCAACCATGCCCCCCCGGGTTCCCTCGCCCACGGCGTGGATGCGGACGCGCGTCGGCGAAGTCAGCGAGAAGTCCTCGGAGCGCTCCTCGTCGTCTCGCACATCGAGGATGGCGGCGATGGCATTGGGCGCGCGCATTTGGCGCTCGTCGATCTTGATCACGCGAACATCCTGGCCGGACCCGATCGGATAGATGCTGATCCCGTAGGAACGCTGGTCGTAGGGCGGCGAGGTGTTCCAGCCGCTCCCATAGGAGTGTGAACCGTCGGTGGTGTAATACACGACGTAATCGCCCGGGGTCAGCTCCACGACCTCGTCTGACTGGCGGTTTTTCGAATCGCCGCCGGCGGGTTCGGTTTCGCTGCCCCTCATCACCCACACCTTTTGACTCCGGTCGGCGCGGGCAATCCAGCCGTAGTCCGCCATGCGATCACTGAAACGGTCGTATTCGCCGATGGCGTAGACACGCAACTTGGTGGGCGACTCCACACGAAACGCTTCGGTGACCAGTTCATTGTCGCCCACCCGCGTCAACCGGATCACCGGCTCCTGGTTGTAGCTGTCTTCAAACGGAGCTATGGCGGCGATGTCCCCGGAATTGACGGCGAAGATCTGCAGTCCCCAGCCTTCCGGATCAAAGGGCGGATTGGAGTTCCAGTCCCCATAAGTGTGGGAGTCGTCGGTCACGTAGTAGGCCACGTAATCGCCCTTGGTGAAGCGATGGCGCTCACGCGCCAGGCGGTTTTTCTCCGCCCCGCCCGCCCAGTCGGTGTTCAGGCGTTCCATGTCCCAAACGCGCTCACGGGTGGCCGCATCGATGATCCAGCCGCGATCGACCATGATGTCATCGGACTTCGAGTACTCGCCGATGGCATAGATCTCCAGGTCCACATCCTGCTCGACCGTGAAGCCGTGCGACAGGTACGCGTCGTTGTCCGGTTCAACAAGAGAGACAACCGCCTTGGGACGCTCGGCCTGCGCGGTGCGGCGCATGACACTTTCAGCACCGGAGACCTCCACCATGAGATGACGGGCGACTTTCTCGGCCATCTCGCTGTCCCACTTTAACTGGCCGCCCTTGTCTTTCTTGTCCAGCCAGGCGCCAAGGGCATCGAGAAGATCCCGAACATCTCCGTCACTGAAGTCCCCAAAGAAGTAAGGCTGTCCCGCGGTGAGGTAGACCTCGTAACTGCCGGCCTTCAGCCCGATGTCGTCATCAAACTCACGCAGCCACTCCGAATCCTCGACCGGTTCGGTGAAATCCTCGTCCATCGACCACACGAGCGATCGCGACTTGGCATCGAGGATCCACGCGTAAGCGAACATCGCCTCGCTGGCTTTTCGCTCGGCGCCAATGGCCCGGACATGAATATCGGCATCTTCGCTTATGGCAAATGATGCGGATTGAACTTCCCCCGGCCCCAGTCCGGTGATGGTGATCTTGGTTTCAGCCTGCGGTTCGCTGGTCGGGGACAAGATCACCGCAACAGAGAAACCAACGATAACGGCAAGTGCTCTGGACATTCGAATGTCAATCCTCCTGTGGTCCATCCAGCGTATCGGCCTCATCCCTGCCTTGGTTGTCGAAACCTATGGCCACGCTTCACGATACGGAAATATGGTCAACTGGTTTCATAAGAGAACCGGGGCACCCCTGTCCACGGCTGTCGCATCACATTGAGGTTCAATAGGTTGCCGCCTGCCCGGACAGATGGCGGGGACAGGAGAATGTATTTGACGACGCCGGGACCGCAGGTGGAGCTAGAAACTTGTTTTTCCGGTGAAACGAAACGACCCCAGGTGCATGGCCGGGACGGTGATGCAACCGAGCGAATCCCACCAGGTGTTGATCAATTGCCGCTCGGCCGACATCGCCTTGACACCGCCGAAAGCGCGGAGAACGCTGTCGGTAAAGCGGAGATTGCGAACGCCCCCCCGGATACGGCCGTTTTTGATGTGCATCAATCCATCGCGCGTCATCCCGGTCAGGACCGCGTTGGGGGTGTCGATGAAACCGTTGATGTAGTGGAAACGGGTCACAAGCAGCCCGTTTTCGACGCTCGCGATCATGTCCTTCAGAGTGGATTGCCCGCCGGCGACGAAGAGATTGAGCGCGAGTCCACCCTCTCCCCCCGCGTCCGGTGTCAGGGCGTGGCCTGTTGAGGCGACGCTGTCGCGGGTCGCGGTCATCGAATCATAGACCGGCCCTTTCGCGACACCCCGGCTGATTAACTCGACTTTGCGCTTGGGCACCCCTTCGAAATCGAACGGGAAAGCGATGCCGGACGGATCATTCCCATCATCGTAGATGGTGATGTTGGAACCGGTGATCTGCTGCCCGATGCGCCCGGAGAGAAACGATGTCTTCTCCTGGTATGGTTTCGAGCCGAATCCGATGTAGTTCACCCATTCCATGAGGGCCCCGACCGCGGCCGGCTCCAGAATGACTTCGTAATCGCCGGGTGGCATCTCGGATGGGTTCGCGCAGCGCACGGCCTTGTCCACGGCCGTCGAAGCGATCTGCGCCACGTTGATGTCGTCGAACCGGCGCGAGAGTCCCTCGGCGTAACCCGACGAACCGTCTCCCATCGCAATCAGATTCACGGATGCCGTTGTGAACGGCTGATACGTCCGAACTCCGAGCGAATTCACCACCGCGATCTCGCCCGTCCCCGTGGCGAACGATCCGGCCACGCGGCAGTTTTTTCGCGCCGCGCGGTCGATGATGGACTTGACCTTGACCGCCCGCTGGCGCGGGGTGATGCGGGACGTCTTCTCATCAAACGTGTCCACCGTGGCCGGCGCCGACGGCTTGGGCAGCGACACGAAATCCGGATTCTCCCGCTGCACTTTGGCGATTTTGGCCGCGGCACGAACCGCCCGTTTCAGATCGCCGCGCTTAAGCGAATTGGTCGAGGCGACGCCGATCTTCCGGCCAGTGATGACGCGGAAGTAGACCTTGGTTTGCGTTTCGGAGACATTTTGGTGGATCGTGGAATTGGCGTAGCGGGTGAGGTGCGACTCCGAGCCGACGAAAACCGCCTCGGATTGATCCCCGAGATTCAGCGACAGCGCCTCCTGCAGGCGGCTGTGAATGGCATCCTGTCCGATCATTGGCTGGCCCCCACTTCGATATTGCGGAAACGCGCGGGCGACGCGCCATGCGCGACGCGAGAGGTTTGCATCGGTTCGCCCTTGCCGCAGTTCGGCACACCCCAGATGTGCCAGTGATCGCGGCTGCAGATGGCATCGCACGCATTCCAGAATTCCGGTGTGATCCCCGTGTACAGCGGGTTTTTGTAGATCTGCCCCTTGCGGCCGCCGCGAATCTCCCAGGCCGCCTCCAACCCGAAGTGGAAATTCAGGCGCTGGTCGTCGATGGACCATGACTTGTTCGTTTCGAGAAAGAGCGCTCCCTCGGAATCGGCCAACAGGTCATCGAGCGAGACATTGCCGGGTTCAAGATTGATGTTGGTCATGCGGATGAGCGGCACACGGTTCCAGCCATCGGCCCGCATCGTGCCGTTGGAGCGCTGCCCGATCACCGGCGCGGTCTCCCGCGACGTGAGATAGCCGACAAACAATCCGTTTCGGACCAGATCGAAACGTTGCGCCGGAACGCCTTCGTCATCGAATCCAAACGTTCCCAGCCCGCCGGGCGCGGTGGCGTCGCCGACAATCGTTACGATATCGGAGCCATACTTAAAGGAGCCGCGTTTGTCGAGCGTTAGAAAACTTCCCCCGGCCAGAGAAATCTCGGTGCCCAGAACACGATCCAATTCCGTCGGGTGGCCGCAGGACTCATGAACCTGGAGCGCGACCTGCGAGGCATCGAGGATGATCGTGCGGCGTCCCGATGGGCAGGGAGGCGCGGTGAGAAGCGCGATGGCCTCCTCCCGAACACGCTCGGCGTTGCCCGCCAGATCCATGCGCTCGACCAGTTCATAGCCGCCCGTGCCCCAGTCGCCGCGGTGCGAGTTCGGGTAGGAGCGGCGCTGGACATCGCCGTCGTCGATCGCAGTCACCGTGTAGCCCGCGCCACTCTCGGTCAAATCCTGTTCGATCGCCGATCCCTCGGTCGAGACAAAGATCTTCTTTGTGCGAATGAAATCCATGGTCGACTCGGCGACATGAATGCGTGAGTCTTTGCGCAGGATCTTGTTCACCTTGGACAGGAGATTCAATTTCTGCGGCAGGGACACCTTCAGCGGGTCGGTGGCGACCGGCGTTTCGTAGTGTCCGACGACCGGCTCCAGCTCCGCGAGCGTCACCGGCTCGCGGCGGGTCAACGCGCTCGCCTTGGCGATCTGGATTGCACGGTTGGCGACTTTCTTCATCTCTCCCATGCTGCAAATTGCGGATGAGGCGAATCCCCAGGACCCGTCGACCAGGACGCGCACCCCGAATCCCTGATCGAGCTGCTGCGCCAGGGAGTCCACGGTTTCGTTGGTGATCTTGATGGCTTCGCTGGTCGTGCTGACATAGCGCGCGTCGCCGTAGGTCACGCCCTTCGACTTGAGGAATTCCACGGTTGCCTTCAGTTGATCAATCATTGACCCTCCCGCCCCCGTGTTCGATGCCGCCCCAGGGACGGGCGTGAACATAGGGGGGCCGTGAGATTGAGTCAATCGCCCCGGGACCGATTCTGCCAGTCACGCTCCTTGAACTTTCTTGCCGAACCGGGACAGGTGCTGCCAGACATCTTCCGGTGGGATGGCCGTGAGGCATTCGAGGGGACTGTCCTTGCGATAACAGTAATTCTTGTAGCAGGGCGAGCAAAAGAGTTGGCGCTTGACGGTGATCGCGAGGGGCGAGAATGGCGCCACCTCCGTGGGATCGCCCGGGCCGGAAACGACGACCGAGGGCAAGCCAACGGCCGCCGCAAGATGAGCGAGTCCTGAGTCGTTCCCGAGGAAAGCGTCGCACTGCGCCATCAGGGCCGCGGTCAGGGGGAGATCGCCGGCGCCGGCAAAGTTCACCACACTGCCGGGGTCGATGGATGAGCGCAACGCCTCACAGGCCTCGTAATCTCCCGCGGCGCCAACCAGTATCACGGAGCCCTTGAATTCATCAATCCACTGCCGGCCGATGATGGCGAAGCGTGAGGCATCCCACATCTTGTTTTGTTGTGCGGCGTTCGGCGCCATGGCGAGAACCGGCACAATCAGGCTGGCGTTCCGTTCCCGCAGGTCAGCCGCAGCGTTTGTCGAAACCGGGTCCGGCGTGTAGCGCAGCGTCCGATCAAAAGTCGGTGCGGGAAATGGGAGCCCCAGGAGTTTCAAATATCCCTCGGTGCGATGCGGACGCTGACCATTCGCACCGTAGGGGATGGAGTGAGTGAGCAGGGGGCCGCGTGCCTCTGCCGAGTACCCGACACGGATGGGAATGTGCGCCAGCCGGAGCATCAAGGCCGACCCGAACGAAGACGGGAGGGCGAATCCCATGTCGATTCCCATGCGGCGGAGGTACCCCGCATTGCGCCAAATGAAACCCAGTCCGCTGCGTCCCTTGGACTCATTCAAGACAATAACTTGGTCGACACCGGCCACCGTACGGAACAACCCGCCCAAAAACGGGCGGCAAAGACACAGAACCTCAGCGCTTGGTGCGCTCGCCTTAAGGGAGGCGAAAAAGGGGAAGGACATGACCGCATCACCGACCCAGTTCGGGGCGCGCACAATGATTCTCGAGGGGCGGGAGGTCATATCGTATGGCAACCTGTCCGAAGCGTCAATCGTGCCACCGGTTGTGTGTCCAGAGCCACTGGCCGGGGGCGCGGCGAATGTGACTTTCCAACTGGAGCGTCAGCGTTTGCATCAGATTCCGGACATCGGCATCGGGGTCGCCCGTGCGGCGGGGCTCGATCGGCTCCTCAATACTCGCCCTGTAGCCGCCCCCGGGCAGTCTCTCCAGCGTGCCGAGGATCACCGGACACCCGAACTTGAGCGCCAGCGCGGCGGGCCCGCGCGGTGTCGAGGCCGGACGCCCGAAGAAGTCGACGTCGACACCCTCGGCGCCGGCATATTGGTCCGCCAGTATGGCAACAAGCCGATTCTCTTTCAACGCACGCACAATCTCGCGGGTCGCGACCTGGGTATGAATGATCCCGACACCCATCGAGGCCCGGCAGCGATTGAAGAGCGCATCGACATGAGGATTTCGCATCGGTTTGACCACGAGATCCACGGGGAAGCCCTGCGCCCGGACCCATGCACCCAGCAGTTCCCAATTGCCGAAGTGGCCGCTGATCAGAATGGCCCCCCGTCCGCCGGCCGCGACGTCCTGGAGGCGTGGAGGACCGTCGTAGCAAACTTGCCTTAGAACATCCTCATGAGTCATGCGCGGGAACCGCAGCACTTCAAAGAGCGCCGTCGCCGTGCTTTCGAATGTCTGCGCCACGACGCGATCAATCTCCGTGGCATCCATCCCGGGGTACGAGCGTTGCAGGTTCCTGCGTGCAAGAGCGCGCCTTGATGCCCAAACCGCCCAGGCGACGCGTCCGGTCAGTTTCGCCAGGGTCCTTACTCCTCCCATGGGGAGCATTCTGACCACGACAGCCAGGAGAGCGACGAGGGCATGCTCGGCCCGGTAACGGAGTGCGCGTCCCAAGGGAGTATTCTCCGGGGATTTATCCATTGTCGGGAGGCGGACGATTCCCCGGCGTGCCGAGCGGCCCGTAGAGAATTTCCGTGATGGCTTCCTGATCTTCCCATTCCTGCATGCGTTTGCGCGACCAGCGACGCTTCAGGAAGTAGAGGATCACGAAGAGAACGACGAGTCCGATCCAGAGAAGGACGGTGTCGCCCAGAAACGCCGCCCAGTTGTACCGCTCGCGGAGATACGTGTCGAATTCGAGGCGATAAGCCCGGTAGTCGGCGCCGGTGGCACGGGAGAAGGCCTCATCCCAGTCGCCGCCCTCGCGCATTGTTTGGGCCAGGAGCATGAGTCCATCCCAGCCGTAGCGCTCGAGGAAGTGGCCCATGGCGAGGTAAGACTCGGCATAGGCGAGTTGCGCCTTGGCGCTCTGGAATGAGTTGACCCCGTCAATGTCATCCAGCGGGAGGATGTTGTCGGTGAAAACCGCGCGCGCCACGGTCCAGTCGTTGCCGTAGTTCCACTCGAGCGCAAACTGCTGGGCGTAACCCTCGTGCATCCACCGCGGCGGACGCCGCTGCCCGAGGATCAACTCCAGATGCAGATGCGCGAATTCATGCCGCAGGGTTAACCCGAGCTGATCGCCCATCGGGTAATCGCGCGGCGAACGCAAGGCGATCAGGTGACGGTCCGCGATGGCGACCCCGACGCCCCAATCGGGAAAGTACCCGCCGGCCACCGAGTCGAAGGACTGATCCTTGCCGACATAAACGACACGCAAGGTGTCGGGGTACCAGATGCCGCTGGCCGCCACCATCTCCTCGTGGGCGGTTTGGAGGATGGAACGGGTCTCTGCCGCCAGCGAGGAATCGGCGCCCTCGATGATCAAAGCGAGCGGCGGGCGGGCCTTGGCGGATGCGGTGACCGCGATCAGCGCCAGCACACACATCTGGCGGACAAGCACAATCGCCAGACGCTGAACCCACCGGCCCGTGTTGGCGTTCACGGTTTCTTCTTGAGGAGGCCCTTAAGCAGGTCCTCCGCCCCGCGCTTGAGGGAAGCGGTATCGGCGAGCGCCGGCTTGAGAAGCTTCTCGACGACGGATTTCCCCACTTCGGCGACATCGAGTGTGATGGTCGGGCTGGTGACCGTTCCTGAAATTCCAATTCGCAAATTGGCGCCCGACAGCGCGGCGGTCACTTGACGCGCCGCGGCATCGCTCAGCTTCAGATTCACCACATAATCCAGGGAATTATCGAATCCGAAGCTCCCCATCGCGGACCACCGGCCCTCATCGCTGGCCACTTCCACCGTGTCGGTGATGATCCGCCCGTCGCGGATGTGGAAATTCACGAAGGCATCGCGAATCGCGCGCGCCTGCGACATTCCGGCCACACCCAGTTTGCCGCCGATGGCCTGCATCAACGGCGCGGCTTCCAGGCGCCCTTGGGCCATCGTGATCTTGCCGCCGCCGCCAAGGTTGGGGAGGATGTCCGCCGCCTCGCGTCCGGAGCCCGCAAACTCCCCGCGGAAAGTGAACTGCCCGAACACGCCGCCCGCCCAGCCCAGGTACCGATTCAGAAACTCGTTCGCCTCGATGGAATCCGCCGTTGCGCGAACGGCAAACGACGGCTCTTCCCAATCATTGACATCCCAGCGGCACGCCCCCTGTCCGCGGCCTCCGTAGACACGGGCGCTGATGGGATCGAACGTGAACACGTTGTCACGCAGCGTGAACGGCGCGCTGACCGCTGTCATCGTCATCTTTGAATACACAACCGTATCGCAGGTGATCTGTCCATCCGCCGACATGGCCGGCAGCGGAAACCCGGCCGTACTGTCGGCGGGCTCGGTCGATCCGGGCTCCGCCGTCGCTTCCGCCGCCTCCGCTTCCTCCTCCATCAGTTCGTCGAAGTCGAGATAGGGGGAGTACACCGCCAGATCGGCGCGCGGAACGTCCGGGGTGTCAAACCCATGCAATGCCGCCGGAATGATTCCGACAACCGTGCCGGTCAATGAACCGCTCGATCGGCCGACTTTCCAGTCTGTCCGGCGTAAATTAACATCACGCCCATCGAGATCCCACTCGATCGCCAGATCGATCGTGTCGACACTCCAGGTCGGATCGATCAGAAGCAGGTCGGAGGACTTCAATGGTCCGGTGATCCGCATGTCCTTCCAATTCTTAAGTCCGCCGAAGGCGTTCAACTCCGCATTAATCCGCCCCGCCAGCGTGAGACTCTGGTCCTCCGGGAGGTAACTGTTAAGAAGCGAAACAGGGATGTCCGCCTTGAGGCGTCCCGACACTTCGGGCGCATCGGAGAACACCCGATCCAGCGCTCCGAATCCGGAGAAGGACCCGCCGCCGACCGTGGCGGCCGGCACCGACCAGCTCACCGAGCGACCCTCGCCGCGAAGTTCCATTCGCGGGATGGAGATCGTATCGGCGAGTTGTTCGGGCCGCCAGAAGACCTGTTGCAGGTCCAAACGGGCGTTCCAGTCCGGCACGGTCCCTTCGGGCAGGGGCCACAGCATCCCGACCTCGCCATCGCCTTCAACCGTGCCCTGGATTTCGGGGCTCTGCTCAAGCACTCCCGACGCCGCCAATTGCGTGGCGATTTCGGTGAGGGACGTGGGAAACAGATTGGCCTTCAACTGAACTTCGGTGATTTCCTCGGACACGCGCACTCCGCCCTGCAGCCCGAGAACGGCGCCGAACCACTGAAGACTGACGCTGTCGAGGTTGACGAATTTCTGTCTGAGATCCACCTGCCCATGAATTGCCGCCCGTGGATTCCCCTGCCCAAAGGTCATCAGTTTATCTGCGCGCTCAATGGCGAGGGTGTCGATTGCAAGGTCGGCATGGAATCGGGTCAGTCCCGGTCCTTCCCCAAGACCGGTTCTCAAATCGATGCTCAAGCCTTCCACACGAATGCGGCGGGGCGGGTCCGCATCGACAACGACCAATTCTCCCTCACTGAGGATGAAGTGATCAACGGTCACTGGCGCCAAGAGCGCGGATTCATCCGGTATTGGGGCTGCGGCCGTGTCCGGCGACGGAGCCGATGGTGCCGATTCCCCGCTTTGCGCGAACAGACCCCGCAGGTTCGACTCGCCCGCGGTGTTGTACTCAAGCAACAGCGACGGCGATTCGAGCAGGACACGGTCCAACTCGACCTTTCCGGCGAGAAGCGGCCAAAACCGTGCCTTGAATTCGATCCGGTGAACGACCAGAAAGGACTCATCGGAGAAATCCGGGTGATTCCCGATGGTCACATCCCCGATCCAGACACCGATACCGCCCCACAGGGAAATCCCCGCATCGCCGATGGTCACGGGCCGGCTGATCGCCGCCTCGATGCGCGGGGTCAGCATGGCGAGAATGCGTTCCTTGGTGAAGACAAGGCGCACAACCACGGTTGCCCCCAAAATGAGCGCCACGAGGATGAGAGCGATCCAGAGGGTTATCTTTGCCGGACGATTCAAGCGCTTTGTCTCCCGAGTCGGTGACCGGTTTGTTGTGCGGCTCCCGCTGTCAATCCATTAACAGAAGAGTGTACCCACGGAACGGCCCCGAGTTCAATAGCTCATCGAGTCGCCGATCCCCAGAACCGTCACCTCCGCGCCGTGCTTCCGGGCGCCGGCGGCGAACTTTTCGGGGTCGGCCTTGATCAGGTCGAACGTGTTGTAGTGCATCGGGACCACACGTTTCGGGCGGAGCAGCTCGACCGCCTTAATCGCATCCTCGACCCCCATGGTAAAGTTGTCGCCGATCGGCAAAAGGGCAAGGTCAACCGGATGCATCTCCCCGATCAATTTCATGTCGTAGAAAATCCCCGTGTCCCCGGAGTGGTAGAGGGTCTTCCCGTCCGACATGATGAGAAACCCGCAGGGGTTGCCGGTGTACTCCCAGCCGTTCGGCCCCGGACCGGCCGCCGACCCGTGGTGCGCGATGGTGAGTTTGACCCGTCCGAAGTCAAAGTTCCACGCCCCTCCGATGTGCATCGGGTGCGCCTTGGCCCCCTTGTTCTGGCAATAGACCGCCAGCTCGTTCGGGGCGATGATGGTGGCCCCGGTGCGTTTGGCGATGTCGATTCCATCGCCGAGATGATCGCCGTGGCCGTGGCTGAGCAGGATGTAGTCCGGGTTAAGGTCCGATGCTTTGACCCTGGCCTTGGGGTTGCCGGTGATGAATGGATCGATCAGGAGTGTGCGTCCGCCTGTCTCGACTTTGAAGCACGAATGGGAAAGATATTGGAGTTTCGGCATGGGTTCCTCCGCTCGTGGGATTTGTGTTCGAACAGAGAATCTATGCCTTCGGTGCGGGGTGTTTCAACCGGGATCGGTCACGGATTGTCACTTCCGGGTCAGGATTCCAGCCACACCGACAGTCTGGCCCTGCCTCCAAACGATCGCCGACCCTCTGTAGCCCGGGCCCTTGTGGCCCGGGTGGCGGTTGTCATCAACACTGACCCGATACAGAGCAAGAGATGGGTGTGCGCAAGCCCGACGATTGGTGTGCGGCACGGGATTGCTTCGTTGGTCGGCCCGCTTCGCGGTCCTCCCGCCTCGCAATGACCCGCAACTCTGTAGCCCGCGCCCTTGTGGCCCGGGTGGCGGTTGCCTTCAAAACTAACCCGACCCACGAGGGGTCGGGCTACAGGGCGAAGGATGCACTTGTACAAGTCCGACGATTGGTGTACGGCACGGGATTGCTTCGTTGGTCGGCCCGCCTCGCGGTCCTCCCGCCTCGCAATGACCCGCAACTATGTAGCACGGGGCCTTGTGGCCCGGGTGGCGGTTGCCG
>JBFMFQ010000011.1:0-28697 GCA_040752075.1 Candidatus Zixiibacteriota bacterium | reverse complement strand
TGCATCCCAGGCGGCCGGCAGACATCTTGACAGCCAAGCCAGGGAGATCACCATGGACCGCGCCGCCGCCTACACTCTTCTCACCGAATACACCGCCAACCCGAGCCTGATCAAGCACATGCTCGCCGTGGAAGCCGCCATGCGCGCCTATGCCCGCAAGTTCGGGGAGGACGAGGAAGTCTGGGGAACAATCGGCCTGCTCCACGACTTCGATTACGAGCGTTACCCGACCGCCGCCGAACATCCCTACAAGGGCGCGGAAATCCTCCGGTCCAAGGGGGTCGACGAGGATTGGATCCGAACCATCATGTCGCATGCCTCCTACACGGGCATCCCGCGCGAGACCCGGCGCGACAAGACCCTCTTTGCCGTTGATGAATTGTGCGGATTTCTGACCGCCGTCGCGCTGGTTCGGCCGGACAAGTCCATCGCCTCCGTGGAAGTCTCCTCGGTGAAAAAGAAGATGAAGCAGAAGGCCTTTGCGGCTCAGGTCTCCCGCGAGGACATCACCCAGGGCGCCGCCGAACTCGGCGTCGATCTGGACGAGCACATTGCTTTCGTGATCGAGGCCTTGAAGTCGATTGCCCCGGACCTTGGCTTGTAACGATTTCCACAGGCAACGTAAGGTGCCATGGGTTTTCAGACCCGTGGGCAGTTGCCCCACTTCGCCAGCCGGGTCTGACGAGATCCATGCCAATCCGAAAACGGTTCGGCGCGAACCTCACCCTCGCCCTCAAGTGCGAATCAGAGCTACGGTTTGGTCTCGTTGTCGCATTCGCGACGGTACTCCGCCAGTTTTCGCTCACCCATCGGCTGCCGCCGTTTGATGCGCAGCGATTCCCGGCACTCCTGCCGAAAGTTGGGATTGGCGGCCAGATTGACAACCAATGTGATGGTCATTGTGATCACTGCGCCGAGCGATGCCAGCGCCATGTCCTTTTGCGCGTCCCATGGGTCGCCCTGCGCGCCGAGGAAGGCCACCCCGGCCTCCGGCGCCACAACGACCGTGGCCGCCCACTCCACCAGTTCATAAATCGCTGACAGCGAAATCATCAACTCGACCGGCAGAACAATCCCCCAGACCCCGCGCGAGCCGATCACCCGGTAGTAGAGTTCCCGCACCGGGTAGACCAAGAGCAGCCCGAACAAAAAGTGAACCACCCGGTCGAAGTTGTTGCGCTCCCACCCGAAGATCGGCGCCATCCAATACCCGATCGGCGTTTCGGCGTAGGTGTAATGCGCTCCAATCGCATGAAGGATCATGAACAGTGTCAGGGGGATGTACGACAGGTTTGACAGCGGGAATGAGCGGTACGTCACAACGAAAAACGCAATCCCAAGAATCGCGAGCACATTCTCCAGAAGCCAATCGTCCGGGTAGACCGGATCGATGGCCATGAAGACCCAGACGACGGCATAGATGCCGAGGCAGACAGCCGGGGTGATCCGGGCTTGGGGCGCCAGCGATGTCATCGAAGCCTCTCAGGCGTACGGGCGGGTGTTGCCTACACCAACCCCAACCCGCGCACCGCCTGAGCGACAACAAAGCACACGCCGATGGCAATCGCCAGCGGCATTATGGCCGAGATAACAGTCCACTTCACCGACTTGGTTTCTTTGTAGATCGTGTAGATGGTCGTGCCGCAGGGGTAATGAAGAAGCGAAAAGAGCATCACGCTCACCGCGGTCAGCCAGGTCCAGCCATGCTGCACGACCAGGAGCTCGCGCAGCGCCTCCATCGAATCCAATTCCATCATCGCGCCGCCCGACAGGTAGCCCATGATCATGATGGGCAGGACAATTTCATTGGCCGGCAACCCGAGCAAAAACGCCATCAAGATGATGCCGTCAAGCCCGATGGCGCGCCCGAATCCATCGAGGGCGTTGGAGGCGTGATACAACAGGGCGGTGTCACCCACATAGACATTCGCGAGAATCCATGTTACCCCGCCGGCCGGCGCTGCCACGATGATTGCTCTCCAAAGCACACGCAGTGTCCGGTCCACCAGCGCGCGGACAAAGATGCGGCCGAAATTCGGGCGGCGAAACGGCGGTAGTTCGAGCGCAAAAGAAGAGGGGACACCGCGCAGCATCGTCTTTGACAGCGCCCATGATACCGACAGTGTCACGAACACCCCGAACAACACCAGCGCCACCAAAGCGAGGGCGGCAATGGCGGTCTGACCGGTGACCACCGCGGCGCCGATGAACAACGTCGACATGGCGATCAGTGTCGGCCAGCGTCCGTTGCAGGGGACAAAGTTGTTGGTGAGAATCGCGAGCATCCGCTCGCGCGGCGAATCGATGATCCGGCACGCCACAATCCCGGCCGCGTTGCAGCCGAACCCCATCGCCATTGTCAGCGCCTGTTTCCCGTGCGCGCCGGCTTTCTGAAAAAGGCGGTCCAGGTTGAAGGCGACCCGTGGCAGGTAACCCAGATCCTCAAGGAACGTGAACAAGGGAAAGAAGATGGCCATGGGCGGCAGCATCACCGAGACCACCCACGCCAGCCCCCGATAGACACCCAGAATCATGAACCCATGGAGCCACTCCGGTGAACCGGCCCAGACGAACAGGCGTGACAACTGACCCTCGACCCAGAACAGACCATCCGCCAAAAGCGCCGAGGGCACATTGGCGCCGGCAATCGTCGTCCAAAGAATGACCGCCAGGCACAGGAGCATCGACAGGACGCCCCAGAAACGGTTGGTTGCGATCCGGTCGGCCCAATCATCCCAGCTCAGACCGCGGGCCCTCTTGTCATGATGGAGCACATGGCCGGCAATTGCCTCCGCACGGCGATAACGGGACTCGACCAGTTCGTCGCTGACCGTGGAGTCGGCGGCCACTCTCGCCGAGTTCCGCAGAGCCGACAGGCGCTCTCTGATTTCAATCGAGTTCATACTTCCAGGAGCCTTGGCACGTTGTTCGTGAACGCCGGATCGCCGAGGAATTCGGCGATCTTCTGCAGAGTGTCTTCATCGCCTTCGAGCAGCCGCAATGCGACCCAGCGCGTCGGCAGCCGGTCCGCAACGATCCCGGCCAGCTCGCCCACGAGACGCGCAACTTCAGTCTCGATCTCCGGTCCATACTCAATCGGTCGGGGATTGGGCCGAATCTCGCCCCGCGCTGTCTTGTCGATGACGTTTTTGAGCTCGTCGATGCCGCGGTATGCACGCGCCACGGTCGCGACCACCGGGACTCCGAGATCCAGGGAGAGCCCGGGGGCATCCACCGAATATCCCTTGCGCTTGGCCTCATCGATCAGATTCACGCAAACAACCATCCGTGGCGTGACTTCAGAAACCTGCAGGGCCAGGTTAAGATTGCGTTCGAGGGCGGTCGCATCGACCACGACCACCGTGACTTCGGGCTGCGCAAAGCAAATGAAATCGCGCGCGACTTCCTCCTCGGCCGATCGCGGCGACAGGGAATAGGCGCCCGGCAGATCGACCACGACATACGAGTGAGAGCCCTGCGTAAAGATCCCCTGCGCGCGTTCGACCGTCTTTCCCGGCCAGTTGCCCGTATGCTGCCGCAGCCCGGTCAGCGCATTGAAGACCGAGGTCTTGCCCACATTCGGGTTTCCGGCCAAGGCGACGGTGGCAGCATCCGTACGAATGGAGACTCGAACAGAGTTATCCCCACCGGCCTGAACGCCGGAAATCGAAATCGCGGCGCCCATTTTTACTTTTCTCGGACCAGTACCTGATTTGCATCGACGCCGCGTAGCGCGATGGTGGCGCCACGCACCCGGTAGGCGACCGGGTCGCCCATCGGGCTGCGGTGGAGCACATCGACCCGTGCGCCCGGAGTGAATCCCAAGTCCAGGAGCCGTCGACGCACCAGCCCTTCGGCGGTCAATCCGACCACCGAGACTGTCTGCCCCAGATTCGCGTTCAGTAATGTCATTTCAACAAGCCCCCTCGGTTTCTTTATCCCCGCCACCCGGCCGTCCGCGTTTCAAGCAAGTGCGGAAAATCCGTCGCGGTCATGGATGCGGTCCGTGCAAATGCGGTGAACACGCGCCGCTCGGCCGGTTCGAGTTCTTTGAAGTACTCGAGAAACTCATGCAAGCGCTGCGCCGCAAGAGGCGACAATCCATGCTCGATCTGGCAGGCATCCCGTTCCGCCTGTCCCTCGGTCAACCCGAGGATTTGCACAAGAAAAGCCACCGTGTCGGTGTGGCGATGCGCGATGTCCTGCGCGATGGAGCGCCCCAGTTCAGTCAGGCAAACCAGCCCCCGGGCCTCGTGCTCGAATACCCCGAGGTCGACCAGCTTCTGGATGGTCCGAGTCACCGTCGGGAGACGGCATCCAAGACGCTCGGCAATGTCGGTCGCCCGCACACCCTCAATCCCTACGCCTTCCTCACTGAGGTGGTAAACCACCTCCAAATAATCTTCCTGTATCGCCGTGAGTTTCATGACTTACCCAAGGGTAATTACCCTTTGCTAACTTAAACGACAAATTCTGCCAGCCGTTTGCCGTAAATTGCAAACGGCTTCAAATATCTTAACCCAATGAATTGTAATTGGTTGTGGTGTCGGGGCGGACGGGAGATGAGCAATGCTCAAAGTTGAACGAATTGACCACATTAACATGCGGGTTCACGATCTGGCCGAGTCCATCGAGTTTTATCAGAAGCACTTCGGCTTTGTGATGATGGAGGATGAAACCCATGCCCGCGAACCATGGGCAATCATCGGCATTAAGGGGATCGCGTATCTCTGTCTCTACGAACATCCGGGGAAGGCGGTTCCAGAGGAGGGTCTGACCATCAATCACTTCGGACTGGCGCTGAAGGACTTTGACAAAGCTCTCGTCCACTTGAAAAAGAGCGGGGTCCCGATTCTGTACGGCGGTCCGGTGGAATGGCCGCAATCTCGGTCCATCTACATTCGCGATCCCAGCGGGCATGAGATCGAATTAGCGGAGAAAGTCGGCGGAGGATTGGGGGAATGAGCACCGCGGGGAAGACACCGACAACACTGACGCCGCCGCCAAGTGAGGCCACCTTGGCCGTGCTCATGGAGCGGCGTCACCACTTGGAGACTCTGCTGGCGAAGCACCAGGCCAGCGTTGTGGCCGGCGATTGGGTCGCCGCCGACAAGCAGTGGCTTGGATACTTCGAAGGAATGGACCGTTGCATCAGGGAAGAAGAAGAATTCCTCCTTCCCATGTTCATGCAGCGTGTTCCCCAGACGCGCAAAGGTCTGATGGAGATCTTCCTCGCGGAGCACGGACGCATCCGCGGCTTTCTCACCGAGATATCCGGGCTTCTGGATCTCATGATCCACAACCCGCCGCCGGCCGCCGCCCAGATTGTGCATCTGCTCGAACGGGAATACGAGCTGAAGCGGCTGATCGAGCACCACGACACCCGCGACAAGAACATCCTGTTGCCGGAACTGGACAAGCACACCACATCGGTGGAGCGTCGCGAAATTCTAAAACTGGCACGCTGCTAGCCAGTCGGGACAGAATAACTCAACGGCTCAACGGCGCGGCCTGCCACGCTCCGCGGTCACGTCGATTGCGATTCCGCCGCGTGCATTGAAATGCCCCGTCACGGAAATCCAGCGCGGCTTGAGGAACTGATTGAGAGCCTCGAGAAGTTCGTTGACCACATCTTCGTGAAAGATCCCCACCTCACGATAGGTCCACAGATAGAGCTTCAGCGACTTGCTCTCAAGCAGCAGGCGATTGGGAATGTAGGAGATCTCGAGTGTCCCGAAGTCCGGCTGTCCGGTGATCGGACAGAGGCAGGTAAACTCGCTGCATCGAAAAGTAACCAGCGTGTCACGCCGGGGATTCTTATTGGGGAAAGCCTCAAGTTGGCGGGAGGGCTTCGTCGCACCCCGGCCCAGGAGCGTGAGCTTTGAGGCCTGTCCCTTGAAACGTATCTTTGCCATTTTGGGATTTCGTGCCGCCATCCGTCAGTCCCTCCCCCTGTAAATGCAGCCAGAGGTGCATGTCTCGCCGACCGTGACCGCATCGATCGGGCAACCATCTCCAGTGAGGCGCTCCCACAGCCATTGGGCCAGATGCTCCGCCGTCGGGTTTTCCAGCCCGGGGATGTCGTTAAGAACACAGTGCCCAACGGTCGGGTACAATGCGCGCACCGCCCGATCGACCTCCGCCATTGCCTCCGGCGATGCCCCGACGATGACACGGTAGCTATGACCATGAAGCCGCCGGCACTTGTGTTCCGACGGAACCCGCGGAAGAAAGTGGGCCGCCGCGAATCCGAACTGGAGGCCCGTCCCCGGATATGACTCGCTTCCCGGGGTGACAACCGGTTTGAGGTCAGTGTCCCCCAAGATTCGCACTTCGCAATGAGAATAGGACGGAATCGCGGCCGCCAGCCGCAGCGAGAGCCAGCGTTGCACGCCCGCCAGCGAGGCATCCTCCAATCCCGGCACGTCATTCAACAAGTAATGATCCACCTGATCGATGATCTCGCGGCAGGCACGGCGAATCTCCGCGAAATCCATGAGCCAGCCCATTTCGGGATCGACCACTCCCTCGACAAAGACCCGCGCCTGGTAGGAGTGACCATGCACACCCGCCTGTCGCGACCCGGGCGCCGCGTGGGGATTGCGGTGGGCCGCCTCGAAGGTCAGGTTGCGGTAAAGGGAGATTCGCATGCTCGGGCCAATCAGGCGGAGTACCGTGTGGGATCGGCCACACCGGCCTCTTCAAACGCGCGTCTGCGAAGAATGCACGAATCACAAATCCCGCAGGCAAGACCGCGGGAGTCGGGTTGATAACAACTGATCGTCAATTCGAAGGGCACCCGCAATTCCGTCCCGCGCCGCACAATGTCCGTTTTGGTCGACAGCAGAAGCGGGGTGTGAATCCGGAACTGCGCCCCGTGCGTGACTCCGATTCGTGTCGCAACGTCGGCCATCTGCTCGAAGGCGCGAAAGAACTCGGGACGGCAGTCCGGGTACCCCGAGTAGTCCAGCGTGTGCGCCCCGATGAAGATGTCGCCCGACCCGAGCGTCTCGGCCCAACCCATGGCCAAAGACAGGAATATGGTGTTGCGCGCCGGGACATAGGTCGAGGGTATCTCGCGGCCCATCTCCGACGGCTCCCGCCGTGTCGGCACTGTCTCGTTACCGGTCAGCGCCGATCCGCCCCAACGTGTAAGGTCCACCGCGAGCGTGATGTGCCGCTTGACACCCAACGCATCGGCCACGCTGCGGGCCGCATCGAGCTCCTGGCGATGCCGCTGGCCATAATCGATCGTGAGCGCATGCGCGACAAAGCCCTCGGCATGGCAAAGCGCCAAGGTCACCGCGGAGTCCAACCCCCCGCTCAACAACACCACGGCATTACGGTTCTCGCTCATACCCCTCTTGCGTCCCGATCCCAGATGAATTTGTGGGCCTGGAGTTGAAACCGAACCGGGAGATGATCCGCGAGAATCCAGGCACAGAGGTCGCGCGGTTCCAACCGCCCGAATACCGTCGACATCAGGATCGCGCACTTCGCCGGAAGTTCGTACCTCGTCAGAATGTCCCGCGCCCAGTCGTAGTCGGCGCGATTGCCGATCACGAACTTGACTTCGTCACGGGTGGTCAGGTGCGCGAGGTTCGCCCAGTTCATCTTCTCCGATTCGCCGGAGGAGGGGCACTTGACATCCATGATCCGCACCACGCCCTCCGGCAGGACATCGATGGGCCGTTCGCCCGAAGTCTCGATCAGCACCGTGTACCCGTCATCCACAAGCCGTGATGCCAATTCGACACAGCCCTTTTGCAACAGCGGCTCCCCGCCCGTGATCTCCACGAGGTTGATGCCGAGTCCCCGCACCTGTTCGACCACCGAGTCAATCGCCATCTTGGTGCCGCCGTAGAAGGCGTACTCCGTGTCGCAATAGGTGCAGCGCAAATTGCAGCCGGTCAACCGCACGAAGGCGCAGGGCAGCCCGGAGTACGTCGATTCGCCCTGTATGCTGGCGTATATCTCCGTGATGACCAACTCGGGGGAGGCGGTGCTCATGCCACGATGATACGCTTTCGGCGCGGGGAATCTCAACAGGGAGGGAGGCGATTCTCAGGCCGTTGGCGGAAGGGAGCGCCCCAGCGCCTTGGCGGCGAGGTTCCTGGCACGGTCCAGCGCGTTGCTGTCAATTCCGGGATCGGCCCCGAGCTTCATCAACGTTGCCACCAATGTCTCGGTCGGAATGTTCCCCGAGGCGCTGGGCGCATACGGGCATCCGCCAAGTCCGCCGATGCTGGAATCGAAGGCGCGAATCCCCATCTCGTAAGAGACACGGACATTGTCGCTCGCATGCCGGTAGGTATCGTGGAAGTGCATCGCCAGCTTCGAAGCCGGGATAATCGGCAAGAGGAGGTCGAGCACCCGTCGCACCTCGTCGGTCGTCGCTTTGCCGATCGTGTCGCCGATGGATACCTCGTACACACCCATTTCCAGCAAACGGCGGGCAACCGGGACCACGGCCTCGGGTGCGACCGGTCCCTGGTAGGGGCACCAAAACGCGGTCGAGACATAACCGCGCACTGGGATTTTTGCCGCCGCCGCGCGCTTCATCACCGGCTCGAAGCGCTCAAACGACTCCTCGATTCCCGCGTTGATGTTCTTTCGATTGAATGTCTCGCTCGCGGCGGTGAACACGGCGATCCGGTCGGCACGCGCCTCCAGCGCCCGGTCCAGGCCTTCCTCATTGGGAACGAGCGCCGAATAGATGACGCCCGGTCGGCGGCTGATCGCGGCAAAGACTTCGGTGGCATCGGCCAGTTGCGGCACCCACTTGGGCGCGACGAATGCGCTCGCCTCGATTTCCGCGACACCGGTCTCGGAAAGGGCATCGATCAGCGCGACCTTTGTGGATGTCGGCAGCGTGGTGAATTCGTTCTGGAGCCCGTCGCGGGGGCCAACTTCGACGATTCGGATCATTTCAGCAGTGTTACGAGTGTGGCGCCCAGATCGACGAGTTCGCCTTCCCGGCAGTGGACGGCTTCGACCGTGCCATCATGGGGCGCGGCCAGTCGGTACTCCATCTTCATTGCTTCAAGCACAACCAGAACCGTCCCCGAGGAAACCTGGTCCCCGGCAGCAACTCGGATTTGGATGACCTTTCCGGTCATGGGGGCCCGAATCTCGTCCTCGCCAATCCCCTCTGCGGCCTGACGGCTCTCCTTCGGCACGAACCGGACGCGCCCGCGATACCCCACCCAGGTGCCGTTGGCGGCCGTGGCCACCGGCAGGCGGTAGGTGTGTCCTTCGAACTCGATGGTGACCCAGGTCATTGTCCCATCCGGAATGCGCCCAAAGATTGCCAAGGCGAATAGCGATCGGCGCGCCCGCCGCCGGAACCCGCATCACGGCTCGTTCCGCGCGCCGATTTCGCCGCGACGACCATCACCTCCGGGTACTCGGGAGGCGGCCAGGAGAGCGACTCGATCGTTGACGTGAAGGTCTCCGCTTTGGCGAAGAACTCAGTGCCGAGAATATCCAACAGGAACGACTGATTGGTCGGCAGCCCCAGGAGGACTGTCTCTTCCAACGCCCCGCGCAATCGCGCGCGCGCCTGGTCGCGTGTCTCCCCCCAGACGATGACCTTGGCGAGGAGGGGATCGTAGTGCGGTTCGATTCGCGATCCCTCATGAATGCCGGTGTCGACCCGGGTGAATGGCTGGTTCGGCCACTCCAGCATCAGCACCGGACCGGAGGCGGGAAGAAATCCATTGTAGGCGTCCTCCGCATTGAGGCGCGCTTCGAGCGAATGCCCACGCGGCGCCGGGACAGTCGGGAGACGGCCTCCGTGTGCGATATCAATCTGCAGGGCGACAAGGTCGACGCCGAAACGCATCTCGGTCACGGGATGCTCGACCTGCAGTCGCGAATTCACTTCCAGGAAATAGTAACTGCCGTCGGGCCCGACCAGAAACTCAACCGTTCCGGCATTTGCATACCCGGCCGCCCGCGCCAGCGTGATGGCGGACTCCATCAGGCCCTGGCGCGTCGTCTCGTTGATGCCCGGTGATGGGGACTCTTCAATAATCTTCTGGTACCGGCGCTGCAAGCTGCACTCGCGTTCGCCGAAGGCCACCGCATCTTTTCCGTCGCCGAGAATCTGGACCTCCACATGCCGCGCCGGGAAGATGTACTTCTCAACCAGCAGGCGATCATCCGCGAACGCGGCTTTGGATTCCCGGCGCGCACCCGCAAACGCCTCTTCGATTTCACTCTCATTGGAGACCAAACGCATTCCCTTGCCGCCGCCGCCGCCCGCCGCCTTGATCAGGATCGGGTAGCCGACTTTGTCCGCAGCGGCCTTCGCCTGATCGACCGTGTCGCACTCGCGGGCGCCGGGGATGACCGGCACTCCATGATCCTCGGCGGTCTTGCGCGAACCGCGTTTGTCGCCGAGGGCGACCATGGCTTCAGGTGAGGGACCGATGAAGACAACACCCGCCGATGCGCAGGCACGGGCAAATCCGGCATTTTGAGAGAGGAAACCGTAGCCCGGATGGATCGCCGTGGCGCCGGTCTTCCGGGCCGCTTCCAGAATCAGGCCGGGCTTCAAATACGAATCGATGGCGCCGAGTTTGACTGTTTCATCCGCCAGCCACAAGTGAGTGGAGTCTGAATCCACCTCGCTGTGCACCGCAACGGAGGGAATGCCCAATCGCCGCAACGTGTGAAAGATGCGGCAGGCGATCTCCCCTCGGTTGGCGACCAGGATCTTCATACCCATCCGGGTTTGCGCTTCTCCAGAAACGCACCCAGTCCATCCTGTCCTTCCGCGGAGACACGCACCCGGGCAATGGTGGAAACGGTGTAATCCCCCGCATCGTCCAAGCCGAGCGCCATGACCTCACGAATCAGCTTCTTTGCCGTGGCCACCGCGTGAGGACCGCACTGCAAGAGCGACTTGGTGATCGACCCGACCATGACATCGAGTTCGCCGATTGGAACGACCTCATGGACAAGCCCCATGCTTAGCGCCCTGGCGGCGTCGAACAACTCTCCCGTCAGGAAATACCGGCGGGCCTGACCGACCCCGATCTTTCGCAAGGCGAAGGGCGATATCACCGCGGGCACAATCCCCAGACGCACCTCGGTGAATCCGAATTTGGTGTTATCTGCCGCGACAACAATGTCACAGGCGGCCACCAGTCCCATGCCGCCGCCGAGCGCGACCCCGTGCACACGGCCAATCACCGGACAGGGACATTCATCAATCGCCCGGAACATGGCCCGCATCGCCGCGGCATCCCTGGCATTCTCGGCCTCGGTGTAGCCGGCGCTCTTTTTCATCCAGTTGATGTCCGCCCCCGCGCAGAAGCCCGCTCCCTCGCCGCGCAGCACAATCACACGTGTGCCGGCGGGAGGGGCCGTGAACGGACCGGTCAGCTCTGCAATCACGACTTCATTGAATGCGTTGCGGACTTCCGGACGGTTGAGACGGATCGAAAGGACCGGCCCTTCGGCGTCAACCCGGATTGTCTCGTAGGAAATGGGCATGGGTTACATGCGGTAGACCGGCGCGCGGGTCTCACCGATGGGAGCATTCAGGCAAGCCGACAACGCGAGAGCGACAACCTGGCGGGTTTCCGCCGGATCGATGATGCCGTCATCCCACAATTGCGAGGAACCGTAGTAGGGATCGCCCTCGCGTTCGTATTTGGCCAGGACCGGATCGGCGATGCGCCGTTCGTCTTCCGGCGAGAGGGTCTTGTTCTCCCGCGCCAACTGATCGCGCTTGACCTGCACCAGCACACTGGCGGCCTGCTCGGCGCCCATGACCGACACCCGCGAGTTCGGCCATGTGAACAGAAAGCGCGGACGGTACCCGCGGCCGCACATGGCGTAATTGCCGGCGCCATGGCTTGCGCCGATGATCACGGTGATCTTCGGAATCGCGGCGGTCGCGACCGCCTGCACCATCTTGGCGCCATCGCGCGCAATCCCGCCCTGCTCGTAGCGCTTTCCGACCATGAACCCGGTGATGTTCTGGAGGAAGATCAAAGGCGTCCGTCGCTGGGTGCACAGCTCGATGAAATGCGCGCCCTTAAGTGAGCTCTCGCTGAAGAGCACGCCATTGTTGGCAATGATCCCGACCGGGTAACCCATCCAGCGGGCAAATCCACACACCAAAGTCGGGCCGTAATTGGACTTAAATTCATGGAAACGGCTGCCGTCGACCAGACGCGCAATCACCTCGTGGACATCGTAAGGATGCTTCGTGTCCGTGGGCAGCACACCGTACAACTCTTCCGGCGCGTAGGCTGGGTCCTCCGGCGCGGCGATGTCCAGCCCCACCTCTTTCACGGTATTCAGGTTCTCCACAATATTGCGGCAGACATGCAGCGCCTCATCCTCGCTTTTCGCGAGGTGATCGGTCACGCCGGACACCCGCGAGTGCATCTCGCCCCCGCCCAGATCCTCGGTGGAGACCTCCTCGCCGGTCGCCGCCTTCACCAGCGGCGGCCCGGCCAGGTAGATTGTCCCGGCGCCCTTGACGATGATGTTTTCATCGGACATCGCCGGGACATACGCGCCGCCGGCCGTGCACATGCCAAGCACGACGGCAATCTGGGGGATTGCGAGGGATGACATCACCGCCTGGTTGTAGAAGATCCGGCCAAAATGCTCCTTGTCGGGGAAGACCTCGGCTTGCATGGGCAGGAAGACCCCGCCGGAATCGACGAGGTAGACGGTCGGCAGTCGGTTGTCGATCGAGATTTCCTGGGCCCGGATGTGCTTTTTGATCGTCTCCGGAAAATACGTCCCGCCCTTGACCGTGGAGTCGTTGGCGACAATCACGCACTCGCGACCGCTGATCCGGCCGATTCCCGTTACCAGTCCGGCGCATGGAACCTCATTGTCGTACCGGTCCCACGCCGCCAGGGCGGAGAGTTCCAGAAAGGGTGTGTCCGGGTCGAGGAGCTTTTCAATCCGCTCACGCGCCAGAAGCTTGCCGCGTTTCCGCTGGGTTTCGATGGCCGTGGGCGGGCCGCCGGCGTGGACTTTGGTCAGGCGCTCTCGCAGCAAGGCGCCCAACGCGCGATGATGACGCACATTCGCCTGGAATTCTTCGGAACTGGTGACAATCTGGCTGCGAAGGACATCCATCGATCAAACAGCGCGGGCGGGGTTCGATTGACGGTTGGCCGTGCTCTGCCAGCCCGGGCAGGAAGCCCAAAATGATCACCAACTGCCTCTGGTTCAAGCGAATTCCTGACGGGACCTGCCGGGGGCGAGGAGGGCCTGACAATGATTTGCTTTTGATGTCGGGCCATGTTCGGTGTAAAATCGATCATGCTTGTTCGGCTGAATGACATCCTGGGACGGCCGTGGAGGACCGCGTGGACGACCCTTCTGGCGGCGCTGCTCTTCTCGTGCTCGGATGAAATCGCCAGCCAGCCCTTGGACCCGATCACTCTCCCCGACGGCTTTAGCATCGACACGTACGCGGCCAATGTTCCCGGCGCCCGATCCATGGCACTGGGGGACAGCGGCACCCTGTTTGTCGGAACCCGTTCGGCGGGCCGGGTCTACGCTCTGGTGGACCGCAACCGCGATCACCGGGCGGACACCGTTTACACCGTCGCCCGGGGACTCAACATGCCCAACGGGGTCGCATTTCGGGATGGGTCGCTCTATGTCGCCGAGGTCCACCGCGTGCTGCGCTTCGACAGCATCGAAGCCCGCCTGTCCGATCCCCCCGGCCCGGTCATCGTCCGCGATGATTTCCCGACCGATCAGCACCACGGGTGGAAATCCATCCGTTTCGGCCCCGATGGACGTCTTTATGTTCCCATCGGCGCGCCCTGCAACATCTGTGAAAGCGCCGACCCCCGGTACGCGAGCATCACACGAATGTATCGCGACGGTTCGGGATTCGAAGTCTTCGCCTCCGGCATTCGCAACACCGTCGGTTTCGATTGGAATCCCGCCAACGGCGATCTCTGGTTCACCGACAACGGGCGTGACTGGCTGGGGGATGACCTGCCCCCCGATGAACTCAACCGTGCACCTCAAAAGGGCATGCACTTCGGGTATCCCTACTGCCACGGCAACGGCATTTCCGACCCCGAATTCGGCGCCGGGCATGACTGCACGGAGGACTTCACGCGGCCCGCGCGGGAGTTGGGACCTCATGTTGCGGCGCTGGGCATGCGATTCTATACCGGATCCATGTTTCCCGGGGAGTACCGCAATCAGATTTTCATCGCCGAGCATGGTTCCTGGAACCGCAGCACTCCCATTGGATACCGGGTAATGCTGGTCCGTCTCGATGGCGACAACGCCCCCTCCTACGAGCCATTCGCCACCGGATGGCTCCAGGATGGCGAGGTCTGGGGACGGCCGGTCGATGTCCAAGTTATGCCCGATGGTTCGCTTCTGGTTTCGGATGACTTCAATGACGCCATCTACCGGATCACGTACCGATAACCGATAACCCCCGCTCCGACAAACACCCACGATGGACAATCGAATCAAGTCGCACCGTTTGCTGATCCACGTTCTTACTCTCTTCGCCACTCTTATCGCGTCGATGGCGACCACCCGTGCCGGGTCGATTGAGCCCATAACGGGCGCGGCGTTCGACAGCCTTCTGGCCCGCCAACACGCCGATCTGCAAGCGTCGCTCCGCGAACTCTTTCCGGAGAGCGAGGGATACCATGTGACCGGGCCGCTTGATCCACTCATGGAGGATCATCTCGCCGGGGCAGAGACATTCCGTGCCCCACGTGTCATTTGCCCGGATCTCGCATCGCTGCAGGCGGCGATTGCGCGCGCCAAATCGCACTCTGCGGTCAAGCGCGTTCGAGAGGCCCTCACCAAGCCGCTTCGTGAGGCCCCCGAAGGCTTCCGTGGTGCATTGATTCTCTGGTTGGACCGCGAGATTCCGGTTGTCCTGGTCACCATTGCGCAAACCCGTTGGTTGATCTGGGCTCACGATCTCATGGTTGGCACCCACCTCGCTCAAGACGGGAAGCGCACACGGCCTTATGCCCGCGCCGTTTCCGATTATCTCTACGCCATCGACCTCGGTCTCCCGGACCCCGCGCTGAAATCCGCCGTGGAGTTCGGCCTGCCCGAGGCCGTGGATCTGTATGCCACGGACCCGCCGTATGTGATCGAAGGGTATGAGAACTACAAGAGCGCTCTGCACGCGCACGCCGCGATCCGCGCCGACTTCGCAGACGGAATTCTCGCATTCCTGCCGACCGACTCCCTGCGGGAGGCGCTGGTTGCAAACGCCGAATCCTGTGCCTACCC
This sequence comes from Candidatus Zixiibacteriota bacterium, assembly GCA_040752075.1. Taxonomy (GTDB): domain Bacteria; phylum Zixibacteria; class MSB-5A5; order WJJR01; family WJJR01; genus JBFMFQ01. Next base: position 13,430 of record JBFMFQ010000011.1, on the reverse strand, counting down.
GAACAAAGAGGCGCCGGCATTTCAGGAGGAGATGCGGAAATTCCAGGAGCGCGGCGGCGACATGCGCGGCATTCAAACCCTGACACGCGAGGGGCTGGATACTCTGGCGGCCGGCGAGTACTTCTTCGCCGTCGGCATCAATGGGCGGATCCGGTTTGGCCGCGAACTATTGCGCGAAGAAGTCGAACGAGTCGAAAGGGAAACCGGGCGCAAGGTGCCCCGCGCCAATCACGCCTTCCTCTTTCCCGGAGAGCCGGTGCTCACCGCCGGTGCGTTCTTCGTGGAGCGGAATCCCGCCCCCCGGATCACGCTCGTGAACACCCACTCCGGGCATTATTTCTACAGCAATGTCTCGCCGACCATTCGGGAGGACATTGCGTTGCGGTCCGATCGGTATCTCCTGACCATCGGCCACTTTTTCCGCGCGCTCGAGGCGGCCGGCATTCCAGGCGATTCCATCATGGTCAGCAAGATGTAGTGTGCGGGCATCAGGCAGACACACTCTGTGACGTGCCGCGCCGCGCAAGCACCCACGCCAATCCCCCGAACAGGGCCAGCGCCGCCAAACCGGAGAATGGCCCAAGCCATTCATCGCCCACTCCCGCTGGTTTGCCGGCGAAGTAGGTCCAGGCGGCAATGCCGACCCCAATCAACCCCTCCCCGCCGATCAATCCCGAGGACAATAGCACCCCGCGGTCCTTGTCCGGGTTGCTTGCGGCATGACGATAACGGCGGTCCACCAGCCAGCGGACCATACCCCCGGCAAAAATCGGTGTCATGGTGCTGACCGGCAGGTAGAGCCCGACCGCAAATGGGAGCGAGGGGATCCGCAAAGCCTCAACCACCAGCGCGAACGCCGCCCCGACAAGAACCAGTGTCCATGGGATCTCTGCGGCGAGGACACCCTCGACGACGGTCTTCATTAAGGTGGCCTGCGGCGCCGGCAGATCGGTCGAGCCGAATCCGTAGGCGCCATGGAGAACCGTGACCGCATAGGCGACCGCCCCGGCCGAAGTCAGGGCGCCGATGAACTCGCCGATCTGTTGCCGGGATGGCGTGGCCCCGAGAAGAAATCCGGTCTTCAGATCCTGCGACATGTCGCCCGCGATCGACGCCGCCACGCAAACAACCGTCCCAATGGACAACGCCGTAATCCGGCCGCTCAAATCAGTCCACCCCAGGGCGTAGAATGCGAACGATGTCCCCAGGAGGGTGACGATCGTCATGCCGGAGGTCGGGTTTGAAGACACACCGATGAGTCCGACAATGCGCGATGAGACCGTCACGAAGAAAAACGAGAAGATGCAAATGCACAGCGCCACGATTCCCCGCGCGATGACGGAGTCGAACCCTCCGACCAAGTGGGGGATGGCCAGAATCCCCAGTGCGATCGCAAGCACAATGAGCGCAACCGTTCGCATGCTCAAGTCCCGTTCGGTGCGGAGCACCTCGGTGCGCAGATCCGATTTTCGCCTGGTGAGTTCGGAAAAACCGAGCTGGAAGGATTCGACCATGGTCGGGATCGACTTGATAATCGTCACAATCCCCGCCATCGCCACCGCTCCGGCGCCCAGATAACGGATGTACCGCGACCAGATTTCCCCGGTGGACATGTCACGCACCAGCTTGACCGCCTCCGGAAAGATGGGCTGATTCGCATCGCCCCAGAGGTAGGCAAGAAGCGGGATTAGCAAGACCCAGGAAATCGCCGCCCCCGCGACCATGACCGCTCCTGTGCGTGGCCCGAGAATGAACCCCACGCCCAAAAGAGCGGGTGTTGCTTCAATCCCGATCTGTGCTTTGGGCAGTCCGATAATTCCGGTGCTGGGCGAGTCCTCCCAGAGATGCAGAAAGCCGGTGCAGGATTTATAGAGCGCGCCGAGCCCAAGCCCGGTAAAGAGCGGCTTCGCCTGCGCGCTTTTCCCCTCCGCCGCTTCCAGCACCTCAGCGCAGGCCGTTCCCTCCGGGTACGGAAGATTGGCGTGTTCACGGACGATCAGGAATCGCCGCAGCGGAATCATCATGGCCGTGCCAAGCAGGCCGCCGCACATGGCCAGGAGCGTGATCTCGGCAAGGGTGGGATGGGCGCCCCACAGGAACAACGCGGGCACGGTGAAGATGACACCCGAGGCGAGCGACGATGACGCCGACCCGATGGTCTGCGACATGTTGCTTTCGAGAATGGTCGAGCGCGAACCGGCGATCCGGAGGGCGCGAAAGGCCGCGACCGTCATGACCGCGATGGGAATCGACGTTGAGACCGTGAGGCCGGCTTTCAATCCGAGGTAGGCATTGGCCGCGCCAAAGAGAACCCCAAAGAGAATCCCGGAGATGATCGCCTTGAGCGTGAATTCGGCAGGGCTCTCAGTGGCCGGGACCAATGGCTTCGGTCCCTGTTTGGCGGTGTTCCGATCCGCCATCAGTGAGCGCCCGCCGGAGGGGTGTGCTTGGTCGGCGCCTCGCGTTTCCACAATGATGAGGACCACCCGCCGAGAAGCAGAAGCAGACAGGCCAGAGACAACCAGGCGCTCGTTGTGAACACGGAGGAATGGAATTCAAACGTGATCCGGTGCACCCCGGCGGTCACCGGCACGGCGCGGAAGGTGTAATCGGCACGGTAGATCGGCAGACGCTGCCCGGTCTCATCGGTCGCGCTCCACGCCGGGTAGTAATTCTCCGAGAGCCACAGAAGCCCATCGCGGGCGGCATCGCACTCAACAACGAAACGGTCGACATCCCACTCGGTAATGCGGGCCGGGGTGATGGCGGTCTGGGACGTGTTCCCCGTGCTGGGCGGCAGGTTCCCCAGCGGCTGGTCGAGAATCAGCCGGCTCCGGTAGGGAAACTGGGGATCGCGCAGACGGGCCAGAGTCGCTGCCGAATCCCCGTTCACTTCATACTCGTAGAACACCGCCGCGCGGGGCAGCGCATCCTTGTTGCGCAAAAGCACGACTCCCTGCGCCTGCTCGAGGACCTCGAAACCCGGATCCCCCAGCGGCTGCGGGGAGACAATCATGTCAACGTTCAGCAGGTCCATCGTCGCCGGCGCCGCCAGAAGCGCGGGTTGGGGATCGTGACGGCCCACGAAGTCGTCATGGATGAGCAGGTGATTGCCGTGCATGGCCGATGGCGATATCTCTTCGATGCCATGCAGGGCGAGGTAGTTGTCTTCGAGTGTCTGCGGCAGGTTCAGCACCCGGTAGGGTTGATCGGGCGCATGACGCCGGATCGCCTGCAGGATCGGCCGGTCGGCATAGTAGGGACGTGGATCGACCGTTTCCACAAACCGTGCGTCGAATTGCCAAAGCGGCAGGACGGCAACCAGGACCAGTCCGAGAGCGGTTGATCCGGTTCCCAGTTGTCCCTTCCGCCGGAAGTGGATCAACGCGGTCAGGGCGCCGAGGGCCAGTGCGCCGATCAGGAATCCACCCGCGACCGATGAGGCGTTGTTTTGCAGGGCCGCCGCCTTGTTTCCCGCGAGCGGGTTGCCCACGATCGATGCCCAGGTGGTCAAAAGCGAAGATCCCATAACCAGCGAAATCAGGGTCAATAGCACATACGCCCCGGTGATCACGGTCAGGACACGCAGCCCGTCGGGCCGCCGATGCGTCCCCGCCGCCTTCGACTTCTCGTCCAAGAGCACATCCAGCGCCCGCGCGGCGATGACGATCCAACTGAAGGCAAACAGGAAGTTGATCATGGATGGGGCGCGGAACTTCTTCACCATCGGCACAAGGTGGAAAAACAGCCGGAATACGGGCGTGGAATCCCCGAGCGCATGCAGAAGCGCGAGGACCGACAGACCCGCAAAGAACCAAACCATCGGCCCGGGAGCGGCGACAATCGCAACGACCGCGAGTGCGACGGCGACGACGCCGACCGCTTCCGAGTTCAGCTTGAAGAAATTCTGTCCCCAGTAGCTGGATGGGCGTCCCTGCACATCCTCGCCGGGGAAGTTGGGGTTGATCTCCGACAGCAATTCCTCCGAGTGCATCGACCACGAGGCCGCCCACTCGTAGCCGCCGCGCCCCTCGGCATGCTGAATCCGCTGCGAGTGCTTGCCCAGATACTGGTAGGGAGCCATCCACTGGATGGCCGACGCCCCCACCGCGAGAAGCACCGCCAGGACAAAGGCCCCAATCGGCATCGCGATTCGGCCCGGACGGAAGTGATGCTCCTTCCAGAGCAAAAACAGGAAGTACAACCCAAGTCCCCAGGAGGCATAAAACGCCATTTGCACATGCGCGGTGAGGATCATGAGCATGTAGACCAGCCCGAACCCCAAAAACGGCCCCACCTTTCGTGTTGTAACGCCGCTGTGCAGAGCCAGGAAGGCCAGCGGTGTCAGGGCCGTGACATACACCTTCCCATCATGCCCCGGATAGAAGAGCGAGACGAGGCACGGTGTGAACATGTAGAGGGCGCCGCCGATGAAGGAGGCCAAGTCGGATCGTCCGATCCGGCGCAGGAACAAAAACATAAACACGCCGGCCAGGAACACATGCAGGATCAGTTTCAGCCCCAAGGCATACGTCACCGGAAAGATCAATTGCAGAATCGCGGCGGGGTAGAAAATGTCCCCGTGCATGGCATCGACAAACGGCAGCCCGGCGTGGATGTAGGGGTTCCACATCGGCACGCGCCAGTGGGACGAGAGAAAGTCGGAGTAGAATGTCCGGAAGAAAACGCCCGCCGACATCGAATCGGTCCCGTAGACCATCTTTCCCGGTGAGAACACCACGTTGGAAAAGAACAGTACGGTCAGAATGGCATACCCGATCACCGCCCAGCGCACCGGATGAGCGGAGATCATGGCGCCGAGCCCGCCGTTACCGGCAGCGGGTCGCCTCGTTCCGGGAGGGGTCGGTTGTTTTCCACGAACAGGAGTCGGGATTTTCTTGGCCATGGGGCGAAGGTAGGACCGCCTCAAGCCGTCGCCAAGAGCATTTGCGGCCAAGGCCGACTGTCAAAAGTGGACAATTGGGCAGAAAAGCGGCTTTCCAAGCTTGAAAAAGGCCATAGATTAAAGAGTGCCCCGCATCGCGTGACACCCCCTGCCACGCATCGATGATTGAGAAGGGGGAGCAATGCCATGGGAAGCAGTTCACTTCTCCGGTTCCCTCATGCTGGAGTCACAGTGCTCCTGCTTGCCGTTGCAGGGATTGGAGTTGTGTGCCCTGCCCCGGCGTTGGCAACGAGCGGCCCTCGGGTCAATGTTGCCCTTCCTCCTGTGGTTGACAGCACACCAGCACTGGCTCCGCTCCCGGACACCATCCATGTAACCCAGGGCGAGGTATACTCACAGCCAGTGAGCGCGACGGACCCTCAGGGAACAATTCCGAGGCTCTATGCGGACATCCTGCCCCCCACTGCCGAGTTCCACGACAACGGTGATGGAACCGGCCTGCTCCTGCTCCAGCCGACGGTCCATTTGCTCGGCGACTATGTTGCCCGGGTGATTGCCTCCGATGGGAAGTATTCCGACACGGCCACGCTCGTTGTCTGCTTCGTGCCCCTGAATGTCCACCCGCCACATTGGAAGGTTGTTCCCGAGAGCCTGACGGTCCTCGCCGGTACGACTGGTTACATCCATGTCTTGGCAGAGGACGCCGACGGCACGATCCCCGGGTTGACGGCACACGATCTGCCTATCGGCGCGTCATTCAGCGATCACAAGGACGGGACAGGGTTGATCGTGTTCTCACCGCCGCCCGGCGAGTCGGGGCGGCAGGTCATTCTCATTATCGCCTCCGATGGGACACATGCCGATACAGCAACTGTCACTCTCGTCGTCGGCTCCCCGGCAGGTCAGGGGGACGCCGAGTGGGTGTACGCCCCGGACACCGTAACGGTCTCCGTCGGCACTGAGAGGTCCACCACAGTGCTGGCCAATGGCCGTGTCGGTTTACCGATCATACTGCGTGCCGAAAACCTCCCGGCGAACGCCACCTTTACGGACTGGGGAACAGGAGCGGGCTCACTGACTTTTGCCCCCGTATACGCCCAGATCGGTTCCTTCACTGTGCTGTTGATCGCGACCGAAGGCGAAGGTTCCGATTCCGCTTCAGTTGTGCTGTTGGTCCAAGCGGGACAAAACCTGCCGCCCGTCTGGGGGCCACTTCCTGAATCCACTGTCGTCCGCACGGACGAAGTTCTGGAACTCGACATCACAGTGAGCGACCCGGACGGGCCGCCGCCACGAATCACGGTCCTTTGGCTGCCTCCCAATGCGGAGTTTCAAAACAACCTGGACGGGACAGGGAGACTGGTGTTTGCGCCGTACGCCAGCCAGGTCGGTTCGCAAATCGTCGGATTTCTCGCCTTCGATGGCGTATCAACCTCGGAGGCGCAGTTGCGTATCATCGTGGTTCCAGCGGTCAATCGACCTCCACGCTGGGCCACAATTCCCAAGGAAGTGTCGGCCTTCGCCGAGGAGACCACCACCATCGAGTTGGCGGCATGGGACCCGGACCGCAACAGACTCTCGATCAAAGTTCTCTCAGCGCCTTACAACACGACTCTCTTCGATAGGGGGGATGGTACTGGGGAGTTCAGGATAACTCCATCACCCGCGCAGGTGGGGCAACACGATGTACGCTTGATTGTGAGTGACACCTCTCTTGCAGACACCGCCATGGTCGTGGTGCTCGTGAGACTTCGGGAGAATCGCAGCCCGCAATGGGTCAGTTTCCCGGCCAGAGTCTATGTCCTGCCCGGCTCCTCGCGGAGTTTCTCCGTTTCGGCGACTGACCCGGATAGCACGATTCCGTCGCTCCGGGTCGCGGAGGCCGATGAATTTGCTTCCATTGTCGATCACTCTGACGGGACTGCAACCTTGATCATCTCTCCCTCCGAATCCGATATTGGCGTGCACACTCTAGAGATCGAAGTGACGGACGGTGAGCTCAGCACGTTTGAGTCTGTCTCCGTGGTCGTTCCCGATTTGGGAGACGGAACCCCGGACTCCCTATCCGATTCACTCGGGGCATCATTCTCGACGAGACTGGCGGCTGTGCTTGAATGCGATGGACAGGCGGATCTTCTGCAAGTGCACGACTTGAACGGGGACGGTTTGGAGGAGATCATCTTTCGGCAAACGAACGGTAACGGCGACCAGGCCCTGTCCATTTGGGAGCCCAAGACCAACCATCTCTGGCCGCTTCCAGAGCCGCCGGGCACTTTTCTGGGCTTCACATTCCGAACTGGTACGGAATATGCCGAACCTTTGCTCTGGACGAGCGACGGGAGAATCCTCGAGCTGAGTCCGCTCCGCGACCAGTGGACTCAGGTTGGTAGCAGTCCCGCCGGATCCACGCGATTTGCTTGGGTGCCACGTGGTGCGAGCGAGGGCCGACTGCTCTTCCTAAAGACGAGGTCGTCGTCTTCATCGATCACCCACTTCGGATGTACATTCACGTACTACAACAAGTGGAGTGAGGGGCGCCTGATATTGAATGCCGCCGACACCCTCGTGTGGCCGACTCTTGGCAGGGTCGCCTACGATGCGACATCTCACGCCGACATTGCTCAGATAATCGACGGGCCGACAGTGCGGGGACTTCTCTGCCCATCCCAATCGGATTGGGACATGTATCAGTCCGGCAATTGCAATCCGAGTACAGCCCATCATTGGACATACTACCTACGTGCTGTCTTGGAGGATGACAATGAGCCACGCACTGCTGCAACCTTTTACGATCTGTCACTGAACGACGCGCCGCCGTACGCATATCCCGATGTTCGCCGGTTCGGCCTCGGGTTGGGTCGCCTGCGCGACAACACCGGAGAGGACGACCTTGCATATGCCTTTGTCAATCCATACTACTCGCTTCGCACGGTCCGATTTCATGATTCGACCATTACTGAGTCATTGGCGCCGATCCACTTCGATGCGACGTTCTGGTATGGCGGGATTGTGCGAACGGGGTCGGACAGTCCTGAGTTCATGCTCGTTGCCGACGCCGGCAGAATGGCGCATGTGTTCTCGATCCCTGATGCGTTCTATCAAGGACTTCTGGTAATGCCGGAGGACGGTCCATTCGCCACAGGGGCCACGCTCGAGCCGCTACGTCGCGACCTCATTTACGCGGGACGGAAAGTCCAGGTATTTCAAGTCGCTCCTGTGGAGCAAATGGCGGCGCCTTCTGTAATCCGGGTTCCCGGAGAATTCCCTAAAATTCAGCACGCCATCGATGCGGCCGGAAGCGGGGACACGGTGCTCGTCAGCCCGGGCGAGTATCTTGAGAATCTGACATTTCGGGGAAAGCAAATCGTGGTTCTGTCGGATTCTGGCCCCGCAGTCACTTTCATACGGCCGTTGCGACCGGAAGCAGGGATCAGCTTGGTTTTGGGAGAGCCCGAGGGAACAACACTGAAAGGATTCACGGTCTATGGCTCTCACTCCTCGCCCGTCGTCCTGATTCAGAATTACGCCCGCCCGAGCATCGAATATTGCGAGTTTAGGGATTACTCGGGATTGCTTCGCGTCATTGAATGCGATGGGGGAAGTGTCACGATTACCGGCAATCGGTTTAATAACAACTCAGGGGGCTCCTGCATTGCGAATTACCGGGGAATTGGGACAATTACTCGAAACATCTTCGATTACAACTCTTGCCAGGTCGCGATTGGAATATTCAATGAGCATGCCATCATAACCAACAACACGTTGGTCGAAAATAGGGGCGGTATAACCGACGACAAAGGGTACTCGACGATCCGCAACAACATCGTCGTCGGAGGGTCAGCCTATGGTATCAACCGGCGCTGGTACTCGGTACCGCCTTCGGCGGACTTCATTGACTACAACTTGATCTGGGACAACGCTCCAGACTACCAAAACGGTGCGTTGGCGGGGGAACATGACCTGTCCGAATCGCCGGAATTCGTAGCGGTGTCCTCCGGTGACTACCGGCTTTCCGGCAACTCCCCCTGTATCAACGCCGGCGACCCCGACCCGGCTTACAACGACCCCGACGGCACACGAAACGATATGGGAGCAATTCCTTACGAGAGCGCCTCACCCGATCCGGCTTCCAGAAGTGAATCTGTCATCGATCTGGTAGAGGTGATTGATGAGGTGACGTTGAACGCGGACAACACGGGGGCGGCAGACGATCAATCTGCTCTGGTAAGGAAACTGATCGACCGGCTGTTCTTCGATTCAAAAGAGAAGTAGCGCCCTACCCCCGAATGACCTTGCTCACAATATCCCGCCGCAGGACAATCCCGATGACCTTGTCGTTTTGAACAACGGGAATGCGCCGGATGTTGCGGAAGAGCATCTGCGCGGCCACCTCGACGATCGGCGTGTCCTCCGTTGTGGAGTAGACCTTGGTCGTCATGATGTCCTTGACCCGGATTTCGTCCTCGTGGCGCAGGAGTTCATCGAATGGCTCGGCGTCGGGGGCCATCGCCAGGTTCTGAATCAGGGTCTCGTAGTCGGGGAGCGCCGCTTGGATCAGGTGCCGCTCGGAGATCATTCCGATGGGTTTGCCATCCGAGTCGACAACCGGCATTCCGGACACACGGTATCGGTAGAACTTGTTGGCAACGTCCTTCAAAGTCTCATCCGGTGTGCAGGAAACCACATCGCGGTGCATGATGTCGCGCACTGTGAGATGCTTGCGGATGGTAAGCCCGGTGTCCCAGATCACACGGATGACTTCGTCGGGGGCCTTCGCGGCGAGCAGTCTGGGCAGGTTCTCCTCGTTGCGCGCCAGAGCCGCCAGTCCGGAGAGGGTCTGCAGATACAACTGGGCGATGTTTCGCGGGGTCAGAAGCAGGCAGATCACGTGCAACGGCTTTCCGTCGGGTGTCGGCGCCTTGATCCCTTTGCGGGAGATCCCCAGCGCAATGTGCATCTCCCTGACCAGGTCGGTGCGCGCATGCGGGAACGCGAAACAGCGCCCGAAGGATGTGTTCTCGATTTCCTCACGCTCGGCGACCGAGCGCAGAACCCCGGCGCGGTCGATCTCCGGGCGCTGGGCAATCACCAGGTCCATCAATTCATCAATGGCGCCCGCCTTCGTGTCGGCCTTCAGGTCCGCCGATACCCAGTCCGGATCCAATAATGCGGCAAGTCTCATGGTGTGGCAGTCTCCGTCAGTAGTGTGGATTGCGGGGCGCGCAGCAGCTCCGCCGGGGTCGTAATGCCTCCCGACACGATCATCTTGACGATGTCCTCCGTGGGAATCGCCAGTTCATAGACTTCATTGGCGGGGACAAAGATCACAAACCCGGTGACCGGGGTGGGCGTCGATGGCACAAAAACAGCGACCAAATCGCCCGTGATCGGACCTTCCTTAAGGTGCGTGCGTGCAGCGGCAAAGCCGAGGACATAGGTCCCGCGGCGCGGATACTCGAAGAGGACCGCCCGCTTGAACGAATTGCGCTGCGGCAGGGCGACCGCCTCCACTAGCTGCTTGGCGGCGGAGTAGACCGCGCGAACCAGGGGCGTCCGGACAAAAAGCAATTCACCCAGACCGAAGAGCCGCGATCCGACGACGTTCCGAGCAAGCACTCCCACCGCAATGATCAGGGCGAGCGTGGCCGCGAGGCCCATGCCGGGGATCGATCTCCCGAGCGCCTTCGACACCAGGGGCGAAAGGATTCCGTCCACCTGGCGGAAGAGGAAATTAAGAATGAGGATTGTGATGATGACCGGAACAGTCACCAGCACACCGGAAACAAACGTCCTTCGGAAGGTACTGAGGATGAGCCGGCCGATTGACGGTTTGGATGGGGGGTCAGCGTCCATGAATTGGCCCCGCCCTCTCGGGGTCAGAGGCCAACGCTAATGGCCGCGTTGGGTCCTGTCAAGGGGGTTCGGGCGCCGGCGGGGGCAGTTGCGCCCACCCGGACGGGCAATTACGCGGTTCACTCAAAGATCGGCGGCGATTCACGCCCCGGCGGGGTCGGTTCGGCCGGTGGCGCCGGGGGTGCGCCGGCTCCCTGCGCGGCCGCGTACACCGGCGCCCGCAGGTGCAGAAAAACCTTGGTCCAGGTGGTCGAATCGAAAGTCCCGAAGTAGGCCCCGATCAGGACCGCGAACGGCAGCAAGACCAGCACTCCATAGACGATTGCCAGCGGCATGCTGACAAACCAAAGCCCCACCGCGGGCAGGATGAGCATCGCGCCGATGCCGAGCACCGCCATCGCCACCGCAATCGCAATCCCGATCTTCACCAGGAGCATGGTCACCGACGGGCGCCACTCACGGCGCATGAGCGCCCAACCCTCGCCCAAAGCGTCGATCACCCCGCGTGTTTCCAGGGTCACGAACCGGTCCGCGTAATTCCATGTCAGCCGCATCATCCCGATGCCCGCAATCAGAATCGGAATCGCAAACAACAGTGAAAGCACGCCCAGCAGAGTCTGGATGACAAAGAAGACGATCACCGCCAGGACGACCACGACCACGAATGCGAATGTCACGAGAAATTCCAGCAGCGTCAGGCCCAGCATCGGCCAGAAACGCGACACCCCGAAGTCCCATCCGCCCGACAGGCTGTGTTGTCCGTGTGTTTCGATCTGGTAGACATTGTAGATCAAGGCCGATTTGCTGATCACGTGCAGGATCAGGATGATCGTCCCAACAACGAGACCAACCAGGATGATCACCGCGAGCGCGGCGAGGATCCACTCGTACATGGCCTCGGCCTGCGCGACAGGGTCGGCACTCCCGTTGTCGCCGCCGGGGATACTGAAATTCATCGAGCCGCCCCCCGCCGCAAAGAGGCCGAAGAGCCAGAGGTACTTGTACTTCCAGGCCAGCTTGAACGCGTCCCGAATGATGTCACCAACCGGCAGGCTCATGATCGTCACCCCCTGACAGAAATGTCGGCCACGACCGCGGGTCGCGCTACTCAGAAATCAAGACGGCGCGAGTCCGTACCAGGCCGCCGGCGCAGGTTGAATGACGCCGCGCTGGAGCTGTCGGGAGTCCCGGACGGGGAGAATTCTGCCTTGAGAAGTGCGCCCACAAGGACTCGAACCTTGGACCCGCTGATTAAGAGTCAGCTGCTCTACCAACTGAGCTATGGGCGCCTTATGCCGGGCGCCACGGGCTCCCAGGCCCGTGCAACCCTGTCCATGCCCCGATCTCCGGGCATGACGCGGCGGAGTATAATGGATGGCAACCGCCATTGCCAGACCCATGATGTCAGGGCAACGGGACCTTGTCTCCCGCGACAGTCACCCGCCAGAAGCCATCATCCTGCCAGAGCAATCCCTCTGTTCCACCGAGGTCCTCGATCGGAACATCGAGGGAGTAGACCCGGCCTTCGTAGTGGGCCGCGACGTGCGGTTGTTCGGTGTGTCCCACAACAATGACCCTGGCGTCGAAGCACGCCGCAACCGACTCGACTTCCGCCTGGGTCATCCGCTGGTAGCGATCCCGGGAGTCCGCCTCGAAAAAGCCCCGATGCCAAAGCGGCCCATAGATCCCCATGAAGAAAGATGCGGCCGAATCAAACTTCGCCCGGACCGCGCTGTATTCGAGGTAGCGGCGCATTCGCGCATTCAACGAGTCGACCGGCAGCCCGAGAGCGCAAAACTCGGGGCTGATCCCCCCATGGACATAGAGGATGCCGTTGATCCTGACCATGGCGTTCTTGGTCCGCAGCCAGCGTCCCAGTTCAGACTCTGGGCCAAAAAGTTCCTGGTGCGGCAAACGCGACTTAAGGGCGACGCCGTCGAGGTACTTCTCGTTTACATACCGGTTGTCCCCGTGGAGGACCATTTCCTCATGATTGCCGATGAGGTAATGCACCCGTCCGCCCGCGCGCTTCGCCTCGGCTTCGAGGCGATGGATCAGCCAGAGAGCCTCGGTCACACGGTCGCCGCGGTCGAACACATCGCCGCAGATTACCAGGTGGCCGTCTCCCCAGCTCCACCGCAGGGACGAATCCACCACCCCGGCCCGGATCAGGGCCGTCCTGAGGGCCTCGAACTCCCCGTGAATGTCCGACACCGCGAAGATCCGGGACACACTCTCGAACGTGCCTGGTTCAACCATTGGGGGGGACACGGCCATCGCGTAGTCGGTCTCGGAGTCGCCGCAGAATCCCGCAAACCGCAGAGAGTCCGAAACCTCAAATGCGCGCTTGGTGATCTCGCCTTCGCAGAGATAAAAGACGGTGGCGCGTGTTGAGTCGTGCCAGAAGACGTGGGGACCGTCGGAATAGACCGGGCCGTCCTGCGCGTGCGCGAAACTCGCCACGGCGAATGCGGCCACTATCGATGCAAGTGGGCTCTGTCGATGCGACATCAGGGCAGGGGGTGAATCTGGGCTGACTTCAGTCCGTGAAACTGAGGGTGGCAGGGATCGAACCTGCGACCACCTGCTTAAAAGGCAGATGCTCTACCACTGAGCTACACCCCCACTGCTTCGCCAAGGCTTCGCAGTGCAAGCACTGTTTCGCGAAGGC
>JBFMFQ010000109.1:0-11496 GCA_040752075.1 Candidatus Zixiibacteriota bacterium | reverse complement strand
GCGGCTTTGTCGCCGGGAGAGGGCGGGTCGCAGATCCCGCGAAGCGGGGGGGTGAGGAGCTTTTGATTTCAGGGCTGGTCGCGCTCTGCAAAGAGGCGCGTCACGGCATCGAATATCTGCATTAAAGGAACACCGCTTGTAGCCGCGGCGCTGCGGCAATCCTCATACTCCGGAATGCCCCGCTCGCCGTCGGGCGTGATGGCGACTTTGATACGGATCGGACCCCACGGTGTATCGATCGTGTCGATCCGGCGCGGCAACTTGGTGCGGGATACCTGTTGCCACCGAATCCCGAGCGTACCGGTTTCGTTGAGAACAATCTCGGCCAACGCATGGCGCTGTGTCTGGTCGCAGAGGAACTCCACCCGTGTTCCGCGCCGTCCCTTTTTCATCGAGATGTCGGTCAACGTGACATCCACCGCGCCGTTCTGGTAGAGGCGTTCAACCACCCAGGCGAAAACTTCCGGGCGGGTGTTGTCGATGTCGCTGGTGGCCAGCCAGAGGGAATCGTGCTCGAACGCGTCGGGGGCTTGCCCCAGGGTCGCGCGGATCAGGTTGGGACGGTCCGCGAATTGACGGGTGCCGGCGCCATAGCCGACTGCCTCAGGCGTGAATGACAAGTCATCGACAAACTCGGCGATTTCCGCGAGGATCGCGGCGCCGGTGGGGGTGGTCGTTTCCCCCAACCCACCTTCATAGCGGACGGGTATCCCGCGCAGGATCTCAAGCACCGCGGGCGCGGGATAAATGATGCTGCCATGAGCGGATACCCCGACTCCCGATCCGAGCACCAGCGGCGCGGCATAGACTTGCTCGATCCCGAGGAGATGAAGCCCGTAGACCGTGCCAACGATGTCCACGATCGCGTCGGTCGCGCCAACCTCATGGAAATGGACTTTCTCCCGCGTCGAATTGTGAATGCGGGCCTCGGCATCGGCCAGCCGGTGGAAAATGCGGCGTGCCCGTTCGCGGACCAGGGCGGGCAGATCGCCCCGTTCGAGGCAGTCCTCGATCTCGGGCAGATGCCGGTGCTTCTCCTCCTCGGTGACCTCCACAATCGCGCGGGTGGCGGCGATGCCGGAGATGCTCACCCGTTCGGAGCGAAGTGAGAAAGGAACAGGCGTAATCGGAGTCAGCGCGCCGCGGAGAATCGCGGGGTCCACGCCAAGATGTAAGAGTGCGCCGAGGATCATGTCCCCGGCGGCGCCCGCCTCGCCATCAAAATAAAGGGCTTTCATCAGGGTTGGTCAGGCGGCAACCGGACGGGGCCGCTGCCACTCGTGGTCCAGCGGGAGGAATCTCCCGATCCAGTCGCTGCCTTCTTCCTCAAGAACAGGGGGATGCTCGGCGAGGTAGCCGCTGAACAGATCGCGAATCCCGGATGCTGTCTCGCAGGTCATGAGCGCGCCGCGCATCTGTCCGGCGCCCGGAAGCCCCCGGAAATACCCCGCCATCTGCTTTCGCATCAGCCGAATCGCGCACAATTCGTCCGGGCTGTGGCGGATTTTCTCCTGCAAGTGATGCCAGGCCACGGCCAGCCGGTCCGTGATTCGCGCCGGCGGGAGTTTCTCACCATGCTCGAGGTAGTGATTGATCTCGGCGAAGATCCAGGGACGGCCCAACGCGCCGCGTCCCACCATCACCGCATCGCATCCGGTCTGTTCGAGCATCGCGACCGCGCTCTCCGGTGAGTCCACATCCCCATTGCCGATCAACGGCACGGCCGTCAGGGAGGACTTGAGATCGGCAATGTAATCCCACCGTGCGGCGGTCTCGTAGGCATCGGCCCGTGTACGGGCATGCAGGGTGACCGCCTTGGCGCCGGCTTCCACGGCCAGGGCCGCGGCATCCCGGTAGACCAGATTCTCGTGATCCCACCCCGCGCGCATCTTGACGGTGATGGGCAGGTCAACCGCCTGACAGGTTTCGGCAACGATACTTTGCATTAATTCCAAGTCCCGCAGGCAACTGGCTCCGCCGTTGCTCTTGACGACCTTTTTGACCGGGCAGCCAAAGTTCAGGTCGATAATGTCCGGCAGGTAGGATGCCAACTGCCTCGCGGCTGGCCCGAATGTCTGCGTTCTGGCGCCAAACAATTGGTAGGCAACAGGATGCTCGTCATCGGCCAGGATCAGCTTGTGCTCCTGATTCATCGTATTGAGGACCAGCCCATCGGTCGACAGGAACTCGGAATAGACGATCGCGGCCCCAAAACGGCGGCACAGACGCCGAAAGACGATGTCCGTGACACCGGCCATGGGGGCGAGAACAGCCCGCCCTTCGATCGTCAAGTTTCCGATCCTCATGTCGAAAATATAGTTGTCGCCCCACAGTCCCGCAATGCCGCATGGGGTTGTAACCACCGATTTGCGGCGGCAGTTTGCGGCGGCGGGGACTTTGTGGGATCGCCAGGGATGGGCAGTCATTGCCTTTGCGGAGGGGACCATGCCGGAAATCATCGTGCGGTACGAAGACAAGGTGATCGAGCGAGTCGTGACCGAAAAGAAGCGCATTTCAATCGGACGAACATCCGACAACGACATCGTCCTGGAAAACCGCGGGGTCTCGCGCAAGCACGCGCAGATCGAAATCAACCCGCAAAACACGGTCATCATCGACAACGAGTCCTTAAACGGGACGTTCGTCAACGACCGCCGCGTGGAGGAGGATGTCCTCCACGACAACGATGTCATCACGATCGGCAAGTACACGCTGACATACCGGTCTGATGCCCCCGCCGAAGCCAAGGCGACCGACATGGATGGGACCATGATGCTGCACACCAAAAAGCAGCGCGAGATCATCGAGTCCGACCGCAAATACCGCGAGGTGGTCCAGCGCACCGGCGGAAGTTCGGTGCTCCTGGCACAGGGGGATACCGAGCCCAGCGAGGTTCGCCTCGGTCATGCCTCCGTCACCTTTGGCAAGGCGCCCTATGTCAATGTGAAGGTCAAAGGCTGGTTCATCCCGGACATCGTGGCCAGCATCGATCCCGAAGGCAGCCAGTACATCCTGCGCAATGTCGCCGGGCATGGCAAGACACGTCTCAATGGAGAGGCGATCGAGGAGGCCACGCTGAAAAACGGCGACCTGATCCAGATCGGCCGCTCCGTCTACCGTTTCGTGGCGGGATCCGGACACTGATCGTAGCGCGCCGTTGTGAGGGCGATGCCGGCAGGCCGTCGAACACGATCCGTCTGTTCGAATGGAGATACCCAACGTGGCAGCAAAAAAGAAACCAAGTCGCGGTGCCTTTGAAATCGATCCCGAACGGCTGCGCCGTCACGGGCCCTGGCTTTTGGCGGGCCTGGTCACGCTGCTGATTGTCGGGCTCTACTTCGACGATCACCGCATCATTGCCACGTGGGAACTGGGGATCCAGGACTTCATGGTCTCCGCGGCCAAGCGCGCCGAAGCCCCCGATGATGTCGTCATTGTCACCATCGACGACAAAGCCGTTGAGAAACTCGGTCCATGGCCGTGGGATGCCGAGCGCGTGGGCTACCTCGTTGGCATGCTCCACGAATACAATCCGAAAGCCATCGGCCTTGACTTCGAGATGCCGAAGGACGCGACCCGCGATCCGGTGGGAAATCTCTTCCTCGCGGACATGATCGAGCGGGCCGGCAATGTCGTGCTGCCGATTCGATTCGCCGTCGGCGAAGGCAGCCATGCCCGCTCGGGTGTGGGAGACCTCCTCAAGGGGTCCGGCGTCGTGTGCTTCGATCAGGCCCTCGAGTTGATGGAGTACCCGTATCCGTTGGCGCATGGAGCCTCGGTTCCATATGAGGAGGCCTCGCGCGCGGCATGGGCGCTGGGGCAGGTGAACACCTGGCAGGATGTCGACGGCAAGGTCCGCCGCGATCCGCTCCTGGTGAAGTTTGAGGGCGATTACTACCCGAGCATGGCGCTGCAACTGGCGCGCTGTGTCAAGGGCGTGCACCACGATCAAATGCGGATTACCCCGGGCCAGGGGCTCTCGCTCGCCGGCTTGTTTATTCCGTCCGACGAGGACGGCACCATCATGATCGACTACCGCGGCCCGGCGAAGACCGTTCGCTCGGTCTCGGCGGAACGGGTCCTGGAGGGCGAGCCGGTCGAAAAAGAGATTGCGGGCAAGGTGGTCGTCGTCGGCGTGACCGCCAGCGGCTACGGGACAACCCTGCGGACCCCGGCCTCCGATGTCATGCCGCGCACCGAGAAGATCGCCACGGTCGCCTCGAACATCCTGAATGGACGGTTCATCACGAATCTGAGACTGTCGTCCCTGATCGATGTTTCCATTCTCCTGGCGATCAGCCTGTTTTGCGGCTTCGTTCTGCCGCGTGTCACGCTGACTTACCGGTTTGTGATTCTGGGGGTCATGGCGTTTCTGTTCGTGGACTTGAATTTCTTCCTGTACAATTCGTTCAACTTAGTGACCAAGACCCTCTACCCGAGCCTTCAGATTCTCCTCTTTTTGGCGCTGGCCCCGGCGATGAAATCATGGGCCGCGGAACCCAAAACGCGAGTGAAGAAAGCGGCCACCCCGGCGGTGACCCCTGCGGTCGGCGAGAAAACCGGTTCGGGTCCGGTTCGGGTGGTGCGCGAAGACGGCCCGATGCGCGCGATCTCCGGGCTGGAGAAGACCGGCGGGGTGCGCACCAATGAAATCGCCACCCGCGAACTCGCGGCCGATGCCGGCGATCACACCAACGAAGTGGAAACCCCGACGCAGGTCATGGATCAGAGCCCGCGGCCGCTCGGCGGCACGATCTCCAGCGGCGGCTCGGGCAGTGTCCCGGCGACCGCCGTGGAGGATCTCGGGCTGAAGCAGTTGGGCCGCTACGAAATCCTGAGTGTTCTCGGTCAGGGGGCGATGGGCACCGTCTACAAAGGCCGCGACCCCGAGATCGACCGCATGGTCGCGCTCAAAACCATCCGCGCCGGAATCGGCGAGGATCCGGCGCGCGCCGAGGAACTGCGCGAACGGCTGGTGCGCGAGGCGAAGGCGGCAGGCAAACTGTCGCATCCGAATATCGTCACGGTCTACGACGTCGGCGCCGAGGGCGAACTGCGCTATATCGCGATGGAGTACCTCGAGGGCTACACGCTCGAGCAGGTGGTGAAAAAGCGCGTGCAACTCAACTACCGCATCGCGGCAAAGATCATCCTGCAAGTCTGCAACGCGCTCGAATACGCGCACAAGGCGGGCATCGTTCACCGCGATGTCAAGCCGGCCAATATTATGGTTCTCGATAACTTCGAGATTAAAGTGACCGACTTCGGCATCGCCCGTTTCGACACCGGCGGCATGTCCATGACCCAGACCGGCATCGCGATGGGCACGCCGCACTACATCTCGCCGGAACAGTTGCGCGGCGAACCGGTCGACCGCCGCTGCGACATCTTCAGTCTCGGCGTGGTGGCCTACGAACTGCTCACCCGCCAGAAACCGTTCTCCGGCGAGAGCATCTCGCAGTTGATCTACCAGATTACGCAGGTCAATCCCAAGCCGCCGTCGGACTTAGACGAAAACATCCCCTCGATGTTCGACACGATCGTCCTCAAGGCGCTGGCCAAAGACCCGCTCGAGCGCTACCAGACGGTCGAGCAGATGGGCCAGGCGCTGAAGATCTTCACCGAGGATCTGGCCGCGACGCCGTACCGGATTTGAGCATCTGCCAATCGTGTAGATGGAGCCTTGCAGGGGCGGGTCTGAGACCCGCCCCCACAGCCCCATCACCCGGCCCGTCATCCTGAGGAGCGAAGCGACGAAGGACCTGCTTTTGCTCTTCGTCGCCCCTCAAACAACAGATCCCTCACGACGGCACAAAGCCGCCGGGGTTCGGGATGACACCAACACAATTCTAATCGTGTTGCTCGTACGCCGCCCCCTCACCCCAACCCTCCAGCCGACATTAAACCGTCGGTTGGGGGAGAGGGGGCGCGTATTGGAATTGGATATTCGAACACATAGGTAGTGATGATGGTACGGCAGCGGGTTCGTCCCGCCTAAAGCCGCTACTACATGGGTATCCCTGGCAGGTCGAGATCGCGGCGCGGGCGTTATCTCGCCGGAATCCTGGAGAGTTCTTAAGCGGACAAGTTCTGTCAACTATGCCGGTTATCAGTTGACTGCGGTTTTTCTGTATAGCGATGGAATAATCTCCTCTCCCAACGGTATTCCCGGTCAGATGCGGTTTCGACGCGCTTGGAACGCCCCGCGAGGGTAGGCGGGAGGAAGCATGGAAAAAGGAATCCGAGGAGCGGTCCGGATGGTCCCGGCGGTCTTACTCGTTGTCGGGATTGGTCTTGTGGGCTACTTCGCCGGAAGTTCACTAACGGTTAAACCTGGGGGGGGGACGCAAGCAGAGCGGAAGCCCCGTGAACTGGAAGCTCAAGCGCAGGAACGCTTGGAGAAGTATGCTCAACAGGTCCGGATCGGTGCGCCAGTGCCAGAGTTCACCTTGTGGACAGCCGACATGGCGACCGCTCTCCGTTTTCAGGATGCCCTCCCCGCCGGAGGAGTTGCCGTCCTCCTCAGTCCCGGGTGCGAATCGTGCCTGGGCGAAGTGCTAGAAATACAAGGAGTTGTCGACTCGCTCGGCCATGACTCCCACGAGATCGTTCTGATAGCGGATCGCGGCGGCGGCGTGGACTCCCTCGTCGCCCATCTGCGACACGCCGGGGTAACCCTGCCGGTCTTTTGCGATGCGCAGGAGACCATGCGACGGGAGTTTCGGCTGATTCCCCGAACAGTATATATCCGTGTGGATTCGGATGGTGTCGTCCGGGACATGCAGGCGTGGCGGGAGCATCCCGCCGATCTCTCTTACATGTTTCGGAAGGACGATTCGTTTCGAGATTCAACTCAAGTGGTCAACGAAAGGAGGTGATGATCATGAAGACCAAGTCGCTGTACACGGCGGCAATTGCGGCACTCGTATTTGGGTTTGCGTTTGGACTGGGGTCCCATGCGAGAGGCGATCCAGATGGGCCGTACTGTGCACCCTCACGGTGCGCGCAATGCAGTTGTTGCAAGGTGAACGGAGTAAACACCTACGACGGGGGGATCGGTATACCCTGCGTCGAACATGTCTGTATCCCGGAAGGCGGGTGCGATCCGCTCCCGTAGCACCGAGACATGGGGCGCGACGTCCGTCACGAGTGGATGGACCACGTCCCGGTTGGCAGCCGACCATGGCGGCTGCCTTACCAATCGGGAGGATTTGGGAGACTCATGCGGCAACCGATGCCTCATTTATCGGAGAAGGGTAGCTCGCGCTCGGGATTATTCCGCAGCCGCAGATTCACAATCGTTGCTCTTATCACTTTGGTGTTCTTACGTGCGCCAATCGCTGAGACGCGGGCGGTGACACATGGCGTCCCCGCGCCGCACCAACCGCCCGTCGGTTACCGGCTTATGTATATCAACTATGATGTCGATGAGATGTGGCATAAGGCGAGTGGGTTAGATGCATTAGTTTGGAATAATGGGGGGCTGTCGTACGCTGAGTACCCACGAAACAGCACGCTAAGGTACCTACAGGATGTGTACTTGCTGGTTGGTTGTGTGCGGGCGTCCGACACACTCGTGACCGGCCCCCTCTGGATGTCCATAGAGTTTGCACCGGCCATCGGGATTCGTTCTTCAAGTTCTGAGAAGGGGGCTCTCGACTTCAGTGTGCGGGCGAGAGCACCTGAGGAGTATTATACGCAATTCAATGACACCTCTGTCCTCAATTGGGGGTTGCTTGACCTGGTCGAGCATCGGACTCACAAGCCGATCGGTCTTCTGGTTAGTCAAACGAGCAGGTCGTGGCGGAGTATCGCCGGCGCGTCGTACGTGATCGTTGATTGGTGGCTCATCAACGAGGGACCCGAAACTATTTCAAATGCATTTGTTGCGACTTATTTGAACCCTAACGTGCTGTTTACTGACGGGCATCCGACTGGTCCGGCGTATAACCCATATGGGCATGCCGACGATGTGGTTGGCGTCCTATTAGACGTGCCAGGAATCCAGGGAGGATATCTGGACAGGATTCAAACGGTCTGGATGGCGGACAACGACGGCGACCCGGACGAGGAGACATACGGGAACCAGAGTCCGACTGCGGTTCTCGGAGTAAGGGTCCTCCGTGGTCCAAACGTGGCTCGCCTTTCGCGGAGCGACGGCTTGGCTCTCAATTGGTGGGTGTACGAGACTTCGCACCCGCTTCCGGTTGTTGAGACGCGCCACAACTGGGGACCTCGGAAACAGAGTGATCATTCGTTTTATCTCGGTTCCCAGGGCCTCCCTGTTGGTGATCGGGGACTCTACCACCTCATGTCCAACGGCGAAATCGACTACGACCAGGTCTACGCGGCAATCAACAAGGGAGCCGAAGGTTGGGCGCCGCCGCACTCAGATGCCACGTTCGCCCGCGACATGGCTGATGGGCAGGATGTCGAGTGTATCTTGTCGTACGGTCCGATTGCAGACATCGCTCCCGGCGACTCCGTTCCCTTTACGGTGGCGTTCGTTGCCGGCGCCGACTTCCACCGTGATCCACAACACTTCGAACTGACCTTCGATCCGGATGACCCCAGCGCCTACATGGCTGGCCTCAACTTCGACAACCTGATCAAGAACGCCCGCTGGGCCGACTGGGTCTTCGACAATCCGGGTGTGGACACCGACGGTGACGGTTACCGCGGACGCGCCTACCTCGTCAACTGCGACGGCGCGGGCAATTGCGACTCGATCTTCTACAAGGGCGATGGAATCCCCGATTGGAAAGGTCCTTCCGCGCCGCCGCCACCCAGATTCGAGATGACCACCTATCCGGGCGAACTCGTCTTGCGGTGGAACGGGGAGTTTTCCGAGACCGTGACGGATGCGTTTTCGCTCCGGCACGACTTCGAGGGGTATCGTCTGTCCATGGGCCGTTTTGATCTCGACGATCAGTACTCACTGGTGACCAGTTGGGACATCGAAGACTTCAAACGGTTGGAGTACGTCACGGAAGGTTCGCCCTCAACCGGCATTACCCGCAGGTGGAGGGTGATTTCCTACCCATT
Organism: Candidatus Zixiibacteriota bacterium; assembly: GCA_040752075.1. Lineage (GTDB taxonomy): Bacteria > Zixibacteria > MSB-5A5 > WJJR01 > WJJR01 > JBFMFQ01. The sequence goes on along the minus strand of JBFMFQ010000109.1, from coordinate 2,451 downwards.
CCCCCCGGACGAGTGGCCGGAACTCCTCGGCGATCCGGAGTTCAACGTATACGACTGGCTGACTCAGGATCCCGACTACGCCTACCGCGACACGATCACCGACACGACCTACAATGTCGCGGGCGAGATCGTCAGGATCGCAGCACGCGAGCGTCTCTCGATCTGGACCGCGGAGGCATTCAACCGGGGCAACGAGTATGACGAGGCAGGATACCGCGAGTACAACGTCATCCAGCGTGTCGGAGAGCGCGACACGGTTGTCGATGGTGTCACAATGACCTATGGCGTCTACGAGGCACGACTCGAGAACCTCAACCCGGCGGTCCCTATGTATGTCGCGATCACCGCGTTCGATTACGGCGATTACCTTCGTGACTTCGACCCGCTGGAGTCGTCCCAATCAGCCAATTCCCAGTATGCCCATTTCATCTATACACCGGACATCGTGATGGACTCCGGCCTCGGCGTGTCGGTCTATCCCAACCCTTACAAGGTGGTGTACACAGCAGCCGATGGAGAGCGCACCACCTACTACCGTGAGGGGTATGAGGGCCTTGGCATTGAGAAGTTCAAGGAGCAGGACCGGCGAATCTGGTTTGTGAATCTTCCCGAGAAGGCGACGATCCGGATCTTCTCGTTGGACGGCGACCTGATCCGCACGATCAACCACCCCGATCCGTTCCTGACGAAGTATCCGAGCGCGGTCGGCTGGGACCTCGTTAGCCGCAACATTCAGGCGGTGACCTCAGGCATCTACATCTGGCGTGTCGATTCCGAACTCGGCACGCAGACGGGGAAGTTGGTGATCATCAAATAACCCACGGCCCACCGTAGGTCAGGAGCCCGTCGCAGGTTTTATCGCGCCGGGCTCCTGACAGACCACGCAGCGCCGGCGAGTATCGGGAGCCCCGCAGGGGCGACACAACATAGCCCACGGCGTGAGCCGTGGGGACAGCGGCGCGCCCGGATTGATCGAGCCCCGCAGGGGCGACACGACCTCGCGACGGGAACGCGCAGAGTGTCGCCCCTCCGGGGCTCATCGTTCTCCGTGATGCGCTTCAACCCCACGGCTGACGCCGTGGGCTACATTGTGCCGCCGCTCCGCGGCTTAATGATCGCCGTTCAAACAGCACATCCCTCACCCCGGCATAAAGCCGCCGGGGTTCCGGATGACGCATGCCATGGATCCCCCGTAGGGCGGATGCCCTCGGTGAGGCACACGCCGCATGAACGGCGACGCCGCCCGATCAACGCCTGGAACCATCACATGCGAGGCATCCGCCGTTTCGCCTGCACGAGCAAGACGGTGCTCCTGACTTGCCCATTGCCCCGGCGGCCGAACTGGGTATAATGCTCTGGCAATCCCGCGCGGGCGGAGGGTTCAAACGCCGGCCGTCGCCCCGGGAGGTGGATTCGAATGAGCAATTCGACGCGCTTCATCACGATTCTCGTCGCGGTCGGGATCTTCTTTCTGGCGGGTCTTGGTTTGGGTCTGGTGCTCGCCGGGAAACCGGAGCCGGGGGCGATGCTGGCCCAAACTGACAGCGCACAACCACGCCCATCCTTCACACCCATCCTCCCCGCCTTGCGCAGTGCCGAGGGCGACTGGGGATTCGCCGATGTGGCGGCCCATGTGACACCCGCGGTGGTCAACGTTTTCTCGGCACGGGTCGTCGTGACCCGTGACCGCGTGTATTCGCCCTTTTGGTCCGATCCGTTCTTCGACTTTTTCGGACGCCGCTACTACTCGGTGCCGCGTGAAAGACGCGAGACCTCCCTTGGTTCGGGTGTTGTGGTGGACCCCTCCGGCGTGATTCTCACCAACAACCACGTGATCGAGGGCGCGCAGGAAATCAAGATCGCTCTCGCCGATGGACGCTCGTTTAATGCGCGCCTCCTCGGGTCCGATCCCGCGACCGACATCGCGGTGCTCAAAGTGAACGGCGACTCGCTCACCGCCATCCCGTTTGGGGACTCCGATTCCGCCCGAATCGGCGATGTGGTGCTGGCGATCGGCAATCCATTCGGAATCGGGCAGACCGTGACCATGGGCATCATCTCGGCCACAGGACGCTACGATGTCGGGGTGGTCGACTACGAGAACTTTATCCAGACCGATGCCGCCATCAATCCCGGCAACTCCGGCGGGGCGCTGGTCGACCTGTCCGGACGTCTAATCGGGATCAACACGGCCATCTTTTCCAAATCCGGCGGTTACCAGGGCATCGGGTTTGCGGTTCCGAGCAACATGGCGCGCAGCGTGATGCAAAGCATCCTGACCACCGGGACCATTTCACGCGGCTCGCTGGGTTTCTCCTTCCAGAACCTCGATGAGGGTCTGATGCGCGCCTTCGGGCTGGATGCCATGTCCGGGGCGTTGGTCAACGAGATCACTTCCGGAGGGGCGGCGGAGAAGGCGGGACTCAAGCGCGGGGATGTCATCCTCGAGTT
>JBFMFQ010000108.1:0-11749 GCA_040752075.1 Candidatus Zixiibacteriota bacterium | reverse complement strand
AATATTGTGGCACAACGCTTTGCTAAAGCAAACTACTCAGCACGCTCCAGCAATAAGGCGGGAAGACTAAAAAAAGTCAAGGGTTTTTTGCAGTTTTTTCATGGAGGACGACAGCCGCCGCGAAGCGCCGACCGGCCCGGATGCCATCAAATCCGGAAGCCATGCTCCAACATCCACTGGTCGGAGAGGAATTTCGAGAGGTACCGCATCCCGGAGTCGGGCAGAATGGTCACCACCCGCTGGGCCTTGGTCTGCTTTTGGGCCCACTTGATCAGGCCCGCCAGCGCCGATCCGGATGATCCCCCGACAATCAAACCCTCGCGGCGGATCATGGCCCGGGAAGCATCGAAGGACTCCTGGTCCTCGATCTGGACAATCTCATCGATGACCGTTGAGTCCAAGGCCCCGCAAGGCACATCGGACCCCAGCCCTTCCACATGGTAACGGCCCGGCTCGGTCAGCTCATTGAACTTGATGTAATCGTGGAAGATAGACCCGATCGGGTCGACTGCCACCACACGGATCTTCGGGTTTCTCTCCTTCAGAAACCGGGCCACCCCGGAGAGAGTCCCGCCGGTGCCGATCCCGGCCAGAAAGACATCAAACTCACCGCCGGCCTGATGCCAGATCTCCGGCCCGGTTGTTGCCCAGTGGCACTCGATGTTCTTGGGGTTGTGGTACTGGTCGATCAAGAAGCCGGGGCGTTCGACCGCCAAACGGCGCGCGGTCGAATAGTAGGACCTTGGGTCATCATGGGGAACATCGGTCGGACAGATCACCACCTCCGAGCCCATCGCCCGAATGAGGTCGACCTTCTCCCGTGAGGTCTTGTCCGGCACGCTAAACAGCGTCCGATACCCCTTGGCGGCGCCGACCATGCCGACCGAGACAGCGGTGTTACCCGAGGAATTGTCGATCAACAGATCGCCGGGACGAATCAGCCCGCGCCTCTCGGCATCCTCTACTATATAGAGCGCCATCCTGTCTTTGATCGACCCGGTTGGATTGAGGAACTCCAGCTTGGCGTAAACAGAGTGGATGAATCCGGGGAGAATCGGCTTGAGATGGACAAGAGGCGTGTTACCGACAAGGTCCAAGACGGGGTTTCGGGGGGCCGCTTTTGACTCCGGCTTCGACCCAGGTTCCTGGACATTCGCTGTTTTCATCTAATCCCTTTACAGTCAAATCGGTGAGAGGTTCGGGACAGCCAGAGGCAAACTCCCGATCGGATGCAGAAACTTGGAACCACCTAAATGATCCGGAAGTAATCGACCAGCGTGCAACGGCGCGGCCGGGTGAAGGTCGACGCCTTGGTCATGCCCTCCCCGGTCGTGCCGGCAATCGACAAGGTCGTGAAACCTTCCCCACCAAAGCCCAACCCGGCCAGGTTCGGCCCATTCTTCACGAAGATGTTGGCGTGGCAGTTCTGAGCCATGGCCGACAAGTTGGCCACATTGGTGGAATGCATCACGAATGTATGCTGAAACCCGTGCTCAGAGGTGATCGCCCATTCCATGGCCTCCTCGAACGAACGGCACCGCACGAAGGGAATCACCGGCATCATCTGTTCGGCCATGACCAGCGGATGGTCCCAGGTGACTTCCATGATGGCGATCTGGGCGCCGGTCGGGGGGGTGATGTCCAGTTCCTTGAGGATAACGCTTAAGTCCTTTCCGATCAGCGATTTATTGACCGTCACATGACGATGCCCCTTGCCGAGTTTGTCCTCGGTCACGATCAGCCGGGTCAGCCGGTCCACATTGTTGCCTGTCACCTCGAAGGCGCCATTGGCGATCATCTCGCGTTTGAGCGGATTGGCGACCTTGTCGACCACGAAGATCGACTTTTCATCGGTGCAGAGGATGTTGTTATCGAACCCCGCGCCACGCACCAGGTCCTTGCCGGCCTTCGGCAGGACGGCTGTTTCATCCACCACGGCCGGTGGATTGCCGGGTCCGGCGCAGATGGCGCGATTGCCGGAAGTCATCGCCAGTTTCACCACCACGCCGCCGCCGGTCACCAGAAGCAGGTCGATCCCCCGGTGCTTCATGAGCGAGACCGCGCTCTCCTGCGTTGGCTCGGCGATCACGGTCACGACATTCTCCGGTCCTCCGCCCGCCACGATGGCGGCATTCATCGCCGCGGCCACTGTGCGGCAGATGTTCTTAGCCGACGGATGCGGATTGAAGACGCAAGTGTTCCCGGCGGAGACAAGGGAGATGGCGTTGTTCACCACCGTCGAAGGCGGATTCGTGACCGGGGTGATGACACCCACCACGCCGAAGGGGGCGGTCTCCACCAGCGTTAATCCGTGATCGCCGGTGAATGTCTCCGGACGGAGATCCTCCGGACCCGGCGTCTTTCGGGCCGCCAGGAGGATCTTCTGCATCTTATCGGGCATCTTCCCGAGATGAGTCTCTTCGACCGCCATTTTGCCCCAAAGTTCGGCGTTGGCAATCGCCACCTCGCGCATCCTATCAATGAGGGCGAAGCGTTTGGCGAGCCCCAAGTCCACCAGTTGCTTCTGCGCGATTCGGGCGGCGTCGACGGCCTGGTCCAAGTTGCCGAACACCCCCCGCTCGCCGGCATTGACACGAGTTGGCGTGGGGGCCACGGGGGAGGCGCTCCGGCCCTCGGTTCCCAGTTCACGCAGGACCCGCTGCACGATGGCGGAGATCTCAGTATCAGGTAGCGCTGTCATTTCGGGCTCCGATTTGCTCGATCAACAAATTGTTACTCAATTGGTTATGGACGCTCTGGTCGGCCACCAGTCCGGCGATCAAAGGTCCCCCAAAACAGGCAACCGTCGCGCTTTCCGCACGACCCTCCAGGGCGCAAAGCACGACGGTTGTCAACGTGGTCCGGCCACGGCGACCCCGCTTAGACGCGGGACTTCGACATCAGGCCTTTACGCCGTCAGGCAAACGGGTCGGAAAGATGTCGTGCACGTTCGAGTGCGGACGCGGGATAACGTGCACGGAGACCAGTTCACCGACCTTCTGGGCGGCTGCGGCGCCCGCATCGGTCGCGGCCTTGCAGGCGGCGACATCGCCACGCACCAGCGCGGTGACGAGACCTCCGCCGATTTTCTCATAACCAACGAGAGTTACCTTGGCCGCCTTCACCATGGCATCCGATGCCTCGATCAGAGCGACCAAGCCCTTCGTTTCGATCATTCCCAGCGCTTCCATACAGGCGGCCTCCGGCCCGAATTCTCTATACTTGGTAAGGAGCAATCAGTTAGGACTTCGCTTTTGCCCCCGTGTCCCCAACAGCGCCCATGTATACCGGTGCCCCCAAACACTGTCAACCAAAAACGTTGAGCACGACGGGCAAAAGATCGGGAGGCGCACGGACTGCCAGAAGAGTTCCAACGCTCGCCCGCGTAGCAGCACGGCTTGCCGTGCTGCGCGAGCGAAGCGAGCAGGCTTGTCCCCAGGATAGACGACAGGAATCATTTGAACCGGGCCCCCACGGGGGATATATTCGCGGGTCTCGGAGATTCCGGCTTATGGGATTGCGCGTACTGATCATCGGTGGTGGGGGAAGGGAGCACGCCCTGTGCTGGGCGGCAGCCTCATCGCCGCAGGTTGAAAAGGTATACTGCGCCCCGGGCAACGCCGGGATTGCGGATGTCGCAACGGTTGTCGCGATCAAGGATTCCGACACAAAGGGCCTGCTTGAGTTCGCCCGTCGCGAGCGAATCGACCTCACCATTGTCGGCCCGGAAGGGCCATTGGTGGCGGGGCTGGTCGATGAGTTCAAGGGCGCCAAACTGCGGGTTTTCGGACCGTCCGCGGCCGCCGCGCGTTTGGAGGGCTCCAAGGTCTTCGCCAAGGAGTTCATGCGGCGGTATCACATTCCGACCGCTCCATTCTCCGTCTTCGATGATCCCGCGCAGGCATCGCAATTCATCCGCAGTGCCGATGGCCCGCTGGTTGTGAAAGCCGATGGGTTGGCCGCCGGCAAGGGAGTGATCGTTTGCTCGGATGCTGAGAGCGCACTGGCCGCGGTGCAAACCATCATGGTCGAACGGGTTTTCGGGGATGCCGGGGCAAGGGTAATTGTCGAGAAGCGGCTGACGGGAACCGAATTGAGCGTGATGGCAGTCTCCGATGGACAGCGGATCGCCATCCTCATTCCTGCGCGTGATTACAAAGCCGCCATGGACGGTGACAGCGGACCGAACACCGGCGGAATGGGAGCGTATGCGCCGGCGCTTCAGTTCGACGACCCGCTCTTAGACGAGATCACCGAAGCGGTGCTGAAGCCGACCGTGATGGGGATGGCCGCCGAAGGGAATCCCTATACCGGCGTGCTCTACGCCGGGATGATGATCACCGATGCCGGACCGAGGGTGCTTGAGTACAACTGCCGGTTCGGCGACCCGGAAACGCAGGTGGTGTTGCCGCTTCTGAAGACGGATCTGATCGATGTCATCGGCGCCGCGCTGGCCGGTCAACTGCACATGGAGCCGCTGGATTGGCACGATGAGGTCTGTGTGTGCGTGATCCTGGTTTCGGATGGCTACCCCGGCCGGTACGAGACCGGGCAGCCGATGTCGGGCCCATTGAAGACCTCCCACAACAACATCCTTCGCTTCCACGCCGGCACCGCCATGCGCGACGATGTCATGGTGACGGCCGGGGGACGGGTTGTTGGGATCTGCGGGCGTGCCCCCAGCCATGAGGGCGCCGTGGCCGCCGCCTATCAGCAGGTGGAGAAGGTGCAGTTCAAGGGAATGCGCTACCGGACCGACATCGGGCTCCGGCAGGGACAGACCTCACTGCCGCGCCGAACGCGTCCGGAGCGACGGGCCAAGGTTTGAGGGGAGATTGAATGTCGACGATACCGCGTGTTCTCATCCTGATCGGCTCAGAGTCCGACCGGGAGGTCATGTCCAAGGCTTGCGAGACGCTCGATTCGCTGGGGATCACGAACCGTCTTGAGGTGGCTTCGGCGCACCGCAGCCCGGAGAGGGTCCGCGCTCTTCTCGACGAAGGGAATAAAGGCGGGACCGCGGTGTATATCTGCGGCGCCGGGATGGCCGCGCATCTGGCGGGCATGGTCGCCGCGCACACCACGCGCCCGGTGATCGGGGTTCCCCTGGCGGGGTCGGCGCTGTCGGGTCTGGATGCGCTTTTGTCCACCGTGCAGATGCCCAAGGGCGTGCCGGTGGCCACCGTGGCGATCGGCAGCCACGGCGCGGTCAATGCCGCAATCCTCGCGGCCCAGATCCTGGCGGTGGGAGATCCCTCGATTCAGGATCGTCTGATCGGCCTGCGCGCGGGTACAAAGTAAACAGGGTTTGGGAACGCCGGAGATTTTGGAGTGTGTACCGATGGCGGAGAGAGACGGATACGTTTCACCAAAGGAGGTTGAATTGACCATCCATGCCCGATGGGCCCGTGTAATGGGGCAGATTATTGGCTTTGCCTTGGTGGTGGTGTTGCTGATGCCGGCGTTTGCTCAGGCGGCCGATATTTCCGACGAGGCGAAGGTGAAGTTTAACAGCGCGGTGGAATTCGCCACGGCCAAAAAGCCGGATTCGGCAATCGCGGCGTATGAGGCGGCCATCAGCCTCGCGCCGGACTACCTGCAGGCGCACATCAATGTTGGCGCGCTCTACTATGACAAGGGCGATATGACGCAGGCGGCCGAGCACCTGAACAAGGCCGTATCGCTGGACTCAAACAACGTTGCCGCGCTGAAGTCCCTTGGTCTGGTCCATTTCAAGGCCGACCGGTATGCCGATGCGGTCGCCGCGCTCAACCACCACAACGCGCTGGACAAAACCGACGCGGGCGTCTGGTCGACCCTCGGACTCGCCCACAAGAAGCTGGGCGATGATGCGAAGGCGCTGGCGGCCTACGAAGAGGCCGTTCGCCTCGACCCCAAAGACTACAAGACCTTTTACAACATAGGCAACATTCACCAGGAGGCGAAGGACTTCGAGGACGCCATCGGCGCCTACTCCAAGGCCATTGCCGTGAATTCCGGCTACATCGAGGCCTATTACAACAAGGCCATTTCGTCGCACCAGCTCGACCAGGATGCCTGCGTTCCGGACTACGAAGCCTTTATCAAGGCGGCGCAGGGGAAGGCCAAGTGGAAAAAGCAGGTCGATCAGGCCTCGCAGATCGTCAAGCAGATCAAGGAATACCTTGACTCCCAGGGCGAATAGCCGGGTTTCGTTTTCTGCCGACATTGTCTATAGTTGGGCGCGGGACGCTTCCGCGCCCATCTCTGTTCTGGGCGGGGGGTGGCTTTTGGATCATGCGATGAGGGTCCGGAGATGACGGCGAAGGGTCAGGAGCGGTCGCTGGTCTTGGGACTCGCGGCCAACTTCATCCTGATCGGAGCGAAACTGGCGGCGGGAATCCTCGGGGCATCCCAGGCCATGCTGGCCGATGCCCTCAATTCGGTTCTCGATGTCGTGGCGGGGGCGGTGGCATGGGTCGGCTGGCGCATCTCGAAACGACCGCCCGACGCCAACCATCATTACGGCCACCAGAACGCCGAGACGGTCGCCGCGCTCTTTGTCGGGCTGGCGATCTTCGCCACCGGCGGGCTGATCGTCCGGGATGTCTTAAGCGGAATCTCCTCGGGGGAGCGCGCCGCCCCGGCGGCTTGGACGATCATCATCGCGGCGGCGGTCATCGTGACGAAGACCGTGCTCTACATCTATACCCGCTCGGTGGCGAGGCGCACCCCCAGTCTGGTGGTGAGCGCCACGGCCACCGATCATCTCATGGATGTGGCCGCAACGTCGGGCGCGCTTTTCGGGTTGATCGGTGCGCAGTTCGGATTCCCCATCCTTGATCCCATCGCCGCCATCTGGGTGGCGCTGCTCATTCTGATTCACGGTGTCATGATCCTCCGGAAAAACACATTCGTGCTCCTGGGCGGCGCGCCATCCGACCGGACGATCGCCGAGATTTGCCGGACATTGTCCGGTGTGCCGGGAGTGATGGGGTTGCACCGGACCAAGGTGCGCACGGTTGGTTCGCAACTGCTCGTTGACACGGAAATCCTGGTCGACGGTGCGTTGACGGTGGACGAAGCACACACGATTTCCAATCGCGCCGGGGATGCGGTTTTGGCCGCCCACCGCGATGTCACCGATGTCGTTGTGCACATCGAGCCGCATTCCGCACGCCGCGCCGCCGAGGGCGCCAACCCGCTGACACCGAGGCAGCACGATCTCTGGCGCCGGCGCGAGGAGAATCCCACCGTATGAAGCGCCTTTTGATCTTCGCCGAGGGATCCGGGATCGGATTGCGCGATCCGCTGGATCAGTTGCGCGCGGCGTTTCTCCTGCGCAACGGAGTCTGGACGATCGCCCGCCGCTGGGAATTGCTCTTGAAGCCGGATCGAGTCGCGGCGGCGGTTCGCCCCTGGCTGCGCGATCTGACCGTGGAGCAAACCGGCTGGGCTGTGAATCAACCCATCGAGGACGGCTTCGATGATGTCTGGATTGTGACCGGTTGCGCAACTCCCACATCGGCCACGAATGTCGAGTCCTGGCCCGCGGACTTCGGTTGGAATTCCGTGGCGGATTCGGTCGTGCGCCTGTCCGCGGCGCGGTGGGACTCGGCGCGTGCCACGGTGAATGATTGGATCACCTCCGGGGGCAGTCAGGATACGCCGGTCCAATCTCCGCGCCAACTCGATCAGGGTCTGCTGACCGGGGCGGCCGGACTCTGGGACCTGGTGAATCGTGTTCCGGAGCAGATCGCGGTCGATGCGCGATTATGGCGGGCATCGGGACGGACGAACGGAACCCCGAAGAAACATGACTTGACCGCTCTTGTGGGTGAATCGAACATGATTGTCGGCGAGGATGTCACGCTCGGCGCGCACACCGTGCTCGATGCCACAAGCGGTCCCATCATCATCGATGACCGGGTGAGTGTTGAACCGTTCACGCGCATCGATGGCCCGGCATACATCGGCGCCGACACGCGGCTTGCGGGGGGCAAGATCACCGGCGGCTGCGCCATCGGGCCGGCCTGCCGGATCGGCGGCGAGCTTGAGAACACGATCGTCCAGGGATTCACGAACAAGGTCCACGAGGGCTTCTTTGGCCATGGGTTCCTCGGCGAGTGGGTCAACCTCGGCGCGCTGGCGACCAACAGCGACCTGAAGAACACGTATGGCACGGTGCGCGTGATGCGCGGCGGGCAACTGGTTGACACCGGCTGCCTTAAGGTGGGTTCGTACCTGTCCGATCATACGAAAATGGGGATCGGCACGCTCTTGCCGACCGGGGCGACCATGGGAGTCGGTGTGAATTGTGCGGTCGGGGGGCTCACATCCGGGTTTATTCCAGCGTTTATTTGGGATGCCGGCGGGTCCGTGGCCGAGCACGACATCGAACGGATGCTCAAGTCGGCATCGATCGCGATTGAACGCCGGGGACGTGAGCGACGGGCGCAGAGTCTTCCCGTAACGATGACCGAGGCGGAGAAAGCGGCACTGCGCCATCTCCACACCGTGACCGCGATTGCGCGCACCCGTTACCTGGACGACGCGCGGCAACGCTGAGACAGGCGCAGACGAACGACAGGCGGAGGCCAGATTTGAATCCTGAATTGCGAAAAGACCCGGTGAGCGACCGTTGGGTGATCATCTCGACCGCGCGCGGCAAGCGCCCGAACAATTTCCCGCAGCCGCCGCGCACGCTCGACCCGCGTGTCTGCCCGTTTTGCCCCGGCAACGAATCGGCGACCCCGCCCGAGGTCGCGGCGATCCGTCCGCCCGACACCGCGCCGAACACCCCGGGCTGGATGGTGCGCGCTATCTCCAACAAGTACCCCGCGCTGCGAATCGAGGGAGACTTAAACCGTGTTGGCGTCGGCATCTTCGACAAGATGAACGGGGTCGGCGCGCACGAGGTCATCATCGAGACACCGCACCACAACGAAAACCTCGATGACATGGAACCGTCCCGCCTGGCCGATGTGCTCTCCGTCTTGCAGGCGCGCATGACCGATCTGGAACGCGACCCGCGTTTCCGTTACTTGATGCTCTTTAAGAATCAGGGCGAAGCGGCCGGCGCGTCGCTGGAGCATCCGCACTCGCAGTTGATCGCGACCCCGGTGGTGCCGAAGCGTGTGGCCGAGGAACTCGAGGGCTGCAAGCGCCACTACCAGTACAAGGAACGCTGCATCTTCTGCGACATCATCCGGCAGGAGTTGCACGACCGCGAGCGGGTGATCGAGGAGACCGGCGACTACGTGGTTCTGGGGCCCTTTGCGCCGCGATTTCCCTATGAAACATGGGTCCTGCCGAAAGGACACCAGGCGTCGTTTTTGAAACTGACACCGGCGCAGCGGTTGAGCCTGGCGGAGGTGCTGCGCGCGACCCTGCGACGGTTCCGTGTCACGCTCAATGATCCCGCCTACAACATGATGCTCCACACCGAGCCGGTCGGCAATCAGCACGAGCGTGTCTACCACTGGCACATCGAACTGATTCCGAAACTGACACGGGTGGCCGGGTTCGAATGGGGCACGGGCTTCTACATTAATCCGACATCGCCGGAGGAGGCGGCCGAACACCTGCGGGCGGTGCAATTCAATCCCGATGGATCGGTCGAGGGCTCACCCGCGAGCACGGCGGCGGAGGTGACACACTGATGAAAAGATCGCTCAATGTCCTGTTTTTGTCTCCCGAGGTGGTGCCCTTCGCCAAGTCCGGGGGACTGGCCGATGTCGCCGGCGCGCTGCCGCAGGCGCTCGCCGAACGGGGCTGTAGTGTCACGGTCGGGATGCCCTTCTATGGCGATCTGCTCAAGGGGAAGTTCGAGACACTGCCGGCGGGCGGGCCCACGGTCACGGTGCCGGTGGGGACCGAGTCCTACACTTTGTCGATCCGCGCGCTTGAGGCGCCCATCGGAAACGTGCGCCACCTGTTTGTTCAGAATGCGGAACTGTACGCGCGCGCGGGCCTTTATGGCGATGCCAAGGGGGATTATCCCGACAACGACGCGCGTTTCATCTGTTTTTGCCGGGGCATCCTCGAGTGGGTCAAGCGCACCGGCTGGAAACCGGATATTGTTCATGTGAACGACTGGCAGTCGGCGACCGCCGCGGCATTCCTCGCGACCATCTTCGCCGATGATCCGTTCTTCGCCGAGACACGCAGTGTCCTGACCATTCACAATCTCGCCTATCAGGGGCTGTTTCCCGCCGAACGGTTCGCCAACCTTGGGCTCGATCCGGGATTGTTCTACCCGACATCGCCTTTTGAGTTCTGGGGGCAGGTGAGCTTCCTCAAAAGCGGCATCGCCTTCGCGCACAAGACCAATACCGTGTCGCCGACATATGCCCGCGAAATTCAGACGGCGGAAATGGGCGCCGGGCTCGATGGCGTTCTGCGCGACCGTGCGGCCGATCTTTCCGGCATCCTCAATGGAATGGACGGCAAGGACTGGAGCCCGACCTCCGACCCGCTCATCGCGAAGACCTTTACCAGCGGACGGATTCCCTCGGGGAAGAAGGCCAACAAAGAGGCGCTCTGCGAACGCGCGGGCCTGCCGAAGAAACGCTGGGAACGCCCCCTGATCGGGATGATCTCCCGTTTGGCCGAACAGAAGGGGTTTGACCTGATCGAGGAAGCGGCCGATGAACTGTATGAAATGGACTTCAACCTGGTGCTCTTGGGCACCGGCGAGAAGCGCTTCCACGACTTGTTTGCCAAGCTCGGAAAAGAGTATCCGGATCGGCTGAAAGTCTTCCTGACGTTCGACAACGCCCTCGCGCACCAGATCGAAGCCGGTTCCGATTTCTTCCTCATGCCCTCGCGCTATGAGCCCTGCGGCTTAAACCAGATGTACAGTCTCGCCTACGCGACCATTCCCATTGTCCGCGCGACCGGCGGGCTGGCCGATACGGTGATCGATGCGGATGCCGATCCCGGCCGGGGCAATGGATTCGTCTTCGACAACTACACTCCAGCCGCGATGCTGGATGCTGTCGAACGGGCCCTGGCTGCATACGATCAACCCAAGCGTTTGGCGTCGCTGCGCAAGCGGGCGATGGCGGCGGACTTTTCCTGGGAACGCTCGGCGCAGGCCTACATTGATCTGTACCACGCCGCACTAAGTGTTGACCAGCGTGCCTTCGCGACGCATCATTAGAGACGACGCCGCCCGAATGCGGCGGCGCCGGAACCACGACAGCCGGATTTGGATGCCATGACGGGATCGCACGGATACATCTATCTCTCGCCCGAGGGATACAAAAAGCTGCTAGAGGAACTCAAACGCCTCAAGACGGTCGACCGTCCGCAGGTGGTCGCCGAGATTTCCCGCGCCCGCGACCTGGGCGACCTCTCCGAAAACGCCGAGTATCACGCCGCCAAAGAGCGGCAGGTCCTAATCGAGCGGAAGATCTCCGATCTCGAATTCAAGATGGGCCGCGTGAAAGTCCTCACCCAGGATCACCTCAACACCGAACAGGCGTTCCTCCTCTCGTTCGTCCGCGTGAAGGACATCAAGACTGGCGAGGAAATCCGCTACCAGTTGGTCTCCCCGGAAGAAGCCGACATCGACGAGGACCGCATCTCGGTCCAGTCACCCATCGGCAGGGGCCTGCTCGGCAAGAGCAAGGGGGAGAGGGTGCAGATTCAAGTTCCCGCGGGTGTGCTCACCTACGACATTATTGATATAGAGTTGCCGGAGTAGGTCAGGAGCCCCGCACGGGCTTTATCGCGCCGGGCTCCTGACAAACCGCGCGGCACCGGC
>JBFMFQ010000107.1:0-11750 GCA_040752075.1 Candidatus Zixiibacteriota bacterium | reverse complement strand
CGGAGCGCCGATCGTGCGCGAACCGGTCGAGTCGGTCGGCGCCGATGCGGACATTCGGCTGGCCGGACCGGCTGGATTGATCGAGCGCCCCGGGGTCGAGTGGTCCGGGAGGCGAATCAAGGTCCGGATTCCGCCACGGGAGACGGCCGGGGTCTATACACTGCTAAACGGTGAGCGGCCGATCGATGCATTTGCCGTAAACCTGGATCCGGCCGAAAGCGCGCCGGAGCGCATCGACGAAAATGAACTTCGCCGTCGATGGGACGGTTATAACATCGTATTTGTGGAACCAGGCGCGTCCCTCGCCGCGATCATCGAGCAGGCGCGCTACGGCACCGAAATCCGCGGCGTCTTCCTTTGGGCGGTCATGGGGCTTTTCCTCCTCGAAATGCTGGTGGCGCGAACACGGCGTCGTGATATGCCCCTGGACACCGCCTCCACCGCCGGCATGACGCAGGGTCACCCGGTCGCCGCCGACTGACCGTCTTGTAATTCTCCGCTGGGAATTGTTGATTACGCCCTCCGTCCGCCGTCACCCCGGCGGATTCGGGCCATGCCATGATCATCGTCGCGCTCCATGGGATCACGAAGGGCTACCCGCTGGGGGATGTCCTGCGCGGCATCGACTGGGAGATCAAGTCCGGGGAGAAGATCGCCCTGCTCGGACTCAATGGTTCGGGGAAATCCACCCTCTTGGGGATTTTGGGCGGACGGATCGTCCATGATTCCGGCACCCGCACCGTGGCCCGCGGCGCCCGCATCGTTGAGATGACCCAGATCCCGGAGCGGGACATGGGGGTCCGGCTGTTTGAGTACCTGACCGCCGCACGTGGCGATGTGCAGGCCATCCGCGACCGGATCGCGGCCCTGGCCGGCGAACTGGAGTCGGATCCGGACGACGAAGCGCTGCACGAGCAATTGGCCGCGGCACAATTCGAGCTTGAACATGCCGGCGGATACGAACTCGAAAACCAGGTGGAACGTGTCCTGACCGGGCTCGGATTCCCCCGCTCGCAATGGCACCAGGTGCTCGGCCAATTCTCCGGCGGCGAACGCACCCGCATCGAGCTCGGCCGGCTTCTTCTCACCCCAGCCGACTTGTATCTCCTCGATGAGCCGACCAATCACCTCGACATTCCCGCGGTCGAGTGGCTCGAGGACTTTCTCGCCGGTGGCAACACCGCCTGCGTGCTCGTCTCGCATGACCGGGTCCTGCTCGAACGGTTTGCCGGCCGGGTGGTCGAGCTGACTTCCGGCGTGCTGGAAACTTACGACGGCAACTATCTGTACTTCCGCGAAGAGCGGGTGAGACGGCAGGAGCGCCGCCAGAAGGCGTACGACCTCCAGCAGGCCGAGATCCACCGCATCGAGGACTTCATCGCACGCAACATCGCGGGGCAGAAGACAAGGCAGGCGCAGTCCAAACGGCGTGCGCTCAGCAAGGTCGAACGTCTCGAAGCACCCACTGAATCCCGCCGCACCATGCGCCTCGACTTTGAAACGACGCGAACATCATACCGTGAAGTGCTGACCATCCGCGATCTGACCATCGAACTGGGGAGCCGCCGCCTGATCGACGATCTCACCCTGGTGGTCGAACGCGGCGACAAAGTTGGGGTCATCGGCCCCAACGGGGCCGGAAAGTCGACCCTGCTGCGCGCGATCGTGGGCCATGGCGTGCGCTATGACGGCCAGATCCGCCTCGGGGAACGGGTTGAAATCGGTTACTTCGATCAGCACTTGGAGATACTCTCCGGCCATGGAAGTGTCATCGAAGAAATCTGGGATGAGCATCCTTCATTTGAGGCCGGCGAACTGCGCTCATACCTGGCGCGATTCCTGTTTCGCGGCGAGGATGTCTTCAAGGCGGTCTCGGCCCTGTCGGGCGGCGAACAGTGCCGTCTTGCGCTCGCGAAGCTGATGTTGACGCGCGCCAATTTCCTGATTCTCGACGAACCCACCAATCATCTCGACATCACCGCACGCGAAGTGCTCGAGGACGCGCTGGCCGAATTCGAGGGGACCGCACTGGTGGTCAGCCACGACCGCCGGTTCATCGACCGCATCGCCACCAAGATTCTCCGCGTCGCCGACGGCGGCGCCACCATGAGTCTGGGCAATTACTCCGACTGGGCGGCACGGCAGTCGCGAGACGGGGAAGCCGCTGAATCCACGGCGGAATCCACCGCCCCCTCGCGGGCAGCCCAGGAGTGGCAGGAGCGAAAAACGGCGCGCGCGGAGGCGCAGCGACTGCGGCGGCGCCGCGAGCAGCTCGAGGAACAAATCGCACAGACCGAATCGCGTGTGGAGTCGCTCGAAATCGAGCTCGCTGACGAATCGGTGGCCCGCGAATGGCAACGCCTCGCCGAAATGACCGAATTGCGCCAGCAGTTGTATAATGAATTGGACACGCTCTACGCGGAGCTGGAGCAGCTCCCCGCTCCCTCTCCGGAAGTGTAGTCCCGCTCCCTATCCCGGCGCACTGTGCCCGGACCCTGAGCCGGAGGCCGCCGCTGGCCGGCCCGGGTCACGGGTCGATACTTTTAATGATGGCACGCCGCAACTCAAAATCCGTCCCCGCCACACGGGTGGAACCCTTTCAAGTCCGGGACTGTGCGCTCATCTGTCGCACCGCCAATGTCCATCCGGTGTTGAACCTCCGCGAATTGCGGGATCGTCTGGAAATCTGTCCCGACGCGTCGCTCTATCATCACTTCTGCGAGACCCGGCTGCGCGCAACATTCGACGATCCCGAATACCCCAATGACTTCGCGGTCTGGGCGGCCCATGCCCTTCGCGATCCGACGCTCGCGGAGCGGCTCGGCATGCTGAACCCATACGAGTACAACGATCTCAGTCTGCTCCGGCGCGCCGCCATGGACATCATCGAGGATCATCTCGCCGAATCCTCGATCATCCCGTGGGCGCCCGCCGAGAGCCAGTTTCAATTCCTGCAGGCCATGACCATTGTCTTCGACACCGGGGTGACCATTTCTTCGCCAGAGGGACTGTCGGATGCCGTGGCGAGAATGACACCCGGCTCGATCTACTTTCACTTCATCGAGGCGCGACGCCGCCTGCCGTCGCACCGTGACGACTTCTCCGCCTGGTTGCTCACCCAGGGGAAAGACGGCAGCCGTCTCGCCGACCAGTTCGCCGGAATCGCGTTCTATTACTTGAGCCTGCGGGAGATTCAGGAACGCGTGCTTGACATCCTGGGGGCGCATCCGGAGGAGCGCGGGACATGACGTCCTTTTTGGAGCGTTACACCGATATCGCCGGCGCCGATGCCATCGCCTCGCTGCGGCAGTTGGCCCGTCATTTCGAGGGCCAACGCGTCGTGCACGTCAACTCGACCCGTCTCGGCGGCGGCGTCGCGGAGATCCTGAACTGGATGATCCCGGCCATGCACGACCTGGGCATCGATGCGAGGTGGGAAGTTATCGAGGGGAATTCAACGTTTTACGAGATGACCAAGGCGATGCACAACGGCCTTCAGGGAAAGCCGATCCAGATCCGGCCGGCCTGGGCCGATGCCTATCACGAGGCCAATCAGCGCACCGCGGACCGGCTGCGCGACGTTCTTTCCAGCGCGGAATTCGTCTTCATCCACGATCCCCAGCCCGCGGCGCTCCGGTCGCTGATCGACGCCCCGCGCGGTCACTGGGTCTGGCGTTGCCACATCGACGTCTCGCATCCATCGCGCAATGCCTGGCGGTTTCTCCAACCGCTCGTGGAGCCGTACGAGGCCTCCATTTTCTCGATGCCGAGATTCACGCAGCCCTTGCGTCACGCGCAGTTTATCATCGCGCCCTCGATCGACCCTCTCTCGGACAAGAATTGTGAACTGCCGCCAGCGGACATCGATGCGGTCCGCGAACGGTTCGCTCTCGACCCGGAGCGGCCGCTGTTGGTCCAGGTGTCGCGGTTCGACCGGTTCAAGGACCCGGTGGGCGTGATCGAGGCGTACAAGCTTGTCAGGGCACACCTCCCCGTTCAGTTGGTTCTGGCCGGGGGCGGCGCCACCGATGACCCCGAGGGCGAGGAGGTGCTGCGCCAGGTTCAGGATGCGGCGCAGGGGGACCCAGACTTGCACATCCTGTTTCTGCCGGGCGATGCGCACCGCACCATCAATGCGCTGCAGCGCGCCGCCGACATCATCATTCAGAAATCCACCAAGGAAGGCTTCGGGCTGACCGTCACCGAAGGCATGTGGAAGGGCAAACCGGTCATCGGCGGCAGCGTCGGCGGCATCCGGTTGCAGGTCTTCGATCACCGGACCGGATTTCTCGTTCACACGCCGGAGGGCGCTGCGCACCGGATACTGCATCTGTTGCGCCGGCCGGACCGGATCGCGCGCATCGGTATGCAGGCGCGCGAATTCGTTCGTGAGAACTTCCTGCTGACCCGCCACCTGCGCGAGTACCTGACTCTCATGCTGGGCCTCGCGCGGGGCATATCGGACCGGATCTATGCAGCCGCCGACTGACACCGGAGCAATGACTCCTCCCAGGTTCGATCACTCGTTGTTCGCCGAGTCTCACCACGCCCGCCGCGGCGTGTTGATGCTGGACTATGATGGCACACTGGCCCCGTTTCAACTCGACCGGATGTCGGCCCGGCCCTATCCGAACGTGACGGCCGCGCTTGAGGAACTCGCCCGTGCGACTCAGACCCATGTCGCCATCGTGACCGGTCGGCCGCTGACGGAACTCCGGGAACTTCTGGACCCGCCGGGCGGATTGGATTTGTGGGGCGCGCATGGGTGGGAGAGAATCAATCCCCAGGGCGTGCACACCGTCTGGCCGCAGCCGGAGTATTGCACCGTCGCGCTCGGTCAGGCGCGCTCACGGATCGGGCCCTTTGTGCCGGCGGGCGCGTTGGAGACCAAGCAGGGTGCGATCGTCGTCCACACTCGCGCGCTCGGCAACGACGAGCACGACCGCATCCACGCGGCCGTGCGGGAACACTGGACGCCAATCGCCGGAATCGGCGATGGACTCGAGTGGAGAGAGTTCAACCGCGGCTTCGAATTCCGCGTCACGCTGCGAACGAAGGGAACGGTCGTTCGAACACTCCGCGAGGAGTCGGCCGAGAAATCTCACCTGGCGTATCTTGGCGATGACATCACCGACGAGGACGCTTTCGCACAATTGCCGCCGCCGGACTGGTCCATTCTGGTCGCGCCGGAGCCTCGTGAGACACGCGCGCGATGGTGGATGACGACACCCGGCGAGCTGCTGTTGTTCCTGCAGAACTGGACTTCGCGGTTTACCTGACGTACACTATGGCAGAGCGAGATGGGATTTCGGCGCCTGCCTGGTGACTCCCGGCCGGGGTGGTTTCTCCGGCGCGACATGACCCATTCGCAGCGACAGCGCCTCGCGGCTCAAACAGAAGGGCACACCGTGTCGAAACGCTTCGTCGTGGCATCCAATCGGCTCCCGGTTCGGATCGAACATCAGCCCGAGGGCTGGTGCCTCCGCCCCGGCAGCGGCGGGCTGGTGACCGCCCTGGTGCCGGTGATGTCGCGGACCCGCGGGCTGTGGATCGGCTGGCCCGGCTGTGGCCCGGATGTCCCGGTTGACAGCCTGCTGCAGCAGTTCAGCGCGCAGCACAGCTATGATTTGCGCGCCATTCCGCTGACCGAAGCGGAGGAGCAGGGCTACTATCGCGGGTTCGCCAACGAGGCCCTCTGGCCGCTGTTTCATGATCTGCTCGGGTACTGCCGATTCGAGCTGGCTGACTGGGCAATGTACGAGCGGGTCAACGAACGGTTCGCCGGGGTCATCGCCTCCGAGGCGCGTGCCGACGACTTCATCTGGATCCATGATTACCAGCTCCTGCGAGCGGGCCATTATCTGCGACGGATGCGATCCGACGCGGCCATCGCGCTGTTTCTCCATACACCATTCCCCTCCCCTGATCTTTTTCGGCGTCTCCCTTGGAGCGATGACATCCTGGAGGGAATGCTCGCCCACAACGTGCTTGGTTTCCAAACGCTCCGGGACCGGCGAAACTTCGTTGCCTGTGTGCGTGAGTTTGTGCCCGACACCGAGATTGAGGTCGGGCGTCGCTACACGCGGCTGGCTCTGGGAAACCGAATCGTCCACGTGGGCCACTTCCCGATCAGCATCGACTTTGATGAATTCGACTCTGGCGCGCGATCACCAGAGGTGGCCCGCGCCGCGTCGCAACTCCGTGAGGGTTACCTCGCGCGCCAGCTCATCCTCGGCCTGGACCGTCTGGATTACACGAAGGGGATTCCCGAGCGTTTTCTGGCATTCGAGCGCGCCCTCGAAAAGTACCCCGACCTTCTCGGCAACGTGTCGTTGATTCAGGTCGTCGTGCCCAGCCGCACCCATGTCCCGGACTACCGCGATCTCAAAAGCGAGATCGACGGCCTGGCCGGGCGGGTGAATGGACGATTCTCGCGCGATGGCTGGGTGCCGATTCACTACTACTATCGCGCCTTGAGCCGTAACGACCTATTGGCCCATTACCGCGCCTGCGAGATCGCCTTCATCACTCCCCTGCGCGACGGAATGAACCTCGTGGCCAAGGAGTACTGCGCCAGCACGGTTGATGGCAACGGTGTGCTGATACTGAGCGAGTTCGCCGGCGCCGCCGACCAGTTTTGTGCGGGCGCGTTGTGCGTGAACCCGTTCGATCGGGAAAAAACGGCGGACGCTATCCACCGGGCTTTCGTGATGCCGCCCGATGAGCGCAAACAACGCATGAAGGATCTTCGCGCCGAAGTCCGCCGGAACGACGTCCACCGCTGGCTGGGATGGATCACCGCGTTAATCGACGAGGAACAAGCGGCGCCGGAAGGGCATCCGAACCGCGCCGGCATCTCGCAGGGACATCACATCGAACTTTGATTCGGCGGTCGCTGCCGCACGATCCCCGTAAGTGACCACGCATCAACGCCCTGGACTTTTTTCGAACTTGTCTTGACATCACCGGCGTCCGGGGCGACTTTTTTAAAAGCAGCGATGTGTCGGATTCTTCCCCCACAACGGGCGCGGCATATTCATGTCGTCGCCAGAGGAGGTTTTCCTTGTCATGTGCGGAATTGTAGGAATTGTGAGTTCCGACGAATGCGAGCAGAGTGAACCCTTGCGGCGAATGCTGGAGGCGATCGAGCATCGCGGACCCGACGGCGCCGGCTATGTCATCGGTGACACTTGCCGCCGCGGTGATTCCCTGCGATCGCTCGATATCAAGGGCCCAAAATCCCGTGTGGCGCTCGGGCACGTCCGCCTCCGGATCACCGGAGGGCCGACCGGTGTTCAACCATTCCAGACGCGTGACGGCCGCATCAGTCTTCTTCACAACGGCGAAATCTACAACCACCGCGAACTGATCCGGTCCCTCGATTCCTCCCGCCCGGATGACTCCGGCAGTGACAGCGAGGTTGTCCTGCGGATGATCGAGAATGTCTACGGGGGCAATCTCGCCGAGGCGGTGGAGCGCGTACTGCCGCGGCTCGACGGTGTTTACGCGCTCGTGATCAGCGACACCAACCAGACGATTGTGGCGCGCGACAGGATGGGGGTGCGCCCCCTTTACTACTGCGCCGGCCCCGACCGTGTCGGCTTCGCATCGGAAAAAAAGCCGCTCTTCGCGCTCGAGGGCAATGGCGCGGCCATCCGGCGCCTCGCCCCGGGTGAGATGATGATTCTTCAGGACGGCAGCCACGAAATCCGCCAGTTCTGGAAGCCCGACGACATCGCGCTGACTCCCGTCATCCATGACCGGGACACGGCAATCGCGTCCTATGACAGGGCCATTCGCGAGGCGGTCCGCAAACGCGTCGATCAACACGATCACGTTGGCATCATCTTCTCAGGCGGCATCGACAGCGTCCTCATCGCCTACCTTGTCCATCAGCTCGGCATGCCGTTCACCTGCTACGCCGCCGGGCGCGAGGACGCGTCCGACATCAAAAAGGCCCAGGCCTGCGCCGCTGAATTCGGCTGGGATTTGATGGTCCGTACTCTCACAACGGGCGAGATCGCGGAATTGATTCCCGAGGTCATGCACGTGATCGAAGATCACAGTCTGTTGCAGGTGGAAGTCGCGATACCGATCTTCGCATCCGTGCGAATGGCGCAGATTAATGGTGAACGGGTCATTCTGACCGGCCAGGGCGCGGACGAGCTGTTCGGCGGATACTCCTGGTATGCCGCGATGGTCGAGCGCGAGGGCTACGAGGTATTCGTCCGACACTCCTTTGAGGACACCCTGCTTCTCTACCGTGAATGCCTCGAACGGGAGGACAAGATATCCATGGCACACAGCGTGGAACTGCGTGTCCCGTTTCTTGATCCCGAGGTGATTGCGGTGGCATTCAGAATGTCTCCCGAACTCAAGATCAGGCGTGGCGGGGACCGCATGGGCAAGCTCATCCATCGCGAGTACTGCCGTCATATCGGAATCCCGCGGGAGATCGCCTTCCGGATCAAGGAGGCGGCCCAGCACGGCGCCAACATCCACGATGCCATCGATGAACTGGCGCTGACCGAAGGATTCACTCCCGAGCGCCTGGACGCCATCGGGTATGATCCAGATATGACAGTGGGTGAACTGCTCGGGAGCTGCTCGCGCTACGGCTATCGGTACGGGCAGGAGGGAATGTGGAGGGCCACGCCGCACGTCCAATGTTACCTGGACGCCATCGCGGATCAATTGGGCATGCTCCCGCCCCCGGCGCACGAGTATGTCAGCCGCGCTGCGAAGGCCCGGCAAACCATGCAGTCGTGAGGTCCGGAGAGACGGGTTGACCGGAAAGGGGCTTAAACGCCGGCTGAACCGGGCACTCCGGTGTCCTGGTCGTGGCGGAAATCCACTCGTCGGCCATTCCTGAAGACGTGGACCTTCCGGTCGTCTGGATTGATGGCGACGCGGACACCGATGCCGGGCGTCCAATCACGCGGCAGCCGCACCGCCCAGCGAAGTCCGCCGTCTTTGAGTTCTATGTGCGCGTAACGGTCCGAGCCAAGATCCTCGATCAATGCAACTTCCCACGGGCCCGGTTCATCCCGAATTCGCAAGTCCTCGGGACGAATGCCGATTTCCACCCCGGGGAGGTCGTCCAGCGGAATCACTGTTCGAAGCCCGTATGCCTCGAAGACTCCCGAGCGAATGGAGCCCGGCGCGAAGTTCATCGGGGGCATCCCGACAAACCCCGCCACAAACCGGGAGGCGGGCCGGTTGTAAATCTCCTCCGGCGCGCCGATCTGCTCGATTCGCCCCTGGTTCATGACCACGATGGTCTTGCCGAGCGTCAAGGCCTCGATTTGATCGTGCGTGACATAGATCACGGTGTTCTGCAACCGCCGGTGCAGCGCGGCGATCTCCAGGCGCATCTCGTTTCGCAGCCGGGCATCGAGATTGGACAGCGGCTCATCGAACAGAAACAGGCGGGGGTTGCGCACGATCGCGCGCCCGATCGCCACTCTTTGCCTCTGTCCCCCGGACAGTTCGCGCGGGCGGCGGCCGAGCAGCTCATCGATCCGCAAAAGCGAGGACACCTCGCCCACGCGCGCACCGATCTCGTCTTTGGGGCGCCCTGCCATCTTCAACGGAAACGCGAGATTCTCCCGCACCGTCATGTGGGGATAAAGCGCGTACGACTGAAACACCATCGCCACGCCGCGTTCCTTCGGGGTTTGGTCGTTGACACAGACCCCATCCATGCGGATTTCGCCGGCCGTCGGCTGCTCCAGCCCGGCGATGCAGCGCAGCGCGGTCGACTTGCCGCACCCGGACGGGCCGAGCAGCACGCAGAAATCTCCGTCGCCAACACGCAAATGGATGTCATCCAGGGCACGGGTGACGCCGAAATCCTTGGTCAGGCCGTTGAGATCGAGTGTGCTCATCCCTTGACCGCCCCCGCGGTCAACCCGCTGATGATGCGGCGTTGCAGAAACAATACGAGGATCACGATCGGGAGCGTCGCGATTACCGCCGCGGCGGACAATTCGCCCCAGGGCACCGTGTACTCGCCGGGGAACTTCGCAATCCCCACCGGCAGCGTCTGGACCGCCGGGTCGGTCATGATCAAAAGCGCAAAGAAAAACTCGTTCCATGAGTAGATGAACACGAGGATCGCCGCGGTGAATATTCCCGGCGCGGCGACCGGCACGAAAATCCGCCAGACCGTCGTCCACATCCCGCATCCATCGACACGCGCCGACTCCTCCAGTTCCACCGGCAACTCCTTGAAGAAACTCGCCAGAATCCAGATGGCCAAAGGCAGCGTCAGCGCGGTGTACGGAAGAATCAAACCGGGGTACGTGTTCAGCAGTCCCATCGCCAGAAGCAGCCGGTAGACCCCTCCCACAATGGCGATTTGAGGGAACATCGATGCCGCGAGGATGACAGCCAAGAGAACCCG
This sequence comes from Candidatus Zixiibacteriota bacterium, assembly GCA_040752075.1. GTDB lineage: Bacteria > Zixibacteria > MSB-5A5 > WJJR01 > WJJR01 > JBFMFQ01. Next base: position 1,345 of record JBFMFQ010000107.1, on the reverse strand, counting down.
TCGTCCCCGGATTCGTGTTCGCGCGAGCGGGTAGGCCGCTAGCGTGCCGAACAAGATCGCGATCACCGTGGTCGAGCCGGCCACCAGTGCGCTGTTGCCGGCGTAGTGCAGAAGGTCGTGCTCGTCGAGCGCCGTTTGATAAAAGGTCAGTGAGCCCTCCGGAAGAAAGGTCGGCGGGCGTTCTACGATCGACGCCGGGGTCTTGAATGAGGCCAGCAGGATCCAGGCAAACGGCCCCACGCTGAACAGCACAACCAGCGCAATAACAAGGACCTGGGCAACACGCTTCATGATTCAAACACCCGGGCGCTGATGGTCCGAATGGCGAAATACGCGGTGACGGCGATCAGGAGGAAAACAAGAATCGAGATCGCCGAGCCATACCCAAATTGCTGCTCGGGAAACATCTTCTGGTAACCGTAAAACTGAAGCACATTGGTCGCCCCGCCGGGCGCGCCTTGTGTCATCACATAGACCAGATCGAAGACCCGAAATGCGTCCATGACGCGAAACAGCGCGGCCAGCAGGATGGCCGGACGCAATAGCGGCAGGGTGACACGCCAGAATTGCTTCCATGCGCCGGCGCCGTCGATGCGCGCGGCGTCATACAAGTCCCCGGGAATGCTCTGCAGTCCAGCGAGGATGAGGAGTGCCGCGAATGACGAAGTCTTCCAGACATCGGCGCCGATGATCGCCAATCGCGCCCAGGTGGCGTCCGCCAGCCACGCCGTGTACGACGTCAGATCGTTGCCATGGATGAGCATGTTGACAACCCCGTACTGGTCGTTCAGCATGTACTTCCACATGACCGCGGCAACCACGGTTGGAATCGCCCACGGAATCAAGACGGCCGCACGGACCAGCCCGCGCCCGCAAAACCGCTGGTGAATGACGAGCGCCAGCCCGAGGCCAACCAGGAGTTCCAGCATCGTTGAGACCGCGACGAAGACCAGTGTGAAGCCGATGGTGCCCCGCGCGACGGAATCCGACAGGAGGACCCGGTAGTTTTCAAGACCAATGAACACCCGCCCGGCGAAGGGCGTATCGCGATGGAGACTCGTTACGAACGCGCTGACAATCGGCGCCAGCGCGAAGACTCCCAGGATGAGGAGCGATGGCGTCAGAAAGGAGTACGCGGTCCGCCGTTCGCCGGTCATGGGACACGTGCCATGGCGGACTGGATCTCGCGCGCGGCCCCGGCGGCCAGTGCCTCGATGTTCGAGGCGGGATCCGAAAGCGCCGAGTGCAAGTAACGCTGGAGGATGTGCGACACTTCCGGATAGATCGGTGTCTGCGGCCGGGGCACGGCCGCCTCGAAGACAGGGTAGAAATCGCCAAAGTGCGG
>JBFMFQ010000106.1:0-11758 GCA_040752075.1 Candidatus Zixiibacteriota bacterium | reverse complement strand
CGTGTGCCTTGCCGAGGGCATCCGCCCAACGCAGGATCGCGGGAGTGCGTCAACCCGAACCCCGACGGCCGCGTGACGGGATGGGGGATGTGCTGTTGACGCGGCGGAGTGTCGTAGTCCGGTTAGGGTGCGGCGAGCCGCGCCCCTGCACGACCGTGGGTTTTTCAACAGGCCCTGACGCCGTGGGCTAGAATCTGCCGCCCCTTCGGGGCTTGGTTGGGGGCACCATGGGTGCCGAGGCACTGTCATTAATGGTGGGTGCAAGCACCCACCCGACAATCACCGTTGCCTCACGGAATGTCGCGTGGAGCGCGGTGGTGTGCTCGCTTCGCTCGCCCGGGCCAAGGCCCGGGGCACACGGTGGGGAGGCATGGGGGCACGACGTGGTGGGTGCAAGCACCCACCCTACCGTGTATCGGTGACCCTGGTAGGTCGGGAGCACCGCGCGACGGGGGACTTGCCATGCGACACGACATCCCCCGCGCGGGGCTCCCGACAATCACCGTTGCCTCACGGCGTGTCACGTGCCGCGCGGTATGTCGGGTGCCCGTCTACGAACAGGTGTGTCACCTGTGTCCGGAATATCTCTTTTGCCGGGATCGTGAAGATATTGCGGTCGAGAATCACCAGGTCCGCAAGTTGCCCCTGTTTGATCTGACCGCGCAGTCCCTGATCTCCCGCCGCCATCGCCGCGCCGGCGGTGAATGCCCAAACCGCCTGCCAGACATTCAGCGCTTCGGCTGGATGCCAGGTGCCGCGCCGATCCTCGGGACGGGCGCGGTAAACGGCGGCGCCGATGCCCGCAATCGGGTCGAGTGGCTCGATCGGGACATCGGAACCGAAGGCCAGTGGCACACCGGCATTCCAGAGCGAACGGCATGCGAACGCCCAGCGTGCGCGCCGGCCCCAGTGCTTGTCGGCGTAGTCGCGGTCGGTGAGAAGGTGGGATGGCTGCATGGAGGCGATGATCCCGTGGCGGACGAACAACGGAATGTCTGCCGGGTCGACCAGTTGCGCGTGCTCGATGCGTGGCGGCTGGGATTTCGGGAACTTGCTCCGGTATTTACCCAGTCCCCGGAGAGCCTCACGCACGGCGGCGTCGCCGATGGCGTGGACACAGGCCGAAACGTGGCCGGCGGACGCGCGTTTGAGCAGGTCATCGAATTCCTTGTGCGTGAGGCGCCGGACTCCGGTGCTCTTCTTGTTCGATGAATATGGCTTCTTCATCCAGGCGGTCTGAGAGCCGAGCGCGCCATCCAAAAAGATTTTTACGCTGCCGATTTTGATCCACCGGTTGCCCATCCCGGAGCGCAATCCGGACTTGATGGCCTTGTCGAGGTCGTCTTTGGCGATCGATTTCCAAAGCCGCAAGGCGAGTTTGCCCTTTTCCTGCAGGGCGAGAAAGGCATCGATGGTCAGGTTGTCGTGCATGCCCATGTCGGCCAGCGCGGCCACTCCCTTGGCGTGCGCGTGGGCTTGCGCATCGAGCACCATTGACTGCGCCTGCCGCAGGGTCGGGGCCGGAACGTGATCGATGAGCATCCGGTACGCAGGACTCTCGAAGAAGATGCCGGTCGGTTCTCCGCTGTCGTCGCGGATGATGCGCCCGCCGGGCGGATCGGGTGTCGTGCTGTTGATCCCGCACTTTTTCATCGCCGTGCTGTTGGCCCAAAGCGTGTGGGCGTCGTGGGTCATGATCGCCGCCGGCCGGTCGGCAACCGCACGGTCGAGGTCGCGCGCGGACGGCCATTTTCCACCCCAGGGATTGATGTCGAGTTCGCCGCCGGTGAGCCAGCCCTTCCCCGGATGCGCCGCGGCATGTTTGCGAATCCGCGCAAGCGCCTCGGTCAGGGTCATCGCCCCGCGCAGATTGACTTCACGCATGGTCTCGGCCCAGTACAGAACATGCACGTGAGCGTCCGTAAACGCCGGGAGGAGCAAGCGTCCCTTAAGGTCGATGGTCCGCGCCTTGCGGTATTCGGTCGGGGCGTCACCGCGCCGTCCGACCCAGGCGATCGAGTGCCCCTGAGTGATGACTTCGCCCGCGACGGGGTTGTCGGGGTCCATGGTAACGATGGAGCCGTTGATGAAACGAAACGCCGTCTTCTGCTTTGGCATTGGCATCTCCTGTTATCGGCCGGGTGCGGAATCGGCCAGCACGCGCACATCCCCGTTGCGTTGCGTGATCCCCTCGCGGTCCAATTGCTCGATGATCGGCACCGCATAGCGCCGTGTGGTGCCGAACAAGTCGCGCAACTGGGCGGCGGTCATGGTGCCGTTTTCCTTCAGGTAGGACAAGACTCGCTCGCGGACTTGCTGGAACCGCGCCGCGCTGAAGATGACCCCATCGCCGAGCACGACGATTTTTGTGGTCGATTGCCAGTAAGCAACTATCTCTCGCCCGTGTTCGGCGGCGGTCTCCAGGTCGGACCTTGGCGGGGGCTGCCACTCCCCGGCTTCGAGCGACTGCCAGAGGCGAGCCTCCTCCTGACTCCAGCCGGATGGGAGCGAGGGCGTGTGACCGGGCAGATGATAGGCGTCGCCGGTGCGTTTGATGGCGCCTTCTGTTTCCAGCAGTTTGGCGATCTCGCCCATCGGGACCACGGTCAGGCCGAGACGGCTCTGCCATTCGGCGAGATTGAGCCCGCGTTGGTATGGCTCGGCACGGTGCAGGTCAGTCAGGATTCCGAGCAGGCGCTCGCTGGTGCCTCTCAGCCATGCGGCATCGAAAAGCCAGTCGCCGCTTCTTCGGATCTCCCCTGCCGACTCCGCGGACTGGAGATCCGCAGCAATTGATTGATCGCTGAATGGCCCATCTCGGAGGAATCCGGTGCGTGGCGAGAAACCATCACGCCGGAGTTCTGTGCGCCGGAAATCGGCCAGCGATCCATTGCGCCGTGCCTCGAGACGAGGTCGCAGGGATTCATCGCGACGCCAGTCGCGAGTCCCGCCCAAATCGAGAATCGCGCCGCCGCCGATGGTCACCGACGGCGATGGCCAGCGCAGAACGAACCGGTCCAGAAGACAGGCCTTGATCGGTTCATCGAGAAGCAACTCGCAAAGACCGCTTCCGCCCGGCGGTATGCCGGCGGAATCGAGCGGGAAGGCCGTGCCCTCCGGCTCGGCGGTGCCGACCATGACGCGCACGCGGCGCTCGGCTTTCAGTGGATGCGTCGCATCGGCGAGAATGTGAATGTCGGCCCAGAGACGGTCGGCGGTCGTATCGTTTTCAGGTGAGACCAGGCATTGGCCGCGTCGCAACTGCCCCACTTCGACTCCGGCGAGATTGGCGGCAACCCGCTGCCCCGGCGCGATTCGGTCGACTTTGCGGCCATGATTTTGCAGTTCGCGGACACGGCACTTGATGGCATCGGGCACAATCACCGCGGCCTGACCGGCGGACAGTGTGCCGTCGATCAAGGTTCCGGTCACCACCGAGCCTCGTCCGGCGATGGCGAACGCGCGGTCGATGTACAAACGCGGGCACCCGATGTCGGCACGCGGCGGGAGGGATTCGACCATGCGGCCGATGGCTGACTTCAGATCATCTATCCCCTCGCGCGAGATCGAGTCGACTCTCATTAGCGGAGCATCGGCGAGAAACGAACCGCGAACCTGCGAGCGCACATCCTCGCACACCAAATCCAGCCAGTCGCCGGTCGCAAGCGTGGTCTTGGTAATGACGATGATCCCGTGCTTGACTCCGAGGAAGTTCAATATAGCGAGGTGTTCTGCGGATTGCGGCATCCAGCCATCGTCCGCCGCCACCACGAACAACACAAAGTCGATGGCGCCGACTCCGGCAATCATGTTCTTCACGAATCGCTCATGGCCGGGAACATCAACGATTCCGACCCGCTGGCCGGATTCGGTTTCGAGCCAGGCGAAGCCGAGGTCGATGGTGAGGCCGCGTTCCTTCTCTTCGGGCAACCGGTCGGGGTCGATGCCGGTCAGGGCAATCACCAGGGATGATTTCCCGTGGTCGACATGGCCAGCGGTCCCCATGACAAACATGAGGGGAGTATACAGGATTCGTGGGCGGGCGCGTAGGGGAGTTCGCCCAATATGGGCTCGTGAAAGCGAGGTTCGCCCTGACCAAGGTCAGGGGCACACAGGGGGGATTGGGAAGACGAGGTGAATGGTGCGGCTATTCGCGGGCGGTGCTCCCGGAATCGCGGATCTCGCCCGGGGTCACCGGGCGGCCCTCGGAGACGGTGCGGGAGACATAGCTGCCGAGGACACGAATCTCGCCGGTGGCGGCGCGCAATTCATCGAGCATGGATGCGACTTCCGCATCCTCGATGTTCCCCTCGAAATCGACATAGAAAAAGTACTCGAAGGGATGGCCGGGACGGGGACGGGATTCCAGTTTCGTCAGGTTGATGTGATGGCGATGGATGATGTTGAGGGCGGAGAGCAACGCGCCCTCTTCATGGCGCACGGTCATGATGATCGAGGTCTTGCATGCCGCGGCACGAGGGACCGACTCCGGTTTCTGGGAGACCAGGAGAAACCGGGTGTAATTCTCGGGATGGTCGGCGATGCCTTCGCGCAGGACGGCGAGTTCGTAGCGGAATGCCGCATGCGCGCCGCCGATGGCCGCGGCTGAGGGGTCCTGGTCGGCGGCGATCTTTTGCATGGCCGCCGCGGTATCGAAGTAGACATGCGCCTCGACGCCGGGCAGTCCGCCGAGAAAGGCCGAGCACTGGACCAGCGCCTGCGGATGCGAATACACCCGGCGGATGTGGTGGAGCGCTGCGCCCGGCATGCCCGCGAGGCAGTGATCGACGCGCAGGACCTCCTCCCCCACGATCGAGAGGGCATGACGCTTCAATAGATCGTAGGTGTCGTTGATGGAACCGGCGAGGGTGTTTTCCACCGGCAGAATGCCATAGTCCACGCGTCCATCGACCACCGCCTCGGCGACGGATTCAAATGTGTGAAACCCCACGGCCGTGATGGCGCGGTGGCGCGCCGACATGATCTTCTCCGCCGCCATTTCGGACCAGGCTCCGGGAACACCCTGGTAGCCGACACGGGCATGCCCCTCTCCGGATGCCGGCGCCGCGACCGCGGACACCTGCTCGTGGAAGGAGAGATTGAGAATCTCCTGGAAGATGCGCACCGCCTGCTCGGCGGGGATGCCAAGTTCCTGTGCCTTCCTGGCAACACGGGCGAGGAGTTGCGCCTCGCGTGTGCGGTCCCGGAGACGGGCGCCGCGTTCGTCCTTGGAGACCGCGACCTCGCGCGCAATCGCCGAGCGCTCGGCCAGAAGGTCCAGCAGACGGTCATCGATGGAGTCGAGATGGCGGCGATGGTCGTCGAGCGGGTTCATACCTCTATGATCGGCCAAAGGACGGGCGAATCAAAGCCCGGACCTATTTCGGGGGGTGGTGGGTGCAAGCATCCACCCTACCGGGCCTTGCGTTCGCTTGGACACTCCGTATGTCATCCTGACGAAAGTCAGGACCCAGTGACTTTGCACTTGGCGCGCCGAGTCCAAGACGCTGGGTCCCGGCATTCGCCGGGATGACATGCGCATTTGTAGGGTGGGCTCGGCCCATCTCGTACGCAGGTCGAAGATGAAAAGAGGTGGGCTGAGCCCACCCTACATCGGGCCGGTTGTGAGGGGTGGTGGGTGCAAGCACGCACCCTACAGGGCGCGGCCGGGGGGTAGCACGACATTGGCGACCAAAAGGCCGGTGACCAGCGCGATGGCAATCAGGGTCATAAGGAAGATTGTCTCGACACTCGAGACGACATCGCCGGCCAACAGCGATGAAAGACTCTTAAAGCCGATGCCACCCGGAACCAACAGCATGATCCCGGGCACCAGCGGAACCGCCGCCGAGCGGTTCATGACACGGGCGTACAGGTTACCGACTATTCCGACCAGGAGCGCACCCAGGAAGACGCCGAGTTCGGGACCCATGACGGTGGTCCCGAGACGCGCCCCACCGAAGGCCACGATGCCGGCAACGAGGATCGCCCAGATGTCCGACGGGCGCGCCTTGAAGAGGACGGCGAATGTCAACGGGGCGATTGCCAGCGCGACCCACTGGGTCCACACGGGAAGCGCGACAGGATCGACGAATTCCGGTTTCGCGAACAGAGCAGATCCGATTCGAGTTCCCAGCGCCACGCCGAACCCGATGGACAAGAATAACACGAACGCGCCGGACAAGCGTGCGGTCCCCGATGCCAGATGTCGCGTCGCCAGTTCATTCATGGCGATGGTCAAGGTCAGGCCGGGGACGAGCACAATCAGCCCGCCGAGGGTCGCGATGTACGCCGATGACGGCGGCAGATACGCGACCATACCGATGGCCATGATTGAGGCCAGCGTGGCGGCCAATGGCTCGAAGACACGCGCGATCACGCGCAGGCGCACCGCCAAAAGCGCGAGGAGACCGATCACCAGCCCGATGACGGTCGCCGTGGCGATTTCGCGCCAGCCCCCGCCGAAAAAGCGCGCGGCGGTCCCGGAGGCGAGTGCGAAACAGAGGGTCGTGAGCGCCGCGCCATAGGGGGCGCGCGTGTCGAGGATCGCATCCACACGGGAGTCGGCTTCGGATACGGACACCCGTCCGGCGGCGATTTCGCCGATCACCCCGTCGAGCATCGCCAGTTTGCCCAGATCGACATCGGCGGGTTCGGTGCGCAACAGGTAGGTGCGCTGGTCTTCTCCCTTGCCGAGCGAGGCGAACACCGCGGTCGGTGTCGCGAAAAACTGCCCCTCGACGCCGAGCCGGTGGGCGACCAGTTCCATCGCTTCCTCCAGCCGATGCGCGGGCGCGCCGTAGCGGTGAAGCAGGCGCGCGAGTTTCGTGGCGAATTGCGCGGCGGCGATGTCGGGGGCGGTTGTTGCGGTCACGGTGGTAGGATAGTGCAATGGCGAGCGGGGGCAAAGAGCGGGTTCGTGGTGGGCATGGAGGATCTCCTGCTCTTCGCCGAAACCAAAAGCAAAGGCTCCTCACCCCGACCCTCTCCTGAACCGCAAAAAACGCGGTTCAGGAGAGGGAGAAAGGCTTCCCTTCTCCGCGCGAGGAGTAGAGAACATGCGCCGCGCTACCTCTGCTTGAGAAACGTCCCGTCCTGCAATTCCTTGAAGGCCCGCTGGAGTTGCTCCTGGGTGTTCATCACAATCGGGCCGTACCAGGCCACCGGCTCGCGCAATGGGCGGCCGGAAACCAGGAGGAAGCGAATTCCCCTCTCCCCCGCTTCGACAGTGACTTCATCGCCACGGTCGAAGAGGATCAGCGATCGGTTGTCGGCTTCGGTCGGCGGCGTGGTGTCGTAGCGGCCGACGCTTTCGGTCGGGACGGCAAGCGGGGCCGAGGCATTGCAGAACTTGCCGGAGCCGTCGAAGACGTAGGCGAAGGCATGGCTGGCGGTTTCGACCGGGAGCGTGCGGCGCTTGCCGGGCGGCACGGTCACGTCGATGTAAACCGGGTCGGCGGCGATTCCCTCGACCGGGCCGCGTTTGCCCCAGAACTGACCGCAGACAATGCGTGCGATCGTGCCGTCGTCCTCGGTGACTTCGGGAATATCATTGGACTTGATCTCCTGATAGCGCGGGTCGGTCATTTTCAGCGCCGCCGGGAGATTGGCCCAAAGCTGGAATCCATGCATGCGCCCGGAATCGTTGCCCTTGGGCATCTCCTGGTGCAGGATGCCGCGTCCGGCGGTCATCCACTGGATATCCCCCGCTCCAATCACCCCGCGATTGCCCATGCTGTCGCCATGTTCGACCGATCCGGCCAGCACATAGGTGATGGTTTCGATCCCGCGGTGTGGGTGCCAGGGGAATCCGGCGAGGTAATCCGCAGGACGTTCGTTGCGGAAATCATCCAGAAGCAGGAACGGATCGAACTCGGACGGGTCGCCGAATCCGAAGGCACGATTCAGATGAACGCCGGCGCCTTCGATGGTCGGTTGGGCACGGGCGATGCGTTTGACAGGACGAATGGACATGGGGGCTCCTTTTCGCGCATCCGGTGCGCGTGTGGAGGATAATACGGGATGAGGTGCGAAGATGTAGGGCGGGTGCGCTATGCCACGCGCATGGGAGTGACCCCAATTGAAACGGTGCCACGCGCTTCGGACGAGCCCAGAGGGACGCACCCGCCGGGCCGTCTCGCGAGAACGGCGGGTGCCTTGGCGTTGGGGAGGTGGTGCGTTTGACGAGGGTTTTCGCGTCGGCCTGGGCGCCGTATATCCGGAGGGCACCCGCCCTACGTGTGTCCCCAAATCAAACGGTGCCACGCGCAGTGAACCTGCCCCGAGGGACTCACTGGTCGAATGGGCCCGCGAGAACGGCGGGTGCCTTGGCGTCGGGGAGGTGGTGGGTCTGGCGAGGGTTTTCGCGTCGGCCTGGGCGCCGTATATCCGGACGGCACCCGCCCTACGGGTGTCTCCAAATCAAACGGTGCCACACGCAGTGAACCTGCCCCGAGGGACTCACTGGTCGAATGGGCCCGCGCGAACGGCGGGTGCCTTGGCGTTGGGGAGTGTCGGGTTTGGGAAGGGCTATCGCGTTGGGGAGGGTGCTGAGGATTGGGAGGGCACCCGCCCTACGGGTGATCGATACGAACACGGATGGGGCACGGCAAGCCGTGCCCCTACGCATGCAATAGTGGCTACTTCACATTCCTCGGATCAAACATCTCCGTCAACTCGACTCCGTCCTCGGCGGAGTAGATGTGGTACTTGTCCGGGCCGAGAAGTTCGTCGGTTTCGATGGTGATGTCGAAGCGTGTTTGTTTGCGGATGCGGCGCAGACGGGCATCTTTGTCCTCCTGCATCAACTCCGCCTGCTTGGGATTCAGGACGAGCCGGAACTTGCGCACATCCGAGGCGACCTTGGCGCGGTTAAACCAGCGCTCGATTTTGGCGGCGACGGTCTCCGGGGAGAGGACACGACCGGTGCCGGCGCAGGTCGGGCAGGGGTCGGAGAGTTTGAGCAAGATCGACGGGCGCACCCGCTGGCGGGTCATTTCGATCAGGCCGTATTCGGAGATCGGCGCAATGGAGTTCTTGGCGCGGTCGCGCGCGAAGGCGCGTTTGAATTCCTCGTAGACCTTGCGACGGTTGGAGTGGTGCATCATGTCGATGAAGTCGATCACGATCAACCCGCCGATGTCGCGCAGGCGCACCTGGCGCGCGACTTCGGTTGCGGCCTGAAGGTTGGCGCGCAGGATGGTGTCCTCCTGCGAGGTCTTGCCGACATAGCGTCCGGTGTTGACATCGATCGTGACCATCGCCTCGGTCTGGTCGATCACCAGAAACGAACCGCGTTTGAACCAGACTTTGCGCTCCAGCATTTTCTCGATTTCGGCCTCGATGCCATAGAGATCGAAAATCGGGACATCGCTTTTGCAAAGTTCGACACGGTCCTTCAATTCGGGCGCGACGCGCTTGGCGAAGGACACCGCTTCTTTGTAGAGCGACTTGTCGTCGATGACGAGCCGTTCGACATCCTCGGTGAAGATGTCGCGCAGCATGGCGCCGGTGATGTCCAGTTCCTGGTAGAGGCAGACGGGCGCCTGCTTCTTTTCATAGTCCTTCTGGATCTGCTTCCACTTCTTGACCAGGTCCTTGATGTCTTTCTTGAAGTCCTTTTCGTCGGCGCCTTCGGCTTCAGTGCGCGCGATCAGGCCGCAGCCCTCCGGGCGCAGCGGGGTCAGGATGTCGCGCAGGCGCCGCTTTTCGGCCCAGTTGGTCACGCGTTTCGAGACACGAATGTGGTCATCGTCGGGGACGAGCACCACCATGCGTCCGGGAATCGAGACCTGCGTGGTGAGGCGTCCGCCCTTGGTGCCCAGGGGCTCTTTGATGACTTGGACCATCATGATCTGGTCTTTTTTCACGACATCCTGGATGTTCGCGCGGTATTCGCGGCGGACCAGTTCGCGTTTCGGTTCGCCCTCTTCCTCATCTTCCTCGTCCTCGTCATCTTCGATGCGGCCGATGTCCGAGACATGGAGAAAGGCGGTGCGTGCCTCGCCGATCTCGACGAAGGCGGCTTGCATGCCGGGGAGGACGGAGGAGACAATCCCCTTGTAGATGTTCCCCGCCATCTTGATTTCTTCGGGGCGTTCGTACCAAAGTTCGACCAGCTTGTCGTTTTCGAGAATGGCGATGCGTGTTTCCTCTTCGCCGACGTTGATGATGATTTCTTTTTTGGCCGGCGGGAGCGGTTCGGGCGGGGCTTCCCAGCGCCGCCGATGCGGACGTTGGCCGCGCTGCCCGCGCGGGCCGCGTTGCTTCTTGCCTGATTCGGGTGTTTCGGTGTCGGTCATTGTCATGAGAACTCAATTCGTTGGTTGGTCTGCGTCCGGTCGAACAGGACTTATTGGACCTATAGGGCGGCGCGTTCGAAGCGCTCGCCGGGTTTGATTCTCTGGCCTCGGACGAATTCCGGGCCTGTTTGTTCGCTTCGTCCTTCGGGCTGAACCCGAACGACGTCGAGGATGTTTCCGCCGGCCGATATCTTGAGGCCGGCTCGGGCATCGGCCGCGACGATGGTCCCGGGGGACGCGTCGCTGGCCTGGTTTGTATTTCTCAGCGCCAGGATCTTGATCAACTTCTCCCGAAACATCGTCACCGCGGCGGGCTTCGGCGCCAAGCCGCGCACCCGGTCGACGATCGCATCGGCCGGAACGGCGAAATCAATCACACGGTCGGCGGGGAGGATCTTCGGCGCCGGCGAGGCGAGGGATGCATCCTGCGCCTGCGGCTTCAGCGTGCCATCCCGGACACCGCGCAGGGTCTCGACGACAACTTCTGCGCCGATCAGCGCGAGTCGGCGCGACAGTTCCCCGGCATTCTCCTCCGGCGCGATCGCCAGCTCCCGCTGCAGCAGGATTCCACCAGTGTCCACGGTCTTTTGCAAGACGAAGGTGGTCACGCCGGTGCGGGTCTCCCCCGCCATGATTGCCCGCTGGATCGGCGCCGCGCCCCGGTACCTGGGCAGAAGCGACGCGTGCAGGTTGATCGCCACAGGCGGAATGGTGTAGATCGCCTCGGGGAGAATCCGGTATGCCACGACCAGGAAAAGGTCCGCGTTTAGGGACCGAAGACGGTCCGGTAAGTCGGGATCGCGAACACTCACCGGTTTCAGAATCGGTCCGATCGATTCGGACTCCGCCCAGGCGGCAATCGCCGACGGCGACAGCTTCCGCCCGCGTCCTTGCGGTTGGTCCGGCCCGGTCACGATCGCCGATACGCTGAAATCGCCGCTGCCGCAAATCCTCTGAAGTGTCGGCAGTCCGAATGCGCCGGTCCCGAAAAAGACGATCTTCACGTGTCGCCGTTGCCGGAAAACGGGAAGCACAACCCTGTGGCGGTGCGTGTCATTTTCGCGCGGCGTTTCTGCATCTTGCCGATGACGCCGGCGCGTGTGTCGGGGTCCATGAGGTCGGTAAAGAGGCGTCCGCGCAGATGGTCGATTTCATGCAAGTACGCGCGGGCCAGGTAGCCTTTGGCCTCGCGTTCGATTTCTTTGCCATCCAGTGTCTGCGCGCGAATGATCACCCACTCGGGGCGCCGTATTTTGACAAAGATGCCGGGAAACGACAGGCATCCTTCCTCGTCGACCACTTCACCGCCCGATTCGGCGAGCGCGGGATTCACGAGCACCTCGCGCCGTCCCCGCCTTTGGACCTGCGTGCCATCCACCGAGAAGACGTTCCAATCGACTCCGATCTGCACGGCCGCGAGGCCGACCGCACCGGCCTGATCCTGCGTGGCCCAGAGG
>JBFMFQ010000105.1:0-11773 GCA_040752075.1 Candidatus Zixiibacteriota bacterium | reverse complement strand
TCTTGTGCGGGATGAGATGCGGTGTGTACGTGGGTTAGTGATGTGGAAGGTTGCCCTCATCGGAGTGGGTGGTTTTATCGGGGCGATTGCCCGTTATGGGGTGGGTGGCCTGGTTCACCGCTGGTATTCCGGGGCGTTCCCTTGGGGGACCATGATCGTCAATCTGGCCGGGTGCCTTGCCTTGGGGTATCTCGCGACCCTAAGCGAGGACTACGGCGCGTTTCGTCCCGAGACACGGCTCTTTCTCTTCATCGGGGTGCTGGGCGGCTTTACGACCTTTTCGACTTTTGGGCTGGAGACCTTCTCGCTTCTGCGGGAGGGCAATCTTCACTGGGCGCTGGCGAATGCCGGCGGGAATGTGGTGTTGGGCGTGTGCGGAGTTTGGCTCGGCCACATGGTGGCCAGAATGCTGGGGTGATGCATGGTCAGCCTGCCCGAAGACGGCTACCTGTTGCGTGTTTTCATCGGCGAGAGCGACCGCTGGGAGGGGCATCCCCTCTACGAGGCGATCGTGATGAAGGCGCGCCGTGATGGCCTGGCCGGGGCGACCGTCCTGCGCGGGATCATGGGCTTCGGGGCCCAAAGCCGGATCCACACCGCCAAGGTGCTGCGGCTCTCCGAGGATCTTCCCATTGTGGTTGAGGTGGTGGACTCGCTGGGCAAAATCGAGAAGTTCGCCGCCGAGCTGGACCGGATGATCACCGATGGGATGGTGACTTTGGAAAAGGCCCGGGTGATCCGCTACCGCCATGGCGGAAAGGGCGCATCTGAAGCAGGCGCGGCGTCTGCCGATAGAGATTAGAGACTCCCCGGAAACGGGTGAGGGACAATGACCATGCGATCCTTCAGCACCATCATCAATTCGCTCGAACTCAACCCGACGTTCGTTGTGGACCTGGCGCAGGAATTTCCGCCGGACAAACGAATGGAGCATGTGAAGCTGGGCAAGTGGTCGGCCCTGGAGCACATCGCGCACCTGGCGCGTGTCGGGCCGCTTTTCTCTGCGCGGCTCAAGCAGATGATCGAGCACCCCGACCGTCAGATTGTCCCCTACGATCCCGAAGCCGACGACATGCACCTGTTGCGTGAGGCGGACTGGGACGAGGCGCTCAACACCTACCAGTGGGACCGCGCCGCCTTCATCAGCCAATTGCGCGAAGTCGATCCGCACAGTTGGGAGAGGCCCGTCATCCATCCCGAGTACAGCCATTACTCCATCCGCATCATGGCGCGACACCTGGCGATGCACGACCTCTTTCATGCGTACCGGATTGAGGAGTTGTTGTTTGCGGTGCGGGCCTTGTCGGGCAAGAGCGAATAGCGATTCAAATGAGCCCCCGGCTGATCCTCGATGGCCCGAAGTCACTGGCCACCAAGTCGAATCCCGCCCCACCGCAAGCGGGCGTGTTGAAAAACCTTTATGGGGCACGCGTAGGGTCCGGCTTGCGGCTAAGAGCCGCACCTACGCGAGTTTGTGCAATCCAGAAAGAGCCACAGCGAGCGAGTGTCGGTTGGTCGCGAGGGGTTTTCAACAGGCCCCAAGCGGATGGGGCAACTGGCGAATCGTCTCACAAGTGTCCGGTCACTGTATGAGGTTTGTCTGTGCGCGGCGTACCTGCACTAACAACCACACCAAAGTCGCAATCCCCAGAACAAAGACCAGCCCGAACATCACAAATGGTCCCCACTGGGAGCGGATCGTCTCATCGGCCACGTTGTAATCGCCGGTGAGCATCATGAGGCGGTAGGACTCCCGTTGGAGAGTGAGCCCGACCAGGGCGACCGCCGCGGCGAGGAAGGACGCCCAGCGCGCGAGGGTGATCTTCTTCATGAATCCGAGCAAGCCGGCAACGAGAGATAATAACGCGCCAAGTTGGATTCCGCCCCAGCCGCCATATCCCCAGGAACCGGCGGCGAAATCGGAGGTCATGCCCCAAATGGCCAGCAGGATCGCGCCGAGCACAAGCGCGATCGAGGCGCCGCGTGGCGGTGTGCGGTCGCCGCGCCATGAGTGTCCCGCCCAAAGTCCCCAGGCGCCGGAGGCAACAGCCGCGCCGCCGCCGTAGCCGAAGAGACGGTGTGTGGCATCGAAATGCGAAATCACATCGGCCCAGGGGCGAATCGAGAGGGAAAGCAGGTGATTCCACGAATAGGTGAAAGCGATCGCGTAGACCGCCGCTATGCTGAGGATGACGTAGAACTTGCCCCACCCCGATGGTCCGCCGGACTTCTCCCAGCGCCAGCGCCAGAGATAGAGTGAGTAGAATCCGATCAGCAGGTAGGCGATGATGGAGAGCCACGGGTACCCGATGGAAATCGACGACGAGTAGAAATACTTACCGTAGAGCACCTGCACGAATAACAGCGGCGCCACACCCGCGGTGATCGTGGTCGAGAAACCCATGACCCCGGCGCGGTGCAAGGGTTCGATCAGGTATGCGCCGTGTTTGCCCCACTCCGCACCCGCACGCGCCCAGAGCCCGGCCACGAGCAATCCGAGAAAGGCCAGATGCAGGACGAAGGTGAGTCCAAACAGGAAGATCAGCAGTTCCGGCGGGGCCGGAAGGGCCATCGCATCGGGGGGTGTCATTGACCGCCTCCTACCGTGGACGGGCGCTCGGGATGGAGATTATCCCACTCCGCGGAACGCAGGGTGCTTAAGTACGCCACCAGATTTTCCAGGTCCTCATCGGTGCCGCCGAAGGGCGGCATGAACGGTTTGAGTCGATGCAGAACCCGTGTGTTCTCGCGAATCATGTCCACCGTCCAGCTGGCGACCAACGGCCGCATGGCGTTGTAACCGTCGATCTCATGGCAGCGCTGGCACTGGACCTTGTAGATCAGGCGTCCCTTTTCGGCCGGAGTCAGCGCGGGCACGTTCACCTCGCGCGCGACCACCGGATCGGAGGCGAAAAAACCGGCCTGGTTGAATTGCGTGATCTCGTCGCGTGTCAGCCCGTTGGCGTACATGTAGCCGTAGACCACCCACGGTTTGCGGATTCCCTCGCGCACGTACTCCATCGATCCGGTCGCGACCAGTGCGATGGCGGTGAGGAGAAGCGCGGTCTCCATGTTGATGAGTCGTTTGTTTTTGATCAGACCAAAGTAGGCATACAGACCAACGAGCGTGGAGGCGAGAATCCCGAATCCGAAAAACATCGTCATGGCGACCGCGCCGCCGAGCGCGAGATCGCTGGCATGGGCGGGAGACACAGCGAAAAACCAGGCGGAGGCCGGGATCATGATGGCGAGCGGAACGAGGAAGACCGAACCCTCGCCGATGATGTGGCGGCGCTTCTCGCGATCCAGTGATTTGTCGAGGTTGGCGACCACGGCCACGAAGATTCCCGCTATTGCCAACGCGGAGATTGTGCGCAATACCAGCGAAGGCCAGAAGGTCGGGTTAATCCATCCATCCCAGAAGGACCGGGTCACCAGCCAGTCGCCGGGGGTGAGCATGAAGGTGAGGATGCCGTTGATGATGAAAAGCGACATCCAGGCGGAGACGGCGTACACGATGCCGACTGTGAGGTGCGCTTTCGGTTTCATCTGGTCCCAGTAGAAGTAGTAGACATACCCCGAGGTGATCTCGACGATGAAAAAGACCCATTCGGTCGCCCAGCCCCAGACAAACTGCCGGATTAGAAGGGAGATGGTCTCGGGCGAGATCAGCCCGACGACAAACCAGATCCCCACCCCGGTGACCGCGCCGCCAACGAAGGAGAGGAGAATCAAAAACCGCGCATAACGGCGCAGAAACCCGGCCAGAATCGTGTCGCCATTGCGCATGGCGCGCGCCTCCAGCCAGGGGGTCGCGATCCCTGCGCCGACCGCGAAGTGGGCGATCAGGACATGGACGATCGCCATCACCGCGATCAGGGTCGAGGGACCCATGGGACCGGGATCGAAAATCGGGTAGTGCATCCTTGCCTCCGATGGTGGTTGCCACACGGACGAAACCCCAATAAACGGTGCTTGTACAGGGCTGTTTGTCACAGAGATTGCACGGAAAGCGTAAAACGGCGAACAGCGGGCGGATGGCCGCCGTTCGGCGGTGCCGATAATGCCAGTGGGGACCCCTCCATTTGGCAGGGTCCCGCGATTGACAATGGGCGGAAATGCGATAAATTGAATCGTGTTCCCCGCCCGCAGTGGAATCCACATGATGCGACGTCTTCTCCCGATCTGGTTGCTTACGGCCCTTGTCCATCTTACGGGTGCGGCCTTCGGCCAATACACCAAGGACTGGAATCCCTGGCCGGTGGTGGTCGATGGCGACACGCTGACGGCGCCGTACTGGGGCGGGGTCAACTTCCCGAAAGTGTCGCTGGTTGATTTCGACGGCGACGGCCTGGTCGATCTCATGGTCGGCGAAGACAAGGGGAAACTGGGCTACTTCCGCAATGTCGGGACGGCAGCCGTGCCGGAGTGGGCGCCGCAGGAGGAACGTCTCGGCGGCATCGATGTCGGCAGCTGGCATACCTTCTGCGACATCGATGCCGACGGCGATCCGGATGTGTTCTGCGACGGCAAAAATGGCCAGACCGCGTTTTACAGCAACATGTCGGTGGGCAGCAACACGGTTCTGAAATTCGAGACAGCGACGTTCGGCGGATTCCAGACCGGCTTCAACAACACCTGCGATTTTGCGGACATCGACAACGACAACGATTTCGACTTCTTCTTCGGCGGGGCGACCGGCGAGCTGACGTTTTACCGCAATGACGGCGATTCCGCCAATCCCTCGTTTGTTTTCGTCACCAATTCATACGACAGCGTGCTGGCCTTTCCCGGCGGTTCCGCCTTCCGACCGCAGCATGGCTTCTCGGCCTTGCACTTCTCCGATATCGATCTGGATGGCGATCAGGATCTGTTCTACGGCGACATCTTCAACTTCAACGTGTACTTCTTCGAGAACTTCGGCTCGCCGGTTCTCTCCGATCTGACCAAGGTGAGCGAGGCCTGGATGCCGTTTTCCACCTTCGGCTTTAATCATCTGGCGAGCGCCGATCTTGACGGCGACACCGATTTGGATCTGGTGGTCGGCGTCGGCAGCCAGGACATCAACACGCTTTACCACCTGCGCAACAACGCCGGGACATTCGTGGTTCTCGATTCAAACATCGTCAAGACGATCGACCACGAAAGTTACGGCAGCCCGACATTCGGCGACCTCGATAGCGACGGTGATCTGGACATGCTGTTGGGCGGGGAAAACGGGCGTCTCTGGCATTTCGAGAACGTCGGAACACCGGCGGCGCCGTCGTTTGTGCTTCAGTCCCGTTTTTACAAGGGTATCGACGTGGGGCTGTCATCCGCCCCGGTCCTTGTGGACTGGGATTGCGATGCCGATTTGGATCTGCTCATCGGCAACGATCTGGGGCGAATCCAGTTCTGGCGCAACACCGGCTCGCCCGCGAACTTCAATCCGGTGCTGGTCACCAACCAGTTGGCGGGGATTCAGGTCGACCAGTTGGCGTCACCGATGCCCGCCGATCTGAACGGCGACGGTTTGCGTGATCTTTTGGTCGGCGAGTGGGACTTCAATAGTTTTGCGAATGTGCGGCTCTACGAGAACACCGGCAACAACCCTGACCCGACCCTCACGCTCGTGACCGCCAATGTCATCAAGCGGAGGGCGGGGGATCTCACCCTGCCGGTCGTGTACGACTGGGACGCCGATGGCAAGAAGGACCTGATTGTCGGCAGCCGGTACTTCGGTCTCACCTGGTATCGCAACACCGCGGCCGGGGGGCAGTTTCCCGATTCGAACACCTTTGTCGCCCAGCCCGACACCCTGCCCGGCTACGATGACGGGTACCGTCTCGCCTTGCGGTTTGCCGACATTGACGCCGATGGGGATGATGACTTGTTTGTTGGCGAAGAGGACGGCGGGGTGAACTTCTACCGGCGTGACGGCGCGGGGACACTCTGCGACTGTCCGTGGCAGGCCGACCTCGACGGAAACGGATTTACCGATGCCACCGATCTGGCGTTCGTGATCGACATCGTGTTTTTCGGCCAGTCCGATCTCCAGGATCCTGCCTGCCCGACCACACGCGCGGATTTCGATGCCAATGGATTTGCGGATGCCACCGATCTCGCGTTCTTGATCGACCACGTCTTTTTCGGCCAGTCGGGACCATCGGACCCGTGTACGGTCGATACCGAATGCCCGTAAGCCCCGTCCGCTAGTGATCGTGCCCGTCGCCGTGCAGGACATGGCAGCCGTTGCAGAGCATGCCGGCCTTCACTGAATCGGTCTTCACCAGCGATCCGCCGCTTCGCTGCAACTCGTAAACCCATCCCTCCTGCGCCGGGGCAACGCCGCCGTTGCTGGCGGTGACATACAGGTATTCCTCGTCGCTGGTGGCGGTCACACCGAACGTCCAGCCGTGCTGAAAGACCGTTTCCTCGTACTGCCCGGTTTCGAGATCGACCAGGTAAACGCTGTTTGCGTCCTGCGATGTCACCGCGAGGTACCGGTCGTTCTCCAGCAGGAGGGCCAGGCCGAGACGGTAGTTGTGATTCGTGGCGGAACGCTTTGTCCAGGCAAGGTGGAGTGTGTCGATGGTCATGCGGCGCTTGAGATCGAAGACGAAGATGTCGGCGCCGCCGGGATCCTTCGAGCTGCGGCAGGCGACATAAGCCAGCGAGTCGTCACCGGCCAGGGCCAGCCCGTAGGGCGCGAAGTTCGGCTCACCGATCGGCGCGGCGCTGTCCGGATCGGGATCGAGTTTGACATGGAAGACATTGTCGTTGGGATCACCGTTCGGATAGTAGAGCGTGACATCGTCACTGCCGGCATTGACCGTGACGACCAGCTCGCCGTCGCTGGTTGTCCCGATGTAGTGCGGCTGGGAGCCGGCCTGGAAGAACTCGCGCACGGTAAGCGTGGCGGGATCGAGGCGGCGCAGCAATGTGCGCTGATTAATGTTTCTCCCGAAATCGCTGATATACAACTCGGTCCCGAGTGGGTCGGTGGTGAGTCCTGTCAGGAGTCCCTGGAAGTCCGTCGAATCGACGACCTCGTTCGTTTCCAGTTCATACCGGTAGGCGCGCCCCAGACCAGTCTGCGAGCGGGACACGACATAGTAGTGGTGGCCGTCGGGGCTGAAGTGAAGATGATGCGGCGCGTCGGCCTGCATCGGGATCGAGTCCCGGTCGTCATCGGAGAGGCCGGGGACATGGTAGATGTACAGGGTCCGTGAATTCTCGTTGAGGACATACAGGTGTTCGCCGACGTGTTCGTCCGGGCCGGTGCCGCTGTCCGAACAGGCGGCGATGAGCAACAAGAGGCCCGCGGACAAGAGGGCGGCCGTGAGGACTTTGAAGCGGGACATGAACTCTGGCATGCTGTGACTCCGACTTGGGCATCCGACCGGGAAGCCGGTTCCTGTGTGAACGCACCTCCCTTAACGGGGGCAATCTGCTCCTGTTTTGCGAATCTGTCAACAATCCCGAGCGTGAAATCCGGGCTATCCTCTTGATACTTGGTCAATTGCGACCGATTCGGTCGTCAAAATGGATTCCTCCAGAATACTAAGATGTTGGTACACATTGCATTAGTATCGAACCGGGAACGGCGACATTCTCCTGCCCAAAGAGTTGTCGGAGCTCTGGTCGGAACGGGCGTTTTTGTGTATCATTGGGGTGCGGTAGGCCGCGAAATGAGGGCCTGCAAACCTGTTGACACACAAGGAAACTGGGTTAAATTAGCAGGGATTTGGTACCGACCTTAAAGGGGGGGCAATACTTGCCCAAAATGGTCGGACCCGGCGGTCAAAGAGATCGTCACGCTGAATAGATGACAATCGAAGGTAATTTCATAACCAACCCATGGAGGAATTCATGTCGTTTCTGAACCGTCACAAGGCGACCGTTGCTCTCTCCGCCGCGTTTGTTCTAATCGCGGGCGGCGCGTACCTCTCCGGCTCGGTCGGATGCGGGTCGTCCTGTGCCCTGACCTCGCTTTTCACCGTTTCCGATGCGGTCGCGGGTCCCGGCTGTTCGGCCGAGGCGTCCAAGACCGGATCGGCCTGCACCGGCAGCGCGACCGCCAAGACCGCGAATGCCGAGGCGGCCAAGTCGTGTGACAAGGATGCCTGCATTTCGAAGCTGATGGCCGAAAAGGGCCTGACCCGTGCGCAGGCGGAAGCCGCTTTTGCCGCGACCTGCACGGACACCAAAAAGGCCGAAGTGACCACGGCGTCGGCGACCGGCGCGGCCTGCTGCGCCTCGAAGGCGAATGCGACCACCGCCAGTGCGACATTGACGGATGCCGAGCAGAAGGAAGCCTGCATTGCAAAGTGCATGGCCGAAAAGGGATTCACCCGCGAAGAGGCGGAGAAGTGCTACACGATCAACGCCGCCCAGAAGGCCAGCGGTCAGGAATCCTCCTGCCACGCGGGCGTGAACATGATCCAGACCGCCAACGCGACCGAGGGCAAGACCCACTCGCGTGAGGCCTGCATCGATGCCTGCGTTGCCAAGGGCATGACCAAAGCGGAAGCCGAAGCGTGCGCCGACAAGTGCCGGTTCCACGCCGAAGCCCACAAGGCCAACGCCGAGCACTCCTGCGCCGCGACCTGCGCCGCGCACAAGGCGTCGACCGAAGGCTCGACCACCAATACCGCGCCTTCCGGCGGCACGAAGTAAGTCAGTCTTTGATTTGAGATAAGAAACCC
This sequence comes from Candidatus Zixiibacteriota bacterium, assembly GCA_040752075.1. GTDB lineage: Bacteria > Zixibacteria > MSB-5A5 > WJJR01 > WJJR01 > JBFMFQ01. The sequence continues at coordinate 3,086 of JBFMFQ010000105.1, read as the reverse complement.
CCGCTGGGAGACTGGCGGGGGTTTTTTTGTACGAAACGCTGTCCGAACATGCAATGCGACAGTCGCGCTCCTGATGGATCAGGCAATTCGGAAGATGGAAGTGAAGTCCTCTCCCAGCGTCGCCCCACTGGAAAACCGCAAGCCCTTGCTCACGGTAATGCGATATGTTCTGCCCCCCGGCAGGAGTTCGGACGGAATGAATCTGAAGGTCAACCGGGGCACGTCCCAGCCAATCGTCCCCGTAATGGGACCATGGCCGATTGCTTCAAGTGAGAAGTACTCGGCTGTTGAGGCCGTGTCGAGAAACGAATTAAAACTCAGTCGCACGTAAAGGCTTGAGCCCTGCGGGATGAGCGAACCGTTGCCGGGGAAAACGCCTGTCACCCGGTAGGGCTCCGTGTGAAAGAGGACAATCCTCGGGTAGGTTAGCCCTGCCGAGCCATTGAGGATGACACCGTCCCGGATTGTCAGTTGGTATTCGGTGTCCGCCGACGGTCCGTCATCGGCAGGCAGGAACGTGAAAAGGGTGACAAGCGGACTCGCGCGTTCGTCGAGAATCCAATCCCCCGGGAGTGGAGGGGCGAACTCGGTCGCTGCGAGAAACGAGTCGTAATGCACGGCATCATTGAACCGAACCTCCACGTAGAAGTCCCGCAGTCGGGTCTCGCCAAGAATACTGGCCGCCGGCATTCGGACATCCGCCCGGAGTGGTTCGGTCGTGAAGCGCGAGACGACATCCTCCCCCAATGTTGTGCCCCATTCCGTTAGAAGGCTGCCATCCAAGCGGAACTCATACTCGGTACCGAGCGATAACTGCTGCACTTCCGACCGGTAGATATAGGTGCCGTAGTGCCAATCCTCATAGGGGCCGGCAAACGCGATTTCAACATGGGGGGAAATCGAGGCGGCGGCATCCAGGGCGGCGGGGTCGATGGGTTCGTCGGAACTCACCGTCAGGTAATTTCCCCTTGGGACGTCCTCGGCACCATCACCCGGGTAGACTTGATAGATCGGGTACGGGTTTGTCGAGAGGACGATCTCCCCGATTTCGGTCACTGTGGCGGCGAGAACGGAAACGCTGTGAATTCGCCTGGTCGAATAGACCGAAGACACGACTTCCACCGTGTAGATGCCGGTGAGCAGCTCACCAAGAAGGAATTTCCCGCTCCGGTCCGGGCGAGTGGAAGTCCGGGAACCCTCAACGGAGATTCGCGCCGATGTATCCAGGGGCACCAGAGTCCCCTGAATCGCACCGTATTCCGCGGTGTAGTATTCGTTGTAGGTCTTCCTCGTGCACCCGGCGAGAGTCGCGGTCCAGACCGCAGCCAGCGCCAGTATGGTTCCCACACGCACGACTTGCTCCCGTTCCATCAGGCCTCCGCGACGACAGGGGTCCTGCCCCAACTATAGGGCTACAATATAGCAGCCCATCCGGCAAGATGCCCGGCCATTTGTCAATACGCGGTACGACACTGATGGCAGGGGGAGTCGTTCCGCATGAAGCGGGCAAATCACTTCCCCAAAAACCCCGATGGGTCCACCGCGTTGTTGTCGCGCAGGATTTCGTAGTGCAGGTGGGGGGCAGTGGAGATTCCTGTATTGCCGGAAAGCGCAACGACCTCGCCGCGGCGGATCTTGTCGCCGGTTTCGACGAAGAGCTTGGAGTTGTGGCCGTAGATGGTCTTGAAGCCGTTGCGGTGGTCGATGGTGAGCATCAGGCCGAACACCTCGTGGGGTCCGGAGAACTCGACGACCCCGGAGGCGGGGGCGAAGACCGGCGAGCCCTCGCGCGCCGCGATGTCGATTCCCTGGTGACGCAGCGAGGGATTGACGGAGGAGGGCTGGTAGCCCCGCGAGAGCCGTCCCAAAAGCGGCAACCCCCGGGGCCGGTTTTCGGGGTCGGGCTCGCAATTGACCACGAGCACGCCGACCACCGGGGAGGTGACATCGAGCGGCCCGGCGGAATCCAGCCCCGCGAAGTAGGAGGAGCCCGCCGGGGGCATTGCCCCGCCCGCCAACATGAGGCTCGACAGGGAATCGTCCATGGCCGGCACCTTCACCCCGATCAGGCCGGCGATTCGTTGTGTGAACTGACGGTAGTACTCCAGTTCGGACTCCAACTGCGTCATCCGCAGGAGAGACTCATGCAATGCGGCGTTCTCGGCGGTCAGGTCCTTCAGGGTGGAGGCGCGGTGCCAGTAGTACACCCCTGCGAACAGGGCCGTCAGAACGATGATCAGCAGGATCGCCCCAACGACAATGGCGACACGGGGAATGTAGCCCGGCAGGGAATACGACCGCACGGCATGGTCGATATCCCCCTCGCGCATGACCATCAGGTTGATTCGGGGACGTGGCATGGAAGCGACCTCAGACCGCCGGAGTATAACACCCGTGACGGCATTGCGGCAGAGAGAATCCGCGCAGGTGCCAACGCGGACACAGACGGTTATATTCCCGTTTCGCTCCAGCCGGGCGACCGAGGGGAAACGACCATGTTGATGTGCTCAGTGTCGGGGGTGCGCGGGATCATCGGGGTCGATCTGACGCCCGAGATTGCGGCGCGGTATGCCGCTGCCTACGGTACGGTGCTTGGGGGCGGACGGGTGGTCATGGCCTGGGACACGCGTCCGACCGGGGGCATGATCTGCGCCGCGGCCTTAAGCGGCCTTCTGAGCGCGGGGTGCGAGGTCATCGCGATCGGTGTGGCGCCGACCCCGACCGTGCCCCTTGCGGTGAGCCACTTCAAGGCGGCCGGCGGTCTGGCGATCACCGCGTCGCACAATCCCATCGAGTGGAACGCGCTGAAGTTCATCGGGTCGGCCAGAAGCGTCATGCCGGCCCGGACGATTTCCAGAATCTACGAGACGGCCGATCGAAACCGGATTGTCTACAGGTCGTGGGATCGGATCGGGCGGCACACGCACAGCGATGCGATGGTCGATCACCATGTCGCGGCTGTTCTGCGTCTGCCGCAGGTCGACCGGGATGCGGTCCGGAAACGCCGCCCGGTGGTCGTCTATGACGCCGGCGGGGGCGCCGGGGCGCGATACGCGCCAACGCTCCTCAAGCGGATGGGGTGCCGG
>JBFMFQ010000104.1:0-11815 GCA_040752075.1 Candidatus Zixiibacteriota bacterium | reverse complement strand
GGTAGAAGTACACACCGCTTTGGACCGTCGAACCGTTGTCACTCTTGCCGTCCCACGCGATCGTGTGCTCGCCGGCTTCCATGTGCCCGCTCTGGAGCGTGCGGACCGGGTTGCCCAGCACGTTGTACACGACCAGGTTCACCTCGCCCGCCTGCGGCAGACGGAAGGCGATGTTCGTGCCCGCGTTGAACGGGTTCGGGTAGTTCTGCAAGAGCGAGAACTCGGTCGGCAGCGGGCTCGCGCCGGCGGAGAGAAGCGTGATTTCACGCGAGGTGCGCTCCGTCCAGTTCGGGTTGCCGCTTTCGACCTTCGCCGCCACGCCGTTGACCTCGAACACCAGGGCCTCGCCGCTCTGGGCGCCATCCACCAGGTTCGTGGTCGGGTCGTCGCCGTACACGTGGACCATGAACATGCCGTTCGTTCCGGCCAGGGCCTCGCCGACGATCACCCCGGTCTGCGTCTTGACCGTGATGCGGTCGCCCGCGTTGATGCCCGTGACCGACGGATCGGCCGCCGACCAGTAGTCCGCCGCGCGCGGCGTCACCGTCACACGCTGCGTCAGGTTCACCGGCTTCTCCAGCACGTTCTCGGGGCAGTTGTAGCCGCTGACCGGGTAGGTCAGGGTGGCTTCCTGGTCCATCAGGATCCAGTAGCCGTACCCCTCGCGCATGCACTTCAGGTCGTTTAAGATCGCCGGGCGCTCACGGTCCCACGTCTGGTAGCCGTCGCAGGTCGCCGTGAAGACGAACGCATACTCACCGTCGATCGAGCCGAGCGCATGCTCGACACTGTCTTCCTGCGTCGGCACGTACGAGATCGCGTTCCAGCCTTCGCAGAGGTAAAGCGGCTTGTCCGCCGGCAGCGGGGCGCCTTCGATCACGATCGGGCCCACGCCCGGAGCGGTCGCCTTCACCCAGTAGCCGTGGCAGGGATCCATCGCCGTGAGGTCGTTGATCGGACGATCCTTCTCCCACGAGATGTTGCCCTCGGTGCAGGTCGCCGAAAGGAGGTGCTGGTACTCGCCGTCAATCGAGGAGAGAACATCCCCGACCAGCGGGCTGGGCGGCAGGACGTTAAAGGAGATCAACGTCCAGACATCGCACAGCGGAATGTCGACCGTGCGACGGCCGCAATCAAACGCCGCGTCAAACTGCGTCGAGCCGAGGTGATGCCACAGGCCCTCCGCCATGAGCGGGCACTCGCAGTTCAAGTACAGGGTGATTTCCTCGCCGTCCTGGGCGCCTTCATCGACACCCTCGGTCAGCGGGTTGTCGCCCACCACCTGGATCAGGTACGTGCCCGGGTCGGTCACAACCGTGACACCGCAGACCACACCGTTCGGGTCGGTCGCCGTGATCACGTCACCCGGCAGAAGCAGCACACCCTCGTTCGTGGAGGCGTTGGACCACCAGTCGGCCGCGAACGGCTGCGTCTCGACCACCGGCAAAGGCGACAAGTAGAGGTCCGAATCCAGCGGACCGCACGGCAGATCCTCGAAGATGCCGGGGCAGAAGCCGGGCGCCACGATGCGAATATCGTAGTGCGCCAGCTCATCCAGGCCCTCGAAGCAGAACGCGCCGTCCGGACCGGTCACCACTTCGTCCAGAACCGAACCGGTCGGGTACTCATCCCACAACTGGACCGTCGCGCCCTCGATCGGGTTTTCCTCGCCGTCGCGCACGACACTGCAGAGGTTGCACTCGGTCGGGCACTTGATGCAGACCGTGCCGAAGTCAAACGACGGGTACACCGGCTCCAGATTCGCGTCGGTCAGAAGCGGCTCGCAGCCGCCCTCGACGAACATCGAGTCGATCTTGACCACGATCGAATCCGGGCAGTCGCTCGCGTCCTCCACGAGGAAGTAGAGGGTCGCGAACTTGCCGCAGCCGGTGTCGATCAACGCCTGCTGCGGAATCACATACGCCGCCAGGCAGATCGTCTGGTCGACATCGTCCCACGACGCCGTCGCATTGGCGCCGAGGTATTCGACGCGCGATCCGGCGAAGGAGGCGCCGACAATCCGAATCGCCGGGTTGTCGTAGTGCAGACCCAGCGAAATGCCGGTCGCCAGGAAGTTGTTGCAGAAGTTGACACAGATCCCCACCGTGTCGCCCAGCGCACCGCAGTCATCCGTCAGCCAGATGTCCGCCTGCGGTTCGGCCGGGCACTCGAGAACCTGGAAGCACACGATGATCATGCAATCCGGCACAAACTCGCTGCGCTGGATCGGATCGTTGTTCTCGTACACGTAGATCGTGTCCTTGTACAGCCCGGGCGCAAGACCGGTCGGGTCGACACACACCTGGACCTTGGTCGGCGTGCCGCCGGAGGTCTGATCCAAAGACAGCCACGGGGCGTCGTAGTACGCATCCCACGGCAGGTCGCACTCGTTGTCCGCGATGACATCAAAGTACTGGCAATCCGGCGCCGGCGCATCCGGGCAGTTCGTCGCCTTGAAGATCAGCGAGTCGCCGCCGGTGCAAACGATGCCGGCGTCATCGCACAGCGAGTTGATCTGCAAGACCACCTTGACCGTGTCATAGAACTGGCATCCCGAGCCGGAGGGCAGGGTGCCGCACACATAAACATCGGCGGTGTACACGCCCGGGGTCAGTCCGCCGATGGCGAACTTCAGCCACGCGCAGTCATCGGTGATGACAAAGAGCGGGTCGATCGACAGCCAGGTTTCGGACTCGCTGAACGACACGCCGATTGAACCGCCCGTGCCGATGTTGCTGACACAGATCTCGACCGAATCCGGATTGGCGCCGCCCTCGACCGCTTTGGCGAAGATCGAGTCGGGCGTGACCTCCATGATCGGCTCGGAGACCGCGGTCACGTTCACATAGAACGAGCACGTGTCTTCATTGCCATGCGCGTCAACCGCGATGCAGGTCACCAATGTCGCGCCGATGCCGAACGTCGAGCCCGACGGCGGCGTGCAGCTGATGGTGACACCCGGACAGTTGTCGCCCGGGGCGGAGGTGAACTCCACCACCGTGGTCGTCTCCGGGAGGTTGATGTTGACATAAATGTCGCTCGGGCAGAGCGCGATCGGCTGTTCGGTGTCGTTGACCGTCACGCTGAAGAAGCAGTTGTCGGTGTTGCCGGACTCATCCGTCACCACCAGCTCAACTTGGGTGGTGCCGACCGGGAAGAACGATCCGGACGGCGGAGTGAACACCGTCGAGGAAAGACCGCAGTTGTCACTGCTCAAACCGTCGGCGAAATTCACCACCGCGCCGCACTGGCCCGGATCGTTGCCGACCGTGATGTCATCCGGACAAGCCGCGACCGGCGGCGTGTCGTCGATGACATGCAGCGTGAACGAGCATGAACCCGAATTGCCCGAAGCATCCTCGGCATAGATGGTGATTGTATGATTGCCCACGCCCAGGATCGTGCCCGGGGCCGGGTCCTGCGAAAATGTCAGCGCCCCGTTCGGCGTGCAATTGTCGCTCACCGAGAAGGCCCCGTCCTGCGTGTAATCTCCCAGTACGTATTCGCAGTTGGCGTCCACCGAAGCCTCGACCTCGGTGAGCTGGCACGTCACGACCGGATCCGTCACATCGTTAACCGTCACGTTGGCAAAACAGGTGTCCTTGTCGCCCTCGTTGTCGGTCACGATCAATCTCACATTGGTGGTGCCGAGGCCGTATGGCCCGGGCGGGGTCAACTCGTAGGTCAGCGCGCCGCCATCCGGATCAAACGACCCGTTGTCGATGTTGGCGTCGGCGGTGCACTCGCTGCCCGCGTTGACCGTGCGGTCCGCGCAAATCGCGACCGGCGGAGCCGCCGCGCCCAGCACCGTCACCGTGAACGAACAAGTGTCGGCGTTGCCCGCGTTGTCGGTGGCGATGCAGGTGACCAATGTCTGGCCGATCGCAAAGACCGAGCCCGACGGCGGCACACAGGCAATCGAAGCGCCCACGCAGTTGTCGCTCACGCCGGACGTGAAGTCCACGGCCACATTCGTTTCGCCAAGACCCAGCTGGATCGTCGTGTCGGTATGACACACCGCCACCGGCGCGGTGTTGTCCACCACCGTCACGTTGGCGTTGCAGGTGTCCTTGTCGCCTTCATCGTCGGTCACAATCAGCATGACCGGGGTCGTGCCGAGCGGATACGGCCCTGGCGGGAAGTACTCGTAAGTCAGCGAACCGCCATCCGGATCGAAGGATCCGTTATCGATGTTGGCCAGCGCCTCGCAATTGCCGTCCGCATCCACCGTACGGTCGATGCAAAGCGCCTGCGGCGGCGCGGTGCCGGCATTCAGGGTCACATTAAACGTGCAGGTATCGGCATCGCCCGAGGCATCGGTCGCGATGACCACAACCGGCGTGGTGCCGAGCGGGAAGGTCGAGCCCGAAGCCGGCGTCGCCGCGACACTGCCGCCGGGGCAGTTGTCGGTGAAATCGACCACGAAGTTGACGACCTTCTCGGTCTCGCCGACGCCGAGTTGCTCAACGATGTCCGCCGGGCAGAGCGCCACCGGCGCCTGGTCGTCGGTCACCGTCACGTTGAAAGTGCAGGTGTCGGCATTGCCCGCGTCGTCGGTCACGATCAACTCGACCGGCGTCGTTCCAACGGGGAAGAAGCTGCCCGATGCCGGGGTGAACACGGCGGAGGCGATACCGCAATTGTCCGTGCTGCCGCCATCCGCATAGTTGACCACGGCTCCGCACTCGTCGACATCATTGCTGACCGTGATGTTGCCGGGGCAAACCGCGGAAGGCGGCGTGTTGTCCAGCACCAGCACGGTGAACGTGCACGTGTCCTTGTTGCCGTTTTTGTCGTCGAGAATCGTCATCACAGGGTGCAGACCGGGCCCGAGCATTGTTCCCGGGGGCGGTTCCTGCGACGTGATGAAGTCGTTCGAGCAATTGTCGCTGATGTTGATATTGAAGTACCCGGGCAAGGAGACTTCGCAGTTGCCGTCGACAAACAGCGTGTCGGCGTCAACTTCGCACGTCACCACCGGCGGGGTGTTGTCCTCCACCGTGATCATCGCCTGGCAGGAATCCTTGTCGGTGCCGTCACTGACGACCAGCCACACCTGAGTCTGGCCGACCGGGTACGGCCCCGCCGGGTTGAAGCTGAACGACAGCGGATCGCCGTCAGCATCCGTCGAGCCGCCATCCGCGAGGGACGCGGCCGGATTCGCCGTGCACGAGCCGTCTTCCTCAACGGTCACGTCCTGACAAGCCGCGACGGGGGCCGCGTTGGAAACGCACCCCGCACCGATGGAGACGATACCCTTCCCAAACGTCGGGACCAGGGCAGCTGTCGGTTGCTGGACATACGCGACGTGGCTTGCGGGGTTCGCGCAGGTGGAGTCAATCTCAAAACAGCCCTCCACACCAGTCACGTCGAACGTTAGGACGTAGGAGCCCGTGGCGTCGGTACCCGCGTTGAGGAACGGTGAACTGAAAATGAAATTCGAGGCGAAGTAGAAGCAATCGGGAGAGTTGAACGGGCCGGCATACGCCCCATCACCTTCCGTGATGGTTCCAAATCCGCCCGCTTGCCCACTCTTGCATGTCCCGTCCTCTAATGATCGCCACTGTCTGACCTGGAGATCGGTCAGCGCTGATGCGAGGCGGTCCGTGATCGTCATTGTGACGGAGTTCGTGACATACGCTCCCGGTGTGATCTCCCTCACGACGAGCGGGACCGTCACCGAACGTAGCGTGACATCGTTCGAAATGAAGATCGGGACATTGACACCTGTCTGGCCCGGGCTCACATTCACCGATGTCACCTGCACATGGTTAGCCGCCATGGCGGCCGGCGTACACAACACCAGCGCCACAAGGGCCAGTAGCAGAACACGTTTCATTTGCAGATTCCTCCTTCTGCGGGTTCTGTTTATGAACAGTTTATTAATCCTATGGTTGAATGCCCCGCCAAACGCAGGACACACCCCTGAATTTCATTTGTGATTGCCGACGAGATCCGGAGGAATCCTGCCCCCGCGGTAACTCGATCAATCTGGCGCCCAAACCCTCCACGATCCATCGTGCTGCGCCAGGCCAATCCAATAAGACCTAAGGTCCCGATCCTCCTGAGAGACGAATCCCAAACAAACGCCGATCCAGGGCAGAAGGGGAGGCGATGGCGGCGGGTGAATGGGCAAAACGGTATCGCGAGATCAGATGGCCTCTCCAACTCGGGGAAGGAAACCGTATTCCATGCCAAAAACAGACGATCCGTGAGACCAGCAGGCAGGCCCGTCAGGAGCCGCCTAACACAAGCCATGATAACGGATTTCACCAGTCTGTCAAGCCGCAAAGTCATCGCTTTTCACCCATGCGCACCCCCCCGCAAACCCTGCGGGGTATTGCACACAAGCGATGACGCATGATTTGTGCCAAAACCATAATTGGACCGAACGGTCCAAGGGCGCGCGTGGGGCGCAATAAGCATTTGTGGGACAGAAGCATAGAAAACCCATCCCGGATGACCCCAATCCCCCGCCCGGTATGCAGGAAGAATCGCCCTTGCAGACTGTTGCAGATTTGCACGGTCGGACGCCGAAAGTTAACGATGCGTAAAATCCACCGGCACCCCCCGCCCCCGATTCGGGACGGCGATTGATACCCCTCCCACCCGCCGGATCCGTCTCGCCCTCCCGATTCCCTCGGCTGTCATCCCGGCGAAAGTCTCAGACCCTCGCGAAGCGGGGCCGGGACCCAGCGTCTTCCGTCCCGCGCGGCAAGTGCCAAGTCACTGGGTCCTGACTTTCGTCAGGATGACAGATGCTGGGTTTCACGCGGTAAAGCGGGCCTTCTGCAGGCCGCCACCATCGCGACCGTCATCCCACGCCAGCCGGGGACCCAGTGTCTCCCGACCCCCTCCTCAGTCGCCCCCACAGCGCGCACACGACCAGCGCCACCCCGAACAGTGCGACAATCGTCGCGCCCGGCGGCCAATTCGCCCAGAAGGAGAGGAACATCCCGAGCACACACACGACCACAGCGAAAATCCACCCGAAGATCAACCGCGCGCGCTGCGCCGACGTGACGAAAATCGCCGCCGTCCCCGGCACGACCAGAAGCGAGAAAACCAAAAGCACGCCCACGATCTTGACCGACGATGTCACCACCACCGCGAAGCTCCCGTAAAACAGGAAGTCCCAAAGGCGCACCGGGAGATTCTCCCGGCGCGCCTGCAGGGGATCAGAGGTGATGGTCCAAAGCGGCCTTCGCCAGAACCAGTGCAGAAGCCCGATGATGGCGTACACAGCCGCGGTCTTGGCCACAATGTCCGGGGTCACGGTCAGAATCGACCCAACGAGTATCGCCTTGATGTGCTCGGCGCCTTCCGGCTGACGCGCCACCGCCAGCACCGCCGCCGCGGTCGCAACCGCGTAGGTGATGCCGATGATCGCCTCCTGCGGGATCTCATGCTCCCGCGACCGCGCCAGGGCGAATATCATCGCCCCGACAAACGCGAACCCGAGGCTGAGAAAGTACGCCGCCGTCGAGTCCAGCTCGACATTAAACAGAAACGCAATCGTCGAACCGAAAGCCGCGATTTGCGCAAGCGACAAGTCCACGAAAATCACGCCCCGCCGGATCACATGCTGTCCGAAGTAGACATGAATCCCCGCCAGAACAACGCACGCCAGAATCGGCCACAACATGATGGACAAGGCGAGGCTCATGGCGTCGTTCCCCCGCCGGTCCCGGTCAGCCGCGCGATGACAAAGTCGATCAAGCCCTCGTATGTGTCCGTGCCCGGTGCGCCGCCGATGGACTCGGGAATCATTTCGACCCGGCAGCCGGTGCGCTCCGCCAGCATGTTCGGCACCCGTTTGTCGTGGAAGGGCTCATAAACAACAAGCGGGATGCTCTCGCCTTTGATCTGCTCGATCAGCCTCGCGAGATGCGAGGGTGAAGGCGCCACGCCGGGGAATTCCTCCACGAACCCGGCCATCCGGCAGCCGAAAAACCGGCAGAGGTAAGGCCAGGTGTTGTGGTAGGCGACAAACCGAACATCCGCAAGTTTCGGCTTCAGCGTTTCCCACTCTGCCACCTTGGTCCCGAGCTTCGCCAGATACGATTCCAGCCCGCGGTTGTAGTCGGCGGCATGATCGGGGTCCGCCGCCGAAAGCGCGCCGGCGATGTTCCGGCAGATGGCCGGGACATTCGCCGGATCGAGCCAGTAATGCGGGTTGCCATAAGGGTGAAGATCGCCGTAGCGCGCATCCGCCTTGAAGGTCGGGACCTCCATCGCCGCAACTCCCGCCGAGCAGTCGACCACCCTGAGCTTTCCGTTCCGGGATCCCTGGATGAGCTGCTTGGACCACATGTCGAGTTCCATCCCGACCGTGAGATACAACTGGGCCTTGCGGAGTTTCAGCATGTGCGAGGGCAACGCCTCGACATAGTGCAGGTCGCGGTTGCCCGCGGCGATGGACTCCACCTCGACCAGCGCCCCCCCAATCTGCTCGGCGAAGTAACCAAGCGTGGTCGTCGCCGACACCACCCGCACCGGATCGTCCCCGGCCCATGCAGGCGGTGCCAACAAAACCACCCCCGCCAGGACTTTCATCACTCCCATCACTCCCATTCTTCCCATACTTCTCATCATAGCCCTCTCCTAGAACATGTGTGGTTGGTGTGGCCCCAGCGAGAAAACCAACTGCAAAGCCGCGCTCCAGAACCCGTGGTCGGCGCTGACATCCTTCTCATAGGACACCAATAGACGCAGAAGCGAGGTTTCCTCCACCGGCGCATAGCCGGCAAACCCCCCGATGCGCCACAGTTGATCATCCGAATTCTCCGCCGATTGCACCCAACTGCCGGCCGCGCCGACATTGTACCGCTGCCGGAACTGGTGATCGACGTAGCCGAAGAACCCGTGGCTGGTGATGTTTTCCTCCTCCTCGTGCTCCAATGGAGCGCGATTGACCAGCCACTCGGCGCCGGCGGTGAAGGACCGGTAACGGTCGGGCTTCCAGCGGTACTTCAGATCGAAACCGCCGATGTAACGGCGTTCGTCCTCGTGCGGCACGCCGGTCACCCCCGCCAAACCAATACCCAGGCCACCGTACTCGCTCGTCGGAACAAAGGTCTCGATTCGTCCGCCGAAAGCCCGCTCGTTTGGCCTCTCCTCCCCGGATGGTTCATCCTGCGCCGCCAGTGCGTGCGCGTGCTCCTCACCTTCGAGAAAGTCACCCTTCAAGACCGACGCGGCGAGGGTTGTGGCAAGTGGACCGGTGGGGATGGGAAGCGACAACTCGATTCCGACATCGGCCAGCCCCTCCTCCCCGAAGAACTCAAGATTGGACAGCGGGCGTTCGATGAACGAGTACGCGTGGGGATGGGTCTGATTGATCTTGCCGACCGGCAGCAGGTACCGCCCCGCGCGAACGGCCATGCTCAATGGCAGACCGCGACTCAGGGTAAAGTACAGCTCCTCAATCTCCGCCGCCGTTTCCTCGTGCCAGCCGAAGAAGATGTCCGCGCGCGCGTAGGGATTCAGGTAACCCTGAATCGCCAACTCCGCCTCATGCAAATCGAGGTTGAACGCGTCTTCTTCGTCCGGGCGATTCGAGTCGTTGTGCCAGCCTCCCCGGATATCCCCAATAAGCGAGATATCGGGATTAAGCGTTGTTTGTGCATGCAATCCGCTGCCGTGCAAGACGAGCACGAGGCATGCCGTGAATCCAAGCCGGGCAGGATGCCCGGTGAACGTGCGAAATCGCATGGTTCCCCCATACGCTGATGTCACGCCGGACCATGCAGGACATGATCCGGCCACGATTGTGGATTGATTAATCTGCGTTAGGAGAACAAGAGCGGTGGAGCGCGGGGGAATGCCGGGGACGCTGTCAGAGCGGCCGCCGGGGATGGTTCACAAAGCCGGTGGAAAATCCGGACAGAGAGCGTTAACGCGATAACGAATGTCAGGGCGGGCAGCGCATGCGATGCAAACGACGACACGCAAAGCCAGCACGTGCTGTGGTCGTCCTGATGGTGGCCATGCATCCCCGCGCCAATGACCACACCGGTCGCCGCGAGGGCGAGCCAGAGAAGGATCCATTGACCACGGTGCAGGCGCATACCAGTGCCCGATTCGGTACTGTAACAAGTATACCCCGAATCAGTCGTTCTCACAACCGGATTTAGGCGAGCCTCACAAAACGGGGTGACCACATCAGGGGAATTGTCGGCCTCTGGTCGCTTCAACGCTCATCCGCAGCGCCAGCGCCGCGAAAAACCAGAAATGGGGATCAAACCGATCGCCGAACGTGAGGTACTGAACCGACATGGCCGCCAGCCCCGCGGTCACGCCGATCAACGGATAGCGCCACTCGCTGTTGCGGCCAACCCGCCAGGCCGTGATGATTTTCCGGGCGAGAGCGCCGGTGAGCACCAGCAGCGCGCCAAGGCCGATCAGCCCGCCTTCGACCAGGTGTGCCAGCCAGACACTGTGCGCCGAGGCCAGTGTCTCCATCCGAAGCTGGGCGGCCGCGCCGAGCGCGAAGTTGCCGAGTCCGATTCCCCATACCGGGTTTCCCGCAAAGAGCTGATACAAGACGGAGTGGTACAACCAGCGCGGATCCATGGCAAGATCAAGCGCGGAGAGGCGCCGCGCCAGCATCGCCAATGGTGAAAGTGTTGAGTCGAAAATCGAGAGCTGGCTGAAAGCCAAAAGCAGAAGATACAGCCCCCCCAACCCGGCGACGGCCAGCACGAGACGACGCAGCCGGGCTGTTGCGACTATCACGATCAATCCGCCGACCCCGGCGGCGATCCAACTCGAACGCGACAGCGAAAGCAGGATGACCAAACCGAAAAGCATGGTCAGGCTTGCCCACGGCCATGCGCGCCATGCCGGCGGCAGACGGTCCCGTCCGAACCAGCAGCCGAGGCAGACAGGGAAGATGGCCGCAAGGTACGCGCCGAAATGCAACGACTCCGCAAATGTCGACCGTGGCGCAAACGACGCCACAACCCCGCTGTAGAATCGCGTTTGCCCGTACCGTGTCACCGCCGAGTCCCCGAAGGAAAACGCCTGCGTGATGTCGGTCAACGGCCAACCCAGCGCAACCGCCACCGGCTGATAGGCGCCGTAGAGAGCCACCAGCCCGGAGATGATCAGAAGCGCCTTTACCGCCCGCGTGATGTCCCGCTCCGACTTCAAAAGCCGCCACGCAACCGGCAAGACAGCGAGACTCAATGCCAGCGTGACAAACTGCACCAGAGGGCGAAGCGCTCCGGCGCGCATCTTCACCGCGCTTGCGACCCCGATGCCATCGCCGGACCCGAGCACCATGCCCAGGGCCGCCGCGATCACGAGTGAAGCAATGTACAGTGACATTGAGCGCCGCACCGGCAGGGGAGACCAAGACTTGTCCCGCGCGAGGAGAAGGGCGGCGGTGATGAGCACAACCGCCAATTGGGCGGGACGAATTGACCAGCCCGCTTCGATGACCCCGACGCTGACCAGTGGAAGCGAGACGACAAGAAGCGGCAGACCACGTGACGGATCGCCCGCGATGCTCAGCACAAGGACAATCCCGCCCAGACAGGCAATCGCCAGCGCCAGCGACACCTGCTGGCCGCCCAGAAGGGAGATGAACGCGAAGAGTGCGGCGCACGTCACAATCGCGATTGTCCGCCACGCGTTTTCGTCGGGCAGATGCCCGGACAGGATGGACCCGTTGAAAGACCTCGCTGACCGGTAGTTCACCGGCTTGGGTCGGGATTGCTTCGCTTCGCTCGCAATGACTACCAACTCCAAGTCATTGCGAGGATCCCGCGCGGCGGAGCCGCAGCGGGAGACGAAGCAATCCCGTGCCGAG
>JBFMFQ010000103.1:0-11818 GCA_040752075.1 Candidatus Zixiibacteriota bacterium | reverse complement strand
CGTCAAGGCCTGCACAACAAACCGCCCCCTCACCCGTTCACAGAATTCCAAAGGCAAAAAAAGGAACAATGTCCGATCTTATTGGTAATGGCAGAGAGGCCGACCAGTCCATGACCACCGCCCACCCCAAATCCCGTATACGCCCGATCGCCGCAATTCTCCTGGCAATCGCGGTGGTCCTGATTTGGGGCGATTTGGCCAAGGCGCAGTTCTACTTCGGCAAGAACAAGGTGCAATACACCCAGTTCGACTGGATGGTTCTCGCCACCAAACGCTTCGACATCTATTTCTATGGATCCGAACGCGACCTCGCCGAACTCACCGCCGAATCGGCCGAGCGGTCCTACGACATCCTCGCCGACCGGTTCAACCACAACGTCGAGCGCCGCATCCCGCTCATCATCTATTCATCGCCGAATTTCTTCTCGGAAACCAACGTCGTCTCGGCGCTCCTGCCCGAAAACGTCGGCGGGTTCACCGAGTACCTCAAGGGCCGCGTGGTGTTGCCCTTCAATGGTTCCTACAGCGAGTTCCGGCGCGTCCTCCAGCATGAACTGGTTCACGTCTTCACCATCTCGAAACTGCAGTATGTCAACCGCATCCACAAGAAACTGACCTCCGCCTCGCCGCCGCTCTGGTTCACCGAGGGCATCGCCGAGTTCTATTCCGGCGAGTGGGACACCGATGGCGACATGATCGTCGGCGACCTCGTGCTCAACGGCCGTCTCGACAACATCGACGACATGTACCCGATCTCCGGCACCTACCTCATGTACAAGGCCGGCGAGTCGTTCTTTCATTTCCTCGAGGAGGAGTACGGCACCGAGTATATCCTCCGCATCTTCGACAACTGGTGGCGCGAAAACAGCTTCGACGACATCATGGAGGTCACCTTCGGCAAGTCGATGCGCGAAATCGGCGCCGAGTGGGGCTACTGGCTCAAAAAGCGCTACTTCCCGTCGCTGGACAAACGCGAACTGCCCGACCGCCTGGCCGTGGCCATGACCAGCTCCGGCTACAACGTCAAGCCGGCGCCGATGCGCCTGACCATCAACGGGCGCACCGAGAACTTCGTCGCCTTCAAGGGCAACCGTCTCGGCTACACCGGGCTGTACATGAAAAGCGAATCTTCTCCGAACGATGACGTCGAGACCCTGCTGCGCGGCGAACGCTCCCCGAACTTCGAGTCGCTCCACCTGCTCGGCTCGGCGGTCGACGCCACCCGCGACGGCCGCCTGGTCTTCAGTTCAAAGCGCTACGAGCGCGATGTGCTCTATGTTCTCGATGCCGCCAAACGGCGCATCATCGACGAGTACGGGTTCGATTCGCTCTACGTGATCTCATCGCCCAATGTCTCGCCCGACGGGCATCATGTCGTGTTCTCCGGATGCGCGAAGGACGGCATCCACGATCTGTTCTTGTTCGACGAGGCCGATGACAGACTCACCCGCCTCACCAGCGACCTCTACCTCGATGCCGATCCGGTGTTCACTCCCGATGGACGCGCCGTGCTCTTTGCCTCGGATCGCGGACGCCACGGAAGCGACGGGTACATGAACCTGTTTGTCTGCCGTCTGGAAGAGGATCAGGTCTCCGAGATTCCGGATTCCATCGCGGCTCTTGTGACCGCCGAACCCTGGTGGCTCCCGCAGGGCGGGCCGGGCATCTACCCGCTGACCGACGGCGCGCACAACGACCGTTCGCCGGATTTCAGCGCCGACGGGACCGAAATGCTCTTCACCTCGGACCGCGACGGGCGCTTCAACATCCACCGGCGCCGCGCCGATGGCGTGATCGAACGGGTCACCAATGTCGCCACCGGCGCCTTCGACCCGCGCTTTTTGCCCGATGAAGACGAACTCGTGTTCACCGCCTACCAGCGTTCCAGTTTCCAGATCTACAAAATGCCGCTGCCGGGAGCGGATTCGACCAAACCGGTGACCAACCCGCAGACCTTCGGCACCGCCGAAGTCTCCGATTCCATTCAGGCAGGGGACTGGGACCCCGAACGCGCCGGGGGAGAACTCACACGCGGCGCGGTCAAGTACCGCAACCGGTTCTCGTTCGACATTGCCCAGTCGGCGGTGTCCTTCGATGCCTTCTATGGCACCCTCGGCGGTTTCCAGACCGCGCTGACCGACATCCTCGGCAACCACCAGTACTTCTTCCTCCTGGCCAACAACGCCGAGACCAAAGACGAAATTCTCAAGAGTTTCAATGTCGCGGTGACTTACATCAACCGGGAGCACCGTCTCAACTACGGTTACGGCGTGTACCACCTCTACGACGATTTCTACGATCCGGTCGATGGCGATGTGCGCGAACGCCAGTATGGCGCCGCCGGCTACCTCGGATACCCGCTTTCGAAGTTCCGCCGCGTCGAAGCGTCGCTCTTCCTGCGGCAGTCCGAACGTGAGAAGTTCATTGGGCTGGACAAGCGCGAGGCGCTGTTGGCCACCCAGTTTCTGGGATTCGTGCAGGACAACTCCCTCTGGGACATCTCCGGACCGATCGACGGCCACCGCTTCATGCTCGCCGTCGGCTACACCGCGAACCTCTCGGACTTCGTGTCGTTCAACCGGCTTGCCGTCATCGATGCCCGCAAGTACTTCCGCCTCGGACGCTACTCCGCGTTCGCCGTCCGCGCCCTCGGCCACTTCTCCTCCGGCGAGGAACCGCAACGGCGCTACTTGGGCGGCAGCTGGGACCTGCGCGGCTACCCGCGCCGCGATGAGTACGCCCGCAACATTGTCCTGGTCTCCAACGAACTGCGCTTCCCGCTCATCGATGCGCTCTTTGTCGGTTTCCCGATCGCGTCCCTCGGGTTCCAGGGCATCCGCGGCGCCCTCTTTTTCGATGCTGGCAATGCCTGGGAAGAGGAGTTCGGACGCATGCAGGGCTCGCTCGGCGTCGGCGCACGCGTCTCGCTCGGCTACCTCGTCGTCTTGCGTTTCGACTGGGCCCGCCGCACCGACTTCAAGAAGATCGACAATCACACCAACTTCGAATTCTTCTTCGGCTGGAACTTCTGATTGCCTATGTTCAACCCCATGGAAGGGGTCAACACAACTTCTGCGGCTTCTCGCGCGTCAATACGAGAAAGCGCGAACATCCCTCACCCCAACTCTCTCCCCATCCCGCACAAAACGCGGGATGAGGAGAGGGAGCCGCTCTGCTCCCTCTCCCCACGGCGCCTTTTGCCGTGGGGAGAGGGTCGGGGTGAGGGGGCATTTTGTATCAAGCTCATCTCGATATCCCTGACCCTCCTTCTCTTCACCTCCTGCGGCCTGCGCACATCGCGCCTCACCCCGACACCCGTCACCGGCCACGAGTGGCCGGTCTGGCGCGGCGGCCTGGCCAACACCGGCGCCGCCCTCAATGATCAAGCGCCCGTCCTGGACACACTGCTCTGGAGGATCAAGACCGGCGGCGTCGCCGCGACCGAGCCGGTCATCCACGGCGGCTACATCTTTTTTGGGGGATGGGACCGGCGATTGGAGATCTTTCGCGCCTCCGATGGAGGCCGTGTCTTCCGCGGACGCTTCAAGGGACCGGTGACCGGCATCGCGCCTTTGGATTCCACCTTCCTCTTTGCCACCGATCAGGACGAGCGAAAGCTCTTTGTCTACACCGCCAACCCGGTCTCCGAAATCCGCGCCACCGCCATCCCGACCACTTCCGTTCCGCCGCGCGTCCTCGATGACGGCTCGGTGATTGTGACCGGCATGCGCGGATCGCTCGTGCGCTTCGACACCACCGGCGGCGTCATTTGGAATCTCTCCTTCGATGACCCGATCACCGCCGCGCCCGCCGTCGACGATTCCCTCGTGATCGTGGCCACCGGCCGCAAGCTCATGGCCCGGCGTCTCTCCGATGGTGTCGCCGTGTGGACCCACTCGGCATCCGGCGCCATCGCCGCCGCCCCGGCCGTCGGGCAACATGTGTACTTTGGCTCGACTGATTCGCTCGTCTATGCGCTGGATCGCGCCCATGGGAGCATGGTCTGGTTCTTCTCCACCGGCGGTCAGGTGCTGACCACGCCCACCGTCGGCGACAGCATCGTGTATGTCGCCTCCAATGACCGGAGCATCTACGCCCTCCACGCCGCCACCGGCCGCAAGGTCTGGTCCTACGACACCGGCGCGCCCGCCAAAAACAACGTCACCCTCGCCGGCGATGCCCTTCTCGTCGGTTCGCTCCTCAACAAACTCCTCGTGCTCGACGCGACAACCGGAGACCTCCGCAGATCATTCGACCTGCAAGCAGCCGCGGCCACCGCACCCATCATCGCAGGTGGCCGCGTCTACATCGGCGACACCCGTCGCCGCCTCTACTGCTTCGGCCCCAAGCCGGCCCAAGCCCCCTCGCCCCAGGACTACCCAACGCGTAGTCGCACGGCGTGCCGTGCGACAGCCGTCATTCGCCGTACGACTGCCAAACCCTGCCATCCCGGCACAGGAATGGCAGAGTTGCCATGCCAAAATGGCACGGTCATCTGCCATAATGTCATGTAAGTCCTATCTGTCCCATGCGTCATACAAACCATCACATTCCCCCACAACAGCTTACAAAATCCGGCACGCCCCATGCTCTACCCCAAGCTGGTCGCGAAGGCCATTGAACCGTAACCAAAGATCCAAAAGGAGGAATGAGAAATGTCGCTGATCAAGTACGAACCCACCCGCAACGTGGTCCCGTTCTCGTCGGTCCTCGGCCGTGTCTTCGATGACTTCTTCCCGGGCATGCTCGCCAACACCGAACTCCCGACCGTGACCTTCCGTCCGACCGTCGACATCGTGGAGCAGGAAGACAAGGTCATCGTCAAGGCCGACATGCCGGGTCTCGAGAAGGGCGACATCAAGGTGGTCGTCAATGACGGGCTTCTCACCATCGAGGGCACCCGCAAGGAGTCCCGCAATGAGAAGGAGAAGGGCTTCGTTCGCTGCGAGCGTTTCGTCGGCACCTTCAGCCGGTCGTTCAACCTGCCGGCCTGGGCCGATGCGTCGAAGCTCGAAGCCAACTACAAAAACGGCGTCCTCGAGGTGACGATTCCCAAGACCGAATCGGCCCGCCCCAAGGAAGTCGAGATCAAGATCGGCTAAATGCCGGTATCAACCCGAGGGAGGCGGCCCCGCTGGTGGTATCGTGGGGCCGTTTTCCTTGGACAGGGTCCCCGAAGGGGATCACGCCGCAATCGATAGAGGGGAATTTGAGTTTGAATTCGACGGCTGCCAACGTACAATATGACGATGCGCGCAAACGCGTTCCCAATGACGCGCGTGCCGGGGAATACGATCATGCCGACCTACGAGTACAAGTGCCGCGCCTGCGATCATCGCTTCGATGCGTTTCAATCCATGACCGAACCGCCGCTTTCCACCTGCCCGCACTGCGGCAAGGACGAGGTCGAACGCCTGATTTCGCCCGGCGGCGGCCTGCTTTTCAAGGGCTCGGGATTCTACATCACCGACTACCGCAAGGACTCCTACAAGCGCGAAGCGAAGAAGGAATCGACCTCGTCGGACTCCAAGCCCTCAAGCTCGATCTCAAAGCCCGACTGACGCTCTCCGTCATCGGATATTCCCATCCCTCCCATCACTCCCATTCTTCCCATCTCCAAAGGAGGGAAGGAGGCAACACCCTATGATCTCCCTCGATAAATGGACCGACAACGCCAAGCTGGTCTTGCAGAGCGCCCTCGAATCGGCGCAGACCAGCGGCCATCCCGAAGTGCTGCCCGTTCACCTGCTCTCGGCGCTGTTGGCCGGTGAGGGGATCGCCCGCGCCGTTTTCCAGAAGCAGGGCGTCGATCCGGACCGCCTCGCCGGCGAACTCTCCACCATTCTCAACAAACTGCCGACCGTGCACGGCGGCGCGCAGCCGTCGACATCCGCCGGACTGGCCACGATCATCTCCGCCGCGCAAAACCGCGCACAAAAGTCGGGGCACCAGTTTGTGACTGCCAATCACCTCCTCTGGGCGATCCTCGACAAACCCGACAGCGCAATTCGCGACACGTTCACCACCCTCGGAACCGACGTCAAGAAACTCAAGGCGACACTCGAGGAACTGCTGAGCCGTCCCGATGCCGGCGATGAAGGCGCCGAAAACCGGATGATGGCGCTCGAGCGCTTCGGACGCGACCTCACGGACGCCGCCCGCGCAGGCGACCTCGACCCGGTGATCGGACGCGACGAGGAAATCCGCCGTGTGATGAAAGTCCTCTCGCGCCGCACCAAGAACAACCCGGTCTTAATCGGCGAACCCGGTGTGGGCAAAACCGCCATCGCCGAGGGCCTCGCGATCAAGATCGCCAAAGGCGATGTCCCCGAAACCCTGCGCGACCGCCGTGTCATCGCCCTCGACATGGGCTCCCTCGTTGCCGGCGCGAAGTATCGCGGCGAATTCGAGGAGCGCCTCAAAGGCGTCCTGCACGACATCGAATCATCCAACGGCCAGGTCGTGCTCTTCATCGACGAACTTCACACGGTCGTCGGCGCCGGCTCCGCCGAGGGTAGCGTGGATGCCTCCAACCTGCTTAAGCCCGCGCTCGCGCGCGGCCGCTTGCGCTGCATCGGCGCGACCACGCTCACCGAGTACCGCAAGCACATCGAAAAGGACGCCGCCCTCGAACGGCGTTTCCAGCCGGTGCTCGTCAAGGAGCCGACGGTCCCCGAGACCATCTCGATCCTGCGCGGGCTGAAGGAACGCTACGAAGTCCATCACGGCGTGCGCATCCAGGATGACGCCCTCGTCGCCGCGGCTACGCTCTCGGAGAAGTACATCGCCGACCGTCAGTTGCCCGACAAGGCCATCGACCTAATCGACGAAGCCGCCGCCGATTTGCGTATCCAGATCGACTCCCGCCCGACCGAACTGGACCGTCTCGACCAGCAGATCGCCCAGCTCGAGATCGAACGCGAGGCGGTGCGACGCGAGAAGGACGCGATCGAACGCCTCCGCCCGATCGCCGAACGCCTCGAAAAACTCACCGCCGAACGGGCCACGCTCGAAGCGCAGTGGACGCGCGAGAAAGAAGCGGTCCAAAAGATCCGGCAGGCCAAGGAAAACATCGAACGGCTGAAGGTGGAGATGGAGAACGCCGCGCGCAAAGGCGACTACGAAACCGCCGCACGGCTCCAGTATCAGGACATTCCCAACATGGAACGCCTGATCAAAATCGAAAACGCCAAGCTCGCCGACATGCAAAAGCACCACCGCATGCTCAAAGAGGAAGTCGATGCCGATGACATCGCCGGCATCATCTCACGCTGGACCGGCATCCCGGTGGAGAAACTCTCCGAAAGCGAAGTCCAGCGCCTGATCCATCTCGAAGACGAACTCGAAAGACACGTAATCGGGCAGGAGGAGGCCGTGCGCGCCGTGGCCGGCGTGGTCCGCGCCTCACGCGCGGGCCTGGCCGAGGCGCACCGCCCCCGCGGCTCGTTCATCTTCCTCGGACCGACTGGCGTGGGGAAGACCGAACTGGCCAAAACCCTCGCGGCATCCCTCTTCGGCTCCGCCGAAGCGATGATCCGCATCGACATGTCGGAGTATTCCGAGAAGCACTCGGTCTCGCGAATGGTCGGCGCGCCGCCGGGGTACGTCGGCTACGACGAAGGCGGACAACTGACCGAAGCGGTCCGCCGCCGGCCCTACTCGGTGATCCTCTTCGACGAACTCGAAAAGGCGCACCCGGAGGTGTTCAATATTCTCCTGCAAGTCCTCGATGATGGGCGTCTCACCGACAACAAGGGACGCACCGTCTCATTCGAGAACGCGATCCTCATCATGACTTCCAACCTCGGCGCCGAGGCCATCGCCAGGGCCGCGGTCGATGCGGTCACCGAATCGGGACGCCGCGAAGCGATCCGCGAAGGCGCGCTCGAAGCGCTCCGGCGCGCGGTGCGCCCGGAGTTCTTAAATCGCATCGATGAAATCGTCGTCTTCAATCCGCTCGGTCCCGAATCCATTGGCCGGATCGTCGAGATCCAATTCGCGACGCTCCAGGCGCGTCTCGCCGGGCAGGGCCTGACCGCATCGCTCACCGATTCAGCCCGCAACGCGCTGACCGAACGCGGCTACGATCCAGTCTATGGCGCGCGCCCCCTGCGCCGCCTGATCCAGCGCGAGATCACCCACCAGCTCGCCGCCGCCATCCTCGAAGGCCGCTTCAAGCAAGGCGATCACATTTCAGTCGATTTCAAAGAAGGGGGATTCGTCTTCCAAAAGGCGTCCGAGCCCTACGCAACCCCATCCGACCCAACACCCGAAGTCATCGACGCCGAAATCGTCGACTAGCGTAGACGCACGGCCCCGTTTCACGGGATCCAAGACTTGCCGTGCGTCTGATCTTTGTCCACTACGTCCACCAGGTCCACTTCGTCCACTAAGTCCGCTTCCCCTGCCACCCTTCACTCGCACGGGTTCATCGGATCGGCGCCGCCAAAGAACACGTAGTTAATCCACTTCGCCAGATCCACCGCATCGACAAACCCATCCGCATTCCAGTCGCATCGCGAGGTCGGGCAGCCGGGATCCTGAATGTCGAGTCCCCCAAAGAAGACAATATCAATCTCCCGGGCCAGATCGACAGCATCGATGTCCCCGTCCTCGTCAAAGTCCCCCTGCCACGGGCATGGGCAAATCGTAATCGTCCCCTTGGTGAATGAGGGTCTAATCCCCTGGTGGGTAATGGCAACAAAAAGGAGACGATTGGCTGGTGTCACGCAAGTCGTGTCAATCTCGAAAACACCGGGAGTTTCCGTGACCGTCATGTCCAGTCGAAAACTGGGAACTCCCAATTGGAAGGAAAAGTCACTTCCCGGAGGTAGATTCAGGCCTTGAATCCGTTGCCTGGCCAGCATAAGTCCATCGGGGGAGATGTAGTCCGGGAGTCCAATCGTCTGGTACCCGTCGAGGCACGGCGGTGAGGCCGCATCGCGGAGGGGGTACGTGTTGCTCACGACAATGTCACTTAAGTAGTCGACCATCCGGCTGCCCGGGACAGGGTTCACCAATTGCAGAGAGGAAATGTAGCTCCCTGACGTGACCTCCCGGATCTCGAGCGGGATGACCACTGAATATGCCTCAAAATCGTTCGCCGTATAGATCCCCACAGAGATTTCATCGCCCGGGTAACAGAACAGGGATTGCACCACAACTGCTGCATCCGCAGGCGGCTGGGGAGGGGCGTCAATGTGAATAACCCCCTTGGTGAACGAAGGAGTGACCTGCTGGCTCGACGCATCGACGTAGGAGAGGTGATTGCCCGGCGTCACGCACGTCGTGTCGATTTCGAAATCCCCGCCGAGGTCGGTGACCGTGAGATTCAGACGAAATGAAGGGGTGAAGGGTGAGTCGCTGCCGGGCGGAAGGTTCGAGCCCAGAATGCTTTGACGTATGAACAACACGCCATCCGGAGACAGATAGTCCGGAGCGCCGCTGGTGGCAAATCCGCCCCCGTCCGCATACCATTCGGAATTACACCCCGCGAGCGCCGCGTCACCGACTGGGTAAGTGCTGGACACAACCACGTCACCAAGATGCCCCTCCATGCGCGATCCGGTCACCGGGTTCGTCAGGGTTAAAGCGGTAATATACGAAAACGGAGTGACCGACTTGATGATGAGCGGAATGGTCAGTGCCCTCAACTCAACGTCGTTGCTGATCAGGACCCCGACCGCAATGCTCTCCCCGGGATCGCAACTCAGCGATTCCACCTGCACCAGGTTGGCGGCCCCGGCCGTCGCGGCCACCACCGCCAACACCGCCACCGCCGCCAAGACCACTCTGCCACTCACAAGGTCTCCCGCTCAGCCTAGCCGCACGGCTTGCCGTGCGACCGTACCCTGTCCACCGCGTCCACTTCGTCCACTGTGTCCACAACCCCTCACTCACACGGGTCCACGGGCCCTGCCCCGCCAAAGAACACATGATCGATACACCTGACCAGGTCATTGACCGAACTCAAATGATCGCCATCGTAATCAGTCCGTGGGCTCGTGCAGCTCGGGTCCCATGTCTCGGCCTGGCCGAAATACGTCACATTGATTTGCTTCGCGAGATCGACTGCGTCGATAAACCCATCCGCGTTGATGTCCCCCTGCCACGGGCAGACGCACGGCAAAATCGTAATCGTCCCCTTGGTGAAAGTGGGCACGACCTGCTGGCCCGACATGTTGTTGTAACTGAGGTGATTGGCCGGCGTGACGCACGTGGTATCGATCTCAAACACACCATCGGTCTCCGTCACCGTCACGTTCAACCGAAAACTCGGGATCCCGGCCCCAACCGGAAAGTCCGTACCTGCGGGCAACGTCGGCCCAAAGATCCGCTGCCGGGCCAAGAGCACCCCGTCGGAGGAGATGTAGTCGGGCTGACCAATGGTGGCAAACCCACCGCCATCGGTGTACCAGGCGGAGTTACAACCTGAGACAGCAGCGTTGCCCACCGGGTAGGTGTTGGACGCAACGATGTCGGGGAGCTTCCCTGCCATGCGGGACCCGGGCACAGGGTTGGTCAAAGTCAAGGCCGTCATGTACGCATTCGGATTGACCGACTTAATGATGAGCGGGACAACCACGGACCTCACCTCGACATCATTCTCGACGTACACTCCGACTGCAATGTCGCCACTAGGGAAGGCGGACATCGACTGCACCGCGACCCGGTTCGCCGCCCCGGCGGTCCCGGCCACCACCGCCAACACGGCCAAAGCCGCCAAAACCACTCTGCCACTCATACAACCTCCCGCTCAGCGTAGACGCACGGCTTGCCCTGCGACCGCACCCCGTTCACCGGGTCCACTTCGTCCACGAAGTCCACGTTCTGCATCGTACCTCACTGGCACGGATCCAGCGGCTCCCATCCCCCGAAGAGGACATGATCAATGCACCACGCCAGGTCCACCGCCGTCGTCCACCCGTCGATGTCGTAGTCCGTGCGCGTCGTCGGGCAAAGCGGGTCCTGCACGTCCGGCGCGCCAAACCACTTGATGTCAATGTGCAGCGCCAGGTCGATCACGTCGATGAACCCATCCGCGTTGATGTCCCCCTGCGAGGGGCAATCGCAGGGGAGGATGGTGATCGTCCCCTTCGTGAACGCGGGTTGGATGAATTGACTGGAGGAGTTCACGAAGCCAATGTGCCCCGCCGGAGTTCGGCAGGTCGTGTCGACCTCAAACGTCCCGACGACCCCGGTCACATCCATTGTCATGCGGAAGTAGGGGATCCCCGTCCCGACCGGGAAGTCGGAGCCCGGGGGAAGGTTGTTGGGGAAGATATTCTGCCGCGAGAACATGATCCCATCCGGCGAGACAAAATCGAGCGCGCCTTGTGTGGCATACCCGCCGTCCGGGCACAACTCCGGTGACGCGTCCGGATTCGGCCAGGTGACGGTGGCGACAATATCGCCAAGGTAACTCGCCCCGCGCGAACCCGGAACGGGGTTCTCAAGCGCCAGGGATGTCATGTAACTGCCGGGCGTGACCTCTCGAATTTCCAGCGGAATGGTGATCGCCTTTAGCGCCACGTCGTTTTCCGTGTACACGCCGACCGCAACCGTATTGCCGGGGTAACAAGTCAGCGACTGCACCTCCACCCGGTTCGCCGCCAAGGCAGACCCAGCAACGAGCACCGCCGCGGCCGACGCCGTAAATACCCTCGCCAAGCTCATATAACCTCCCGACCGAAAAAGGGAAAAGACACGACTCTCTCCAGCAAAAGATACCGGATTCAAGCGATGGAGCAAGGGTAATCCAACTGGATTTCACGCCTCACATGCCACCAATTTCGGATAGTAACCGGATGAATTTCAT
>JBFMFQ010000102.1:0-11826 GCA_040752075.1 Candidatus Zixiibacteriota bacterium | reverse complement strand
TAGACCCAGAACGACGGTAATCAATATGAACTCCACCCCCACCGCGGTCGTAGCCCTCGGCGGCAACGCCATCTCCCGCAAAGGCGAGCCGGACACGATCGCCAACCAATTCCGCCACACGCGGGAATCACTGTCCGCCATCATCCCGCTGGTGAAACGCGGCTACAACCTGGCCATCACGCACGGCAACGGTCCGCAGGTCGGCAACGCGATCTTGCGTGTCGAACTCGCGCGCGACAAGGCGCCGATCCTGCCACTGGGAGTCTGCGTGGCGGACACCGAAGGCGGCATGGGATACATGATCGCTCAGTCCCTGCAAAACCGTCTCGCGCATGACGGCCTCGACCGGGCGGTCGCCGCCATCCTCACGCAAGTCATCGTCGACAAGAATGATCCTGCCCTGCTGAATCCCACGAAGTTCATCGGCCAATTCTACCCCAAAGAGGAGGCGGACCGCTACGCCCGCGAACGCGGCTGGCAGGTCAAAAAAGACGGCAACCGCGGCTGGCGGCGCGTGGTGGGATCCCCAATCCCGACCGGGATCGTCGAAGGACCCGTGATCCGCGCCATGGTGCAGGGGGGGGCGATTGTCGTCGCCGCCGGCGGCGGCGGGATTCCGGTGTACATCGAAGATGACGGCCGCCTCGAGGGATTGGATGTCGTCGTCGACAAAGACCGCGCCTCGGCCGTGCTCGGACGCGAGATCGGTGCCCAGTTGCTGATTATCCTGACAGAAGTCGACCAGGTGGCCCTCAACTTCGGCCAACTCGATCAGCGGCTGCTGTCGAAGATCACCATCGCCGAAGCACGCCAATACCTCGCCGAAGGCCAGTTCCCGGCGGGGAGCATGGGTCCCAAGATTGAAGCGGCGATTAACTTCCTTGAATTGGGGGGCGAGCAGGTGATCATCACCTCCATCGAGAAGGCCGCCGACGCCCTCGATGGCCGCGCCGG
Source organism: Candidatus Zixiibacteriota bacterium (assembly GCA_040752075.1). Lineage (GTDB taxonomy): Bacteria > Zixibacteria > MSB-5A5 > WJJR01 > WJJR01 > JBFMFQ01. Next base: position 10,872 of record JBFMFQ010000102.1, on the reverse strand, counting down.
GACACACATTGCCGCTGATTGACTATCTGCTTGCATAACTTCCCCGCGATTCTCTAAGTTTCAATGCGGTGACAACGGGAACCGACAGTTCCGGGCGAAGCGCCACGCGGTTGATACACGCCGCGTTGACGGTCATTGCCGTTTTCGTTCAGATGTCCTCGGCAGTGGCGCAACCGGCTCCCTCCCATGTGCTCTCGGGAATCGTTGTCGATTCCGCAACCGGGACCCCGGTGGCCGGCATTCAAGTTCAGGTACTGGGGGCGACGCAGACCGCGCAGACCGGGCCGGATGGCAGGTTCGTCATCGACCGCGTGCCTGGCGGAACAATTCAGCTTCGCGTCACTCACGTCGGGTACGAGCCGCGCACGGTAACCCTGGTCATGGGGCCGGGTGCGGAGAGTACGCCGATACGAATCGAAATCCGGACGCGTGTCATCCCACAGCCGCCGATCACGGTCATCGGCGAGGCGACCCGGATCATCGCCGTCCCCGGGCACTCCACGACCCTGACCGCCGAGCGACTGCGCCGCAATCCGGGCTCGCTTTCCGATGTCAGCCGGGCGGTCTCCCGCATCCCCGAAGTGACCCCGCTCATGGATGTCCTGAATCTCTACAGCGTGCGCGGCGGCGCGCCTTTGGAAAACGGGTTCAACATCGACGGCATCGACCTGCCTGACATCAGCCACCTGCCCAACCAGGGGAGCACCGGCGGCGCGGTGGGATTGATCAACCCGGAGTTTGTCGAGGAGGTGCGGCTTCACAGCGGCGCGTTCGATGCGGCCTACGGCGGACGCATGTCATCCATCCTCGAAGTCGATTGGCGCAATCCCCGGACCGATGCCTGGCACGGCACCGCGGATTTTAGCGCCGCCGGGGCGAGACTGAGCGTGGACGGGCCCATCTCGACGCATGCTTCGCTCATGGTCAGCGCGCATCACAGCTACCTCGACCGTTTGCTGGATGAAAGCGGGCTGGGTGTCTCGCCGCGTTTCAACGATTACCAGGGCAAGTTTCACCTTCGCTTCAGCGATCGCCAGTCCTTGGCGGCAATCGGGCTTTTGGGAGTCGACAACTTCGAGGTGTCACGCGAAAACGCCATGGATGCCGGCGGCGGTGTCTACTATGGCGAGTGGGATGCGCTCCCGCATGCGGTCGGGGTGACCTGGGACGCCGCATGGTCGGATCGGCTGGCCACACGGGCGGTCGTTTCCCGGGCGGTGACTTCTTTCGATTATCACTTCTGGGACATTCAAACTTCGCGAGAGACGTACCTGAACAAGTCGACCGAGGCCACGCTGACCGCACGCGGCGATCTACTATGGAAGATTTCCGGCCGGCTCTCCCTGCGCGGTGGGATGGAGTGGAAACGATTCTCCTCGGATGTGTTGAATGAGGACCGCTCGCTGGCCGACCGTTACGGACGATTTGTCCGTACCGCTGTCCTCATCGACCGGCACTACGAAGACGGTTTGGCGGCCGTGTATTCAAGCCTGACCGCGCAGGTCGGCGGCGGGCTCGAGGTCGGTCTGGGCGGGCGCATCTAGTACTTCTCGCGGACCGATCAGGGACGCGCCGAGCCGAGGGCGCGGCTGACCTGGAAACCGGACGAGACTTTCGAACTCGGGATCGCGGCCGGCACGATCCACCAGCAACTGCCGTACACACTCCTGGCCCAGCGTGATTCGCATTCGCGCATCGCCGCCCCGCGCTCGGATCACCTGATCGGGACCGCGTCGCTGGAGCCGGGGCTGGGCGTGACACTCCGTCTCGGTCTCTACCGCAAATCCTACCACAATCTCCCCGTCGATCCGACCCTGCCGCGCGTGTTCGTTCTGGATGAGGTGATTTCCCGCGAGTTCTTCCACTATTCACTCCATCCGACGCTTCTCGCCGAAGGCGAGGCGCGCTCTCAGGGCGGGGAGTTCCTGATCGGACGCGAGGCCGAGTACGGCTTCCGGGGAAGCCTCGGCATATCCCTCAGCGATGCGAAGTACCGCGACAGCGACGGAGTCTGGCGTGAGCGCGTGATCGACATCGAGCATGCCGTGACCGCCGAACTGGGATTCCGCACACGAAACGGGTGGACATTCACCAGCGCCTGGCGCCAGATCGGCGGGCTCCGGCGCACACCCTACGATGCCTACCTGTCGGCCTACTACGGCACCGCGGTCGAGCACCCCGAATACCCCAACTACTCCCGCCTGCCGACCCTGCACTGGCTGGACATCCGCCTCGAAAGGCAGTTCCGCCTCGGCCGCGGCGACATGACCCTCCACGCCGGCGTCTGGAATGTCTACGACGCCGAGGAAATCACGGTCATCTTCTGGAGCAACCGCTTCAATGCCACCGTCTACGATGTCCAGTTCTCCCCGGTACCAGTCTTCGGCGTCATCTATTCGTTCTGACATCTACCGTTACCATCGACTCCACTCCCCGACAACTACATCTCGTGTGCCCTGACCTTGGGGCGTGTTGAAAAGCCTTGTTGACCGGTAGTTCGCCGGCTTGGGTCGGGATTGCTTCGCTGCGCTCGCAATGACTAGCAACTCCAAGTCATTGCGAGGAGCGCAGTCCCGCCAAGGGCGGGACGGAGCGACGAAGCAATCCCGTGCCGAGCCGTTTCGGTCACCTAAACGACGCAGGTTTTTCAACACGCCCCTTCGTCAGGGCGGGAAAGCGATTCTCCGCCTCTATTTTGTGTCCCAGCGGGCGATCATAGCTGGGTGCCGCACAGCTCTGCTGTGCGAACACCGGATCGCAGCAATAGATGACCCAACCCGACACTCTCACCATTGGGATAGAACCCCGCGCGATCCACGCTCCTCACAACAGAGCTGTGAGGCACCCGGCGTCGAAAAGCGGCACCCCGTGTGGCCCTGACCTTGGTCAGGGCGAAGTAGTGCTTCACCGAAGTGCTTGCCGGACACCGTGACCAAGGTCACGCCACACGGTTCTCGGCCTCTCGCCCGGTGCCGCCCAACAGAGTTGTGAGGCACCCGGGGCCCCGTCCCTACAACGGGGCTGGGTACTGCGACCGGCGAGTGTCAATAATATTGACGGCTCATCTCGAATAGCGGTCTTCGAGATTGCGTGAAACTCCGTCCTGACATTCATTCTCACTTAACGCGCTATGTCATGCGATCATCCTAACCAAACTGCCGACCACAGTCTCGGTCGGAATTCAGACACCCCAAGACTGCGGCGCCTTGCACTGCTGCTGCCAATAGTGCTCCTGGCAGGGTGTATCACCTACCACCGTGCCGACCCGCTTTCGGGGCTGGAGTTTCCGAAGGGCGACCAACGAATGCGGACCGGCGTGTCTGTCCAAAGGTATACGGCGGAGGAGTACTTCACTGACGAAGGAGAGGTGCCGCACCACACAAAGAAGGAGCGTCCCGGCCAGGAGTATCGGCGCACAGACATTGTAATCAGCGCAACTGCGCGATTTGAGACTGGGCCGGACCTGTTCGTTGTCATACCAGTCTCACATGTTGCCCAGGATAACCCCGAGCCACGCAATGCCGAGCCAGGTGTGTGGGGGATTGAGCAAATCTGGTTGGGAGCCAGTGCCCTCCACGCTCTGGATCGACGATTTCATTTGCTGGTCGGCTTCGGAATCCCCGCCGCGGGAACGCTGGGAAATCTGGCCAACGCGGCGCAGAATCACAACAAGTCGTCACGCATCGTCATACAACCGGTCCTGTCCAACGGCTCACCGCGCGATCGTTTCGGGTACTACGCACGGTTGGGCGTAGAACTTCACGTGGATCCCGGTTTTGATAATGTCGTTGGAGTCTACGAATTCCCAATCGAGTTTCGACTGACAGCCCCGATTGCCGGAAGTGTCTCGATGGGAATTCACTCCGATGCCCGATTCACCGTGGTCGATTACTCATCATCGAGGGATTCGGAGTCCCATGACGTGTCGGCCATTGGGCCGCTTGTCGTATGCACCCTGAGAGACGGCGTGCAAGTTCAGGCTCTGTACCGCGCCGAGGTTCTCGGCTACAAGTCGTCTGCCGGGCATTCGTGGGGTCTGAGATTCTCCAAGTTCCTCAGGTGACGATTGCCCAAGCCGCACGGATCTTCTTCATCGACCCCGGCATCGAACAGCGACCCCCCCGTGTGGCCCTGACCTTGGTCAGGGCGAAGTAGCGCTTCGCCGAAGTGCTTGCCGGACACCGTGACCAAGGTCGCTCCACACGGCTCTCGGCCTCTCTCAAATCACTTCCGAAATCGTCCGTCCGTTTCAAACCCCACAATCACGGCGAATGTTGCTCGCGCCCCCAATTGTCGTATCATGGGCCGGGCCGCATGTGGCCGGATACAGACGATGAACAACCAACCCTGGCTCAAACAACTCCTCTCCGAAGGCAAAGTCTACGAGGTCGGCGGCCCGGTGCGCGACCATCTGTTCGGATTGCCCCTGGGCAAGGACCGCGACTACCTGGTCTGCGGCATTCCGCTGGACCGTCTGCAATCGATTCTGCGGCGCCACGGCTCTGTCAACCTCGTGGGGAAGTCTTTTGGGGTTCTGAAATTCACCCCGGAGGACCCGGAGTCGTCCGGCACGTTCGACATCGCCCTGCCGCGCTCCGAACGGTCAACGGGGACCGGGCATCGGGATTTCGCGGTCGATTTCGATCCAAACCTGCCGGTCGAGAAGGATCTCCTCAGACGGGACTTCACCATCAATGCGATCGCCCGCGACTGCGCCACCGGGGAGTTGGTCGACCCCTACAACGGAATGCAGGACATCGCGGATCGCATCTTGCGAATGGTCTTCCCCGGCGCCTTCCGCGATGATCCGCTGCGAATCCTCCGAGGCGCGCAGTTCGTCGCGCGGTTCAATCTTAAGGTCGATCCGGCGACTCACGATGCCATGGCGGAGGCCGCGCCTCTGGTGAGCACCGTGAGTCTCGAACGAGTCGCCGAGGAACTCACCAAACTCCTCACGTTGTCGGATAAGCCATCGGTCGGATTTCTCTTGTTGCAGCGTCTCGGGGTTCTCCGCCTGCTCATCCCCGAATTGGAGGAGACCGTCGGCGTCGATCAGCCGGGCGGATATCACGCCTGGCCCGTATTCGAACACTCGCTTTACACGGTCGATGCCGCTCCAAGGGATTTGCGAGTCCGTCTCGCGGCGCTCCTGCATGACATCAACAAGCCGCAGTGCAAGGAAGTCGACGGCGAGAAGGCGACATTCTACGGCCACGAAAAGCGCGGCTCCAAGACCGCGCGCTCACTTCTGCGACGCCTGAGATTCCCCCATGAACTCGCCGATGAGGTGAGTCTCTTGGTCGAGCGCCACATGTTCACGACGGATGTCACCGACAAGGGTATGCGCCGCCTGATCCGCTGGCTCGGGCCGGAATTGGTCTACGACCTCCTCAATCTGCGGCGAGCCGATGTTGTTGCCCAGGGGAAGGGCGGCACAACAGAAGATGTCGATGAACTCGAAGCGCGCATCACCAACGAGATCAACAAGAAGTCTCCCTTTGGCTTAAAGGACCTCGCGGTGAACGGCGGCGACCTGATGCGGGAACTCTCCCTGTCGCCTGGCCCCATAATCGGACGAATCCTGAATCACCTCCTCGAAATCGTCCTCGATGACCCCGAACGCAACGACGCTGTCATTTTGCTCGACGAGGCGCGTAAGTACCTGTCGGACAACACATAGCAGCAGCGCTCCGATTGGCGCCCGGCGACGATTCCTATTGTTGTCGCCGTTTGCCTCCGCTACATTGCGCGTCCGCGAGTCGATAACCGATCTCGCGGTATCCGGGGGGAGCCCCGGATTGCCATTGGAGTGTGCGAGATGAAGATCCACGAGTACCAGGCAAAGGACATTTTCGCCGCCGCGGGGATCATTGTCCCCCAGGGAAAAGTCGCCAAAACCCCGACGGAAGCGCGCGCAATCGCCGAGAAAATCGGACGCACCGTCGTCGTGAAGGCACAGGTTCTGGTCGGCGGACGCGGCAAGGCGGGCGGCGTCAAACTGGCGCGCACCGCGGATGAAGCCGAACGCCTCGCCGGGGAAATCCTCGGAATGGACATCAAGGGACTGACAGTCCGGCGTGTTCTGGTCACCGAGGCGGTCGAAATCGCCTCGGAGGCCTACATCGGCGTTGTCATCGACCGCGCGATCAAGCGCCCGGTTTTGATCGTGTCTGCCGCCGGCGGCATGGACATCGAAGAAGTGGCGCGCCGTTTCCCCGAGAAAATCGTCAAACTCCCGCTCGACCCGCTTTTGCCGGTGCACCCGTTTCATGCGCGACGCATGGCGTTCAGCGTGTACGATGACCCGGCCGTGGCCAAGCAGGCCGCCGACATCATCACCCGGATGGTGGGCGTGTTCTGGAGCCAGGATTGCTCGCTGGTGGAGATCAACCCGCTGGTGGTCACCCCCGAGGGGAAAGTCCTCGCCGTCGACGCCAAGATCAATTTCGACGACAACGCGCTCTATCGTCATCCCGAATGGGAAAAACTGCGCGATCCGGATGCCGACGATCCCTCCGAACTGGAGGCCAAGGCGAATGATCTGTCCTTCGTGAAGCTGGAGGGCAACATCGGCTGCGTGGTCAATGGCGCGGGCTTGGCGATGGCCACGATGGATCTGGTCAAGCGCTACGGCGCCGAGCCCGCCAACTTCCTCGACATCGGGGGCTCCTCCAATCCCGACAAGGTGATCGCGGCGATGAAGATCATCCTTCGCGACAAGAACGTGAAGGCCGTCTTGTTCAACATCTTTGGCGGCATCACGCGCTGCGACGATGTCGCGCGCGGCATCGTGAAGGCGACCGAACAGTTGAAACCCAAGGTGCCGATCGTGGTTCGGCTCACCGGAACCAACGAGGAAGAGGCGCACAAGGTTTTGGCCAAAGTCGGATTGCGGGTCGCGCCGGGCATGGAAGATGTCGTCCGTCAGGCCATCGGCCTGGCCAAGCAAGCGGCTTGAAGAGATCACACCGGAATCGGAAAACTCGAGGTTTGTTATGGGAATCCTGATTGACAAGAACACACGCGTGGTGGTGCAGGGCATCACCGGACGCGACGGCTCCTTTCACACCAAGGAAATGCTCGACTACGGCACCAAGGTCGTGGCCGGCGTGACTCCCGGCAAGGGCGGGACCAAGGTCTCCGGCGTGCCGGTGTTCGACACCATGGCCTCGGCCGTGGGGGAGACCGGCGCGAACACCTCGGTGGTCTATGTGCCGCCCGCCTTCGCGGTCGATGCGCTCTACGAAGCCGCCGATGCCGGGGTCAAGCTCGTGGTCTGCATCACCGAAGGCCTGCCCGCCGCCGACATGCTGAAAGTCGCGCGCTACTACGATGTCACGGGCGTCCGTCTTGTCGGACCCAACTGCCCGGGCGTCATCACACCGGGCGTGTGCAAAGTGGGCATCATGCCCGGCGGCATTCACAAAAAGGGCGCCGTCGGCGTCGTTTCCCGCTCCGGCACGCTCACCTATGAGGTCGTGTACCATCTCACCAACAACGGCATCGGCCAGTCGACCTGCATCGGCATCGGCGGCGACCCGATCATCGGGACCCGTTTCCTCGATGCCCTCGAAATGTTCGAGAAGGACCGTCAGACTGAGGCGGTGGTCCTGATCGGCGAAATTGGCGGTTCCGACGAAGAAATGGCCGCGGAGTACATCCAGCGCCAGATGACCAAGCCGGTCGTGTCCTTTATCGCCGGACGCACCGCGCCTCCCGGCAAGCGCATGGGCCATGCCGGCGCCATCATCGCCGGCGGGTCCGGCACCGCAGCGGAGAAGATCGCGGCGTTCCGTGCCGCTGGTGTCGAAGTCGCCGACACCCCGGCCGAAGTCGCGGCGCTGGTCAAAGGGGAACTGAGCCAGCGCTCGCAGCGCAAGCGGGCCCGGGTGATCGACGTCCGCCCGCAACAATCCATGGCCGCGCAGGGTTCCCGGTCCGGCCGCAAGTCCGAAAAGAAGGCGCCGGCCAAGACAGAGAAGAAGCAGACCTCCAAACGGGCCGCAACGAAATCGGGCGCGAAGTCCAAGCCGTCGGGAAAGCCGAAGAAATCCGTCTCACGAAAGCCGGCCCGGCGGGGCATCCGGAGCACGCCCAAGCCGAAGTCCAAGGGAAAGGCAAAACGGTCCGGCCGCTAGCCGGCGTGGATCGGGATCTGCGCTATTTGTGTTGAATAGAATCAAGAGGGAAGGGGATTTGTTTTGGAACGTACGCTCATGATCATCAAGCCGGATGCGACCGCTCGTAACCTGATCGGGGAGATCCTGCGCCGTGTCGAACGCTCGGGCTTCGTCATCGCCGAACTCCGCATGGTGAAACTGACACCGGAGCAGGCGCGAAAGTTCTACGCTGTCCACGAGGGCAAGTTCTTCCTCGATTCCCTCTGCCAGTTCATGTCCTCCGGGCCGATCGTGCCGATGGTCCTGGAAAAGGTCAACGCCGTGGCCGACCTGCGCCTCTTAATCGGCGCCACCGATCCCAAGAAGGCGGCCTGCGGGACACTCCGGTACGACCTCGCGGTGGACGTGGAAAAAAACTCCGTCCATGCCTCCGATTCGGTCGAAAACGCCGCCAGCGAAATCGCCTTTTTCTTCCCGAAATAGACCAGGTCCATCCACCAGAGCATGGTGCTCATCGCCGCCGGCCCCCGGGCTGGCGGCATTCTCGTTTTGCCCGCCCGCTGAACTCAATTGACGGGAGGGCGGAAAACGCCGATTATACCTCCTGATGAATTCAAGCAAGCCCGAGTGTCTCCCACGAGGGACCCGGCCCCCGCTCTTGAGCCAGGCTCTCTCAACGTTGCTCGTCCTGATTGGTGTCGCTCTCCTGTCAACGGCGTCCGTCCGTGCCGCGACCGTCCATGTCCTCACGATTGATTCCCCAATCGGTCCCGTCACCGACATGGTGATCGAAAACGCGATTGCCCAGGCGGAGGAACTCGGTTCCGACGCCCTCATCATCGAACTCGACACGCCCGGCGGGCTGGTCTCGACCACCAAGGAAATCGCGCAGTCGATCCTGAATTCCAATGTGCCGGTGGTGGTCTATGTCGCCCCATCCGGCGCCAGTGCGACATCGGCGGGCGTGTTCATCCTCGTTTCGGCCCACTTCGCGGTCATGGCGCCCGGGACCAATGCCGGCGCCGCCCATCCGGTCATGCTCGAAGGCCAGATGGATTCGACCATGTCGGGCAAAGCGGAGAATGATGCCGCCGCGCACATCCGGGCGATGGCGAAACGGCGCGGGCGCAATGCCGATTGGGCCGAACGGGCGGTGCGCGAGTCAGTTTCGATCACTTCCGATGAAGCGGTGGACTCCAATGTCATCGATTTCGTTGCCGAGAGTATCGACGCCCTCCTCGATTCCCTCGATGGCCGGACCACCGAACTGCCGCGCGGCGAAGTGACCCTGGCGACCAAAGGCGCCAATGTCGAACGCATCGAACAGAACTGGCGCGAGCGCATGCTCACCGTCCTGACCAACCCCAACATCGCCTACATCCTGATGTCCATCGGCTGGCTCGGGATCTTGATGGAGCTGTACAACCCCGGCTCAATCTTCCCGGGGGTGGTCGGGGTGATCTGCCTGATTCTCGGATTCTACTCGCTGCAAACGCTCCCCATTGATTATGCGGGTCTTGCCCTGATCGGCGCGGCGATCATCATGTTCCTTCTGGAGTTGAAGATTGCCAGCCACGGGCTTCTCTCTATCGGCGCCTCCATTGCGCTTCTCATGGGCTCTCTCATGCTGATCGATTCCCCCGATCCCGCCATGCAGGTGTCGCTGTCGGTCATTCTCGCGGTGGTCGGCACCACCCTCGCCTTCGTGCTTTTGGCGCTTTTCCTCGTGATCAAGGCGCGCCGGACACGGCCCACCACCGGTGATGAAGGCATGATCGGACTAATCGGCGCCGCACGTGAAGGATTCGACAAGAGCGGAATGGTCTACGTCGCCGGTGAGTATTGGAAGGCGGAGACCAGCGCCCCGGTCAAGGCCGGCGACAGGGTGGAGGTCACCGGCAAGCATGGAATGACATTGACGGTCAAACCCGTTTCATAGGAGGACTGATGCCCACCGCCGCCATTACCGTGGCCCTTGTGGCCATTTTCATACTCGCCAACGCGATTCGCATTCTTCGGGAATACGAACGCGGCGTGGTGTTTCGACTTGGACGTCTGATCGGCGCCAAGGGGCCGGGACTGATTCTGCTCATCCCGATCGTGGACAAAATGCTCCGCGTCGATCTGCGCACGGTCACCTTCGATGTCCCGCCGCAGGATGTCATCACCCGCGACAACGTCACGATCAAGGTGAATGCGGTCGTCTACTTCCGCGTAATGGACGCCAACAAGGCAATTGTCAGCGTGGAAAACTACCTGATGGCCACCTCGCAAATCGCCCAGACCACGCTGCGGTCGATCCTCGGCCAGTTTGAACTGGACGATCTCCTCGCCAACCGGGACCAGATCAACCAGCAGTTGCAGAAGATCATCGACGAGCAAACCGAGCCATGGGGCGTCAAGGTGTCCGTGGTGGAAGTGAAAAACGTCGACCTGCCGGTCGAGATGCAGCGCGCCATCGCCCGTCAGGCGGAGGCCGAACGCGAACGCCGCGCAAAAGTCATTCACGCCGAAGGCGAGTTCCAGGCCGCTCAGCGCCTCGCCGACGCCGCCAATGTCATCAGCAGCAACCCGGCCGCGCTCCAACTGCGCTACTTGGGCACCCTCTCGGAAATCGCCACGGAGAAGAACTCCACCATCATCTTCCCGCTGCCGATGGACCTGATCCGCCCATTCCTCGACCTGGCCGGGATCAAGGCGGCGGAGCTGAACAGACCCAGCGCCGGATAATTGCGTCTCGCAGGTCTCTGAA
>JBFMFQ010000101.1:0-11855 GCA_040752075.1 Candidatus Zixiibacteriota bacterium | reverse complement strand
AACGTCAGGGAAGCGTGATCGACCGCCAGCAGAGTTCCCTCGTGGAATTGCTCCTGGCGGGTGGTGACCCGGACCGGGCGGTCGATGTACTTCTCCAGGACCTTGTCGGAGGAGACCAGATCGTAGCGGAAATTCTGCTCAAGCAGGGAGACCGCATCCGCGTTCTCCCGGAGAGAAAACGCCACGGATGTCGGATCGATGGCCGCCGCCACATCGGTGAATGACAGCTCGAATTTCCCCTTCTTGAATTCGAGGGAACGGGTGTCCTTGACCAAAGCGAGATCATCGTTGTACACGGTGATCTGGACGGCTCCGGATGCCGGCCCAGCGATACACGCCGCCAGCAGAAGACACGGAATCAAAACCGTGCGTGGACGCATGTTGGGAATCCCTCCTTGTGAACAGCGGGCGCCGGCGTTTCTGGCCCGTGTTCTGAAGCCCTGTGCAATATCATACACACGAGAAGCCGGTTTCTTCCATGAAACTTGGGCGGAGACGACCACGCCGCGCGGGAATCGGATCACCACCCGACCAGTTGCTCGAGGTTGGCGTTCAGTTTCTCGACAATCTGTTCCATGCTCTCGCGTTTGGCCCGTTCCTTGGCGACCACCTCCGGCGGGGCGTTGGAGAGGAAGTCCTGATTGCCCAGCTTTTTGTTGATGCGCTCCAACTGGTTGGTATGGTGCTCGAGATCCTTTTCCAGACGCCGGCGCTCGGCGTCCAGGTCGATCACCCCCTCCAGCGGGATGAAAATCTCGGCGTCACGGATGACCGCCGAGGCCGACGGGACCGGCTTTTTTAGGTCGGCGTCGATGGTCAGGTTTTCGACTTTACCGAGCACCCGGATGTTTTCCTCGTAGGCCCGGAGATGCCGCAGCAGGCGGGGGCGATCGGCGCGGATCAGGCAGTTGATCGGCTTGCCGGCGGGAATCTTCATTTCCGAGCGGACATTGCGAATCGCCACGATGACATCGAAGACCTGTTGCATCGCCGACTCCAGCTCGTCATCGATCCAACCGGCCTCGACCGTGGGCCATGGTGCGGCAACCGCATGCGCACCAGGAAGATGCGGCAGGCGTTCATTCAGATGCGCCCACAATTCCTCCGTGACGAAAGGCGCCATGGGGTGGAGCAGCCGGACGATCGTGCCATTGACCTCCAGCGCGACTTGTCTTGCGACCTGCCGCTCGTGTGAATCGTCCTCAAGGTAGAAACGCGGCTTGGCGAGTTCGAGATACCAGTCGCAGAAGTCGCTCCAGATGAAGTCGTAGAGGGACTTGGCGGCAGCATTGAACCGGAATTCATCCAACTGGGATGTGACTGTTTGGATGGCGCGGTTCATTCGGCTTAAGATCCAGCGGTCGGACAAGTGCAGTTTGTCCTTTTCCGCACGCAGATCGATTCGAGTCGATGGCGGTGTTTCGGGCTGGTTGGCCAGAACGAGACGGGTGGCGTTCCAGAGTTTGTTGGCGAAGTTGCGACCCTGCTCAAACGTGTTTTCCCCGATGAGCGGGTCCTGACCCTCCGGCGCCGCCAGAACCAAGGACAGACGCAGCGCGTCGGCACCGTGCTTTTCGATCACATCGACCGGGTCGATGCCATTGCCCAAGGACTTGGACATGCGCCGCCCGATCGAATCGCGCACCGTGCCGTGGATGTAGACATCCGAAAACGGGATCTCCCCCATGAACTCGCAGCCGGCCATGACCATCCTTGCGACCCACAGGAAGATAATCTCCGATGCGGTGAACAACGACTGTGTGGGATAAAACGCCCGCAGTTCCGGTGTTTCCTGGGGCCAGCCGAATGTCGAAAACGGCCACAGCCATGAGGAAAACCAGGTATCGAGCACATCCTCTTCCTGGCGGTGGCCATTGCCCGCAGGAGGGGTCTTGGAGACCAGCATTTGTCCGCTCTTGTCATAGTAAACAGGGATCCGGTGTCCCCACCAGAGTTGGCGTGAGATGCACCAGTCGTGGATGTTTTCCATCCAGTGCAGATACACCTTGGACCAGTGCGCGGGGTGAAACCGGATGCGTCCGGTGCGCACCGCCTCAATCGCTGGCGGCGCCAGTTCGGACATCTTGACAAACCACTGCTCAGACAGGAATGGCTCGATCACGGTTGAGCAGCGGTAGCAGATGGCGGCGCCGAGGCGGTACGGTTCGACTTTTTCGAGCAACTCCTGGGACTTGAGATCCTCCACCACGCGCTTTCGGGCGGAGTCGCGGTCCAGTCCCTTGTAGGGGCCGCCGTTGTCGTTGATGAGCCCGCGGTCATCGATGACCGACACGGAGGGCAGCTTGTGGCGGCGGCCGATCTCAAAGTCGTTGGCATCGTGCGCCGGTGTGACCTTCAGCACCCCGGTGCCAAATTCCATTTCGATGTACTCATCCCCGATGACGGGGATTTCACGGTTCAGCAGAGGCAGGATAACCGACTTTCCAATGTAGGATTTGTAGCGGGTGTCCTTTGGATTGACGGCCAGGGCGGTGTCGCCCAGCATGGTTTCCGGCCGGGTGGTTGCCACCACCAGATGGCCGCTGCCATCGGCGAGGGGATAACGGATGTGCCAGAGGGAACCGTCGCGGTCCTCACGCTCGAGTTCGTCGTCGGACAGCGTGGTGTGGCACCGGGGACACCAGTTCACAATGTAAGTGCCCTTGTAGATCAATCCCTTGTTGTAGAGCCGGACAAAGACCTCTTTGACCGCTTCTGAGAGCCCTTCGTCGAGTGTGAAGCGGGTCCTTTGCCAATCGCAGGCGCAACCCATGCGCCGCAACTGCTCCAGGATTCGGTTGCCGTTGGCTTCCTTCCAGGCCCAGACACGCTTGACAAACTCCTCGCGTCCGAGCGCCTCGCGGGTGGTCCCTTGGGCGATCACCTGCTTTTCGACCACGACTTGCGTGGCGATACCGGCATGATCAATGCCGGGGAGCCACTCGACGGTGTGTCCCGACATCCGTTTGTAGCGGATCATGATGTCCTGCATCGTGTTGTTGAGCGCGTGCCCGAGATGCAGAACTCCGGTGACATTGGGCGGGGGGATGACGATCGAGTATTTGGGCTTCTTGGAGGATGGATCGGCGTGGAAGTACCCCTCGCGAGTCCATGCCTCCGTCCACCTGGCCTCGGCCGCCTGAGGTTCGAAGTTCTTGTCCAACTGAAAGTTCTTCATCACGATACCTCGGTTTTCCAAATTAGGAAGTGTACCAAAGTTCTTTTCGGCATGTCAAGCGGGCAGGCGCACCCGGGGAGATCTCGCACCGAGGCCCGCAGGTGCTTTGGCCCAATGGACTTGGCAGATGCAACGCAAGTGGGCATATTGTTCTCCCGCCTCGTTTTGCCCGTATGACCAGGGAGATCGCCGTGACTTCCTCCCCACCTCCGGGAATCGACGCGGGGGGAGGGCATGGCAATTGGCGGCAAAGCGTAAGAAACAAGCGGCAACGAGCGGCAAGTACACGTTTGAGGACCTGGTCGGGATCATGCAGCGACTGCGCGCTCCCGGTGGATGTCCATGGGACCGCAAGCAGACTCACAATTCGCTGTTGCCCTACCTTCTCGAAGAGTCTTACGAGGTCATCGACTCGGTCCATCGCCGAAACATGGAAGATTTACGCGGTGAACTGGGGGACCTGCTGTTGCAGGTGATCTTCCACGCGCAGTTGGCCAGTGAGCGCGGGCGCTTCGGCATCGACGATGTCGTCGACCAGATCTGCCGCAAATTGATCGGCCGGCATCCTCATGTCTTCGCGCGCAAGAAACGTCTCAGCGCCCGCCAGGTCCTCGGAAACTGGGAGAAGATCAAATTGGACGAGCGAAAGTCTGAAGGGCGAAACGGCAGAAAGAAAGGCGTACTCGACGGTCTTCCCCAAGCCCTGCCGGCGCTCCTGCGGGCCTACCGAATTCAGGAGAAGACCGCGCAATTCGGATTCGATTGGGATAATCCCGGCCAGGTCCTGGACAAGGTGGAGGAGGAATCCGGCGAATTGCGGCGCGCGCTGCGGCGCCGTCGCCGCACCGAGGCCGAACACGAGTTGGGTGATCTTTTCTTCGCCCTGGTCAACCTGGCGCGGCATCTGAAGATTGACCCCGAGAGTGCGCTCGCGAAAACCAACCGGCGGTTTGTGCGCCGCTTCCAGTACATCGAGCGCGAGTTGCCGCGCACCGGACGGGCGCTTGGCGAAGCCACCTTGGAAGAGATGGACGAAATCTGGGATGAGGCGAAACGCGTTGTCGGCTAATTGCAAGGAGTGCGGAAAGCCAGTCTGCCTGCCATGAATTCTCCCTTTTCACTGCCCGAGTTGATGAGCCCGATCAACGAACTGCTGACGGTGGGGGCGGTCATGCTCCTCGGACTGCTCGGGGGGAAACTGGCGCGCCGGTTTAATGTCCCGAAGGTCACCGGCTATCTGGTGACCGGCCTGATTCTCGGCCCGAGCGTAACCAATATCATAGGCAAGTCCGTCATCGGCGACGTGGAACTGGTGAGCGATCTCGCCCTGGGAATGATCATGTTCGCGGTCGGCGGCGTCTTTGAGATCCACCACTTCCGCCGGGTGGAAAAGAAGATGCTCTGGCTGACCCTGGCGGAATCGGGTGGATCGTTCGTCCTGGTCACGCTCGGGGCCTGGGCGGTAGGGATCGGCTGGCACGGGGCGCTGCTTTTGGGCGCGGTGTCCATCGCCTCTTCCCCGGCGGTGTCGCTTCTGGTCTTGCGGGAATACAATGCCAAAGGGCCGTTAAGCGACCTGCTCCTGTCGGTGGTAGCCGCCAATAGCGTGCTCTGCATTCTTGTTTCGACCCTCATCCTGAATGTTCAAGTGGCGCCCGATCTTGGAAGCTGGGTAAACGGCGTGGCCTGGACGGTCTACGAAGCCTTCGGGTCCCTTCTTGTGGGAGCCATCATCGGGTGGATTCTGAGCATCCTCGAGGCCAGAGTCGATGACCAGGCGGAACTCCTGATGCTGATGATCGGCGGCGTGCTCGTGGCGACCGGGACCGCGATTACCCTGCGCATTTCTCCTCTTCTGGCCGCCATGGCCGTGGGGGCGATGACCGCAAACTTGTCGGTCATGCACCGTCTCGCCTACGTGGAGCTGCGGCAGACCGAGCAACCGCTCTACATCGCCTTTTTTGTCCTCTCCGGCGCGAAGCTCGACATCGCGGCCATGAAGACACTCGGCCTGTTGGGCGTGGTCTACCTGGTCGCACGATCCGGCGGAAAGTACCTCGGCAATTACCTCGCCGCGGGGCGGATGGGGCTGAAGGGGCCGATCCAGACCCACATGGGGCTGGCCTTGCTCCCGCAAGCGGGCGTGGCCATTGGGCTTATGCGGGTGATCAGCGACCGTTACCCCCCGCTCGGGGAAACCATTTCCGCGGTTCTGCTGGCTTCGATCATTGTCTACGAGACCTTGGGACCTTTGGTCACCCGGTGGGCAATCTCCGAGGCGGGTGAGATTCAGGAGGCCGGCTCTGATGCTTCCCTTGGCGACCAAGTTTCCCCTGAGGGCAGCTCCGACCAGACGGCCGTCCCCGGCTCGTGACCCCTGCCACAAGCATTTCACCGACTTCAATTTAAGAGCCGTTGATTGAGACAACGACGGCGGGCATCGCCCACTGGTTGCCGCGGCAGTCCGGCGATCAGGATCGATTTTGTGATATTGACAGAGGGCCGGGGAATTCCCTTGACCCTCCCGTCACCCCGGTCTTATTAGCCCCTGTCACGGGGATGTCACGGATTGTCAAAACCCGCCCCGGGCAAGTGAAAGAAATCACGCTGTGGGCGTAAAAAAGGTGTGGACAGATAAGGACGATTTAAGACCTTTATTCAGAGGGAGGAAGAAAGTGAAACGGATTCTGGTGGTAGCGGTTCTTACGGTCTTCGCGGCGCTTCTGGCGACCAGCGCCTGGGCGCAGGATGACAAAGTCCCGGGCAAGTCGGACACCTTGAAGTGGGCCGAGAGCAAGTTCCACTATGTTGGCGACGCCAAGTGCAAGACCTGCCATAAAGCCCAGCATGAGTCCTGGGCGGCATCCAAGCACGCCAATGCTTGGGCGGCATTGAAGCCCGAAGAGCAGAAGAACGCCGAGTGCGTTGCATGCCATAGCGTTGGAAAGACCGAGACGGATTCTCTCCTGGTCAACGTCGGCTGCGAGTCCTGCCACGGGCCGGGTTCCGAATACAAGGCAATGAAGACGATGAAGGATAAGGCGTTGTCCGTGGCGGCTGGTTTGTTACCTGTAAACGAAGCCACCTGCGTCCGTTGCCACAACAAGAAGAGCCCGACCTTCAAGGGATTCAATTATGCCGAAGCCCTGAAGACCGGTGTTCACGCGCACCCCGCCAAGGAAGCGAAGTAGGTACCACCGGGTGACCGAGATTAAGACCGATACAGCGACCGGCGGCTCAGGAATGGGCCGCCGTCGCTTTTTTGATGTGGTGCTGGGTGGCGGTATTGCCGCCCTGGCCGGTGGCATCCTCTACCCGGTTGTCCGGTTCATGATCCCGCCGGAGCAGCCGGAGGCGGCGACCTCGATGGTCGTCGCGGCCAAGGTCGGCGAACTGGCCCCCAACACCTCGAAGATGTTTCGGTTCGGGAAGGACCCGGCGATCCTGATTCACACCGATGCCGGGCAGTACCGCGCCTTCAGCGCGATTTGCACCCATCTCGATTGCACGGTGCAGTATCGTGATGATCTCAAGCACATTTGGTGCGCCTGCCACAACGGGCATTATGATCTCAGCGGCAACAACATCGCCGGACCGCCGCCGACACCCCTCGCGCAGTATGATGTCGCGGTCCGGGGCGACCAGATTATTGTGACCAGGGCATGAGCCAACAGAATCGCAGGATGCAGATCGGGACCTGGCTCGACGAGCGGATCGGCTGGTCGGCCATTCAGGAACTGGCCATGCACAAGCGGGTGCCGATGCACCGGCACTCGATCTGGTATTACCTCGGCGGCATGACATTGTTCTGCTTTCTCGTGCAGGTCTTCACGGGGATTCTCCTGCTTCTGTACTACCGTCCCACGGCCGAAGCGGCCTTCGAATCGGTCGAGTTTATCATGACCGACGTGCCGTTCGGCTGGCTGGTTCGCTCGCTTCACTCCTGGTCGGCGAACTTGATGATCTTTTTTGCCTTCGTGCACATGTTCTCGGTCTTCTTCATGCGCGCCTACCGCCGTCCGCGTGAGTTGACCTGGATCTCCGGGGCGCTCCTGCTGGTGCTGTCACTGGGATTCGGATTTTCGGGGTACCTTCTCCCCTGGAACCAACTGGCCTACTTTGCGACCAAGGTCGGAACGGACATTCTCGGTGAGATTCCGTTGATCGGCGAGTGGCTGTTAGTGGTTGCGCGCGGCGGCGAGGATGTCACTGGTGCGACGCTCACGCGGTTTTTCGGGGTGCATGTCGCGATTTTGCCGATGATCGCAACGTTCTTCCTGCTTTTGCATCTCGCCCTGGTTCAGAAGCAGGGGATGAGCGTCCCCATCGGCGAGGAGTACAAAAAAGCGCCGTCCATGCCATTTCTCCCCAACTTCGCGGTGCGCGACCTGGTCGGTTGGACACTGGCGCTGGGGATCCTGGTGCTCCTCTCCTCGATATTCCCCTGGGAATTGGGCGTGAAAGCCGATCCGTTGGCGCCGGCGCCGGCGGGGATCCGTCCCGAGTGGTTCTTCTGTTTCATGTTCCAAACGCTCAAGTACATCCCGGGCAAGGTTTTCTTCATCAACGGTGAACTGCTCGGCATCATCGGATTCAGCCTCGGTGGGCTGGCGCTGATTCTGGTGCCGTTTTTGGATCGCAAAGCCGGGCGTGAGGAGCGCAATGTCCTGTTCACCGCCATCGGTTGGGTGGTCATTCTTTACATCATCGTGTTTACGGTGCTGGCTTATGTCGAGTAGCGCAGGGATCATGGGCGGGCGTTATCTCCGGATGGGCATGCTTGGCGCCCTGACTCTGGCGGCCGTCATCGGTTTGCATGGCCGGACGGCATCGGCCGCCAGCAGTTGTATTACCTGCCATTTGGAATTCGATGATCCGGCCATTCGCGAGCCCGCGGTCAAGTTCGAAGAGGATGTGCACAACCTGCGGCGATTGGGCTGCGAATCCTGCCATGGCGGAAACCCGGCCGCCGGCGCCGAAGAGGGCGATCCGGAGTTGGCGCATGATCCCAAGATGGGATTTCGCGGGGAGCCGTCACCGGGAGAGATTCCCGAGTTTTGCGGCGGCTGCCACAGCAATGTTGAGTTCATCAAACAGTACAATCCCAAGCAGCGTGTCGATCAGTTGCTCGAGTACAAGTCGAGCCATCACGGGAAGCTCCTCGCCAGTGGCGAGCAGCGTGTTGCCACGTGTGTTTCCTGCCACGGGGTGCACGGCATCCTGCCGGTCAAGGATACCCGTTCACCGGTTTACAAGACCAACGTGGCCAAGACATGCGCGGGGTGTCACGGCGATACGAAACTGATGGCGAGTTTCGGCATTCCGACCAACCAGTTTGATCTATACAAGTCGTCGGTTCACGGACACAAACTCCTCGAAGAGGGTGACCTGGCCGCGCCGACCTGCAATACCTGCCACGGCAACCATGGCGCCACGCCGCCGGGATTGACCTCCGTGTCGAATGCCTGTGGCGAATGCCACGCCAACAACCTCGCGTATTTCAATGAGAGCCCCCACAAGGAGGCCTTTGCGGAAATGGGAATCGGCGAGTGCGAGACTTGTCATGGGCACCATGATGTCATGCATCCCGACGATGACCGCATCGGGGTTCATGAGGAGGCGTTCTGTGTTCGTTGCCACAGCGAAGGGGATGCCGGTTATGCGGCGGCCGCGGTCATGGGAGCCGGGCTCGACTCCTTGAAGCGGGCGCTGTGGGCCGCGCATGAGATTCTGGACCGTGCCGAGCGCGGCGGTGTGAATGTCGCCCTTGGCAAGTTCGACCTGCATTCCGCCGATGACGCGGTCATCAAGGCGCGCACCGGTGTCCACTATTTTGACACGACCAAATTCAACGCCATCATCCAGACCGGGCTCGCGGAAACCCAAAACGTCATGGCGCTGGGCGAGGAGGCGATGCACGACCTCTGGCTCCGCCGTGTCGGCCTCATGTTCACCGTGCCTGTCATTCTCTGGGTGGCCATCGCCCTGTATCTTCGCATCCGGCGCACGGAACGCGAACAAGCCTCCAATTCGTGACAAATTATCGGGGATTTTGCTTGCCTGACATCCCGGGATGGTCGATTTAAGTTAGTGATTATGTATGGACCGCCCCCGGCCACCAGGCCACGGGCGTGTCGGCCATCAGGAGATGGGGGTTACAATGAGAAAAGTCCTGTTCGTGGCAGTGATGGTGACCGCGTTGGCCCTGCCGGCGAGTCCCCCGGCCAATAGCGCCACTCTGTCCGGGCGCGTCGGAATATCCACCTATCTGTGGGAGTACTCCGAGCTCGACACGACCGACACGCGCCATGTGCAAAACACCGGCACTCTGTCGCTGCGTCTGGCGCGCATCGCCGACCGGGACATCGAGATCAACACCGCGCTTCGCGGCCGCTACGACCTGCGCAACGCGGGGGACAATGTGGATGACTACCATGTCCACCACCTCCAGTTGCGCTGGCGCAACATCGCGAAGCGGGCCGACCTGACCGCCGGCCGGCAGCGGCTGTACTGGCCGACCGGATCCGCCTGGATCGATGGCGCCGCTTTGGCCGTGCGTCCGTTCAACCGACTCGAGGTGTCCAGTTACATGGGCATGACCGCTCCCGAGGACGGCCGATTCAAGACAACCGACTTTGACAAAGGCCACGCGTTCGGCGTCAGGGCGCAATTCACGCGCGCCGCCGGACGCCAGATCGCGCTGTCGTTCGCGCAGCGCAACACGGAACGGGCCTACGGCGACGTGGAACTGAAGACCATTGCCTCGCAGTTGCTCGGGCTGGACTGGCGCTGCCGGATGAACAAGTCGTGGAATCTGTACGGTCACGCCAACTACGATGTTCTCCGCGAGCGCCTGTCGCGTGTGCATGGCTCGATCCGCTGGCAAGCCACGCCGGAGATTTCGGTCAATGGCCAGTTCCGCTTCCGGCGGCCGGACATCGCCTACAACTCGATCTTCTGGGTCTTCGGCGACTCTCGCTATTATGAAGGCCGCATGCGGCTGGATTATCGCTTCAACCCCGACTGGACCGTGTCGATCGGCGGTGTGCTGGTCGACCTCGTGGATGACCAGGTCCAGCGCTTCGATGTCGGCCTTGCGCACCGTTACTTTTCCTTCATGCTGCACGGCAAAAGCGGATGGTCGGGGAGCACCATCGGGCTTTCCGGGGATGCGCTCTACCCGCTCAATGAGAAGTGGAGTCTGCGCGGCGGCGCGCGGTATTCGTCGTTCGAACTGTACGAGGACCAAGAGGAGGCCAACTCCGAAGCCGGGCTGTGGGGCGGCTTCCTCTGGCAGGTCATGGAACAGACCTCGGTTGATCTGGAAGCGCAGTACTTGACGCAGGACATCACCACTCAGCCGGGCATCAGCTCGGGAGACGAGAGCGACTTCCGGCTCTTGGCGCGTGTGTCCTGGTGGTTCTTCAGCCGGCTGGGCCAGTAGGCCGTGCGGCAATCACAAATGAAACCAATCGCAGCGAGGGTATCACGATGAGGCGAACCGCAACGGCAATGGGACTGGCGGCGGTGGCTCTGGTTTTGACCTGGGTCTCGGCGCGTTCCGTGGATCAGGCGGAGTTCGGGTTTTCGCACCGGCTGCACATCGAGGATGCCGGGCTGGCGTGCGAGGATTGCCACGGCGCGGCGGCCACGGCGCCGGACGCATCGGTGAGTTTGAACCCGACGGTGGAAACCTGCGCGGGCTGCCACGAGGCCACGGAGCCGTATGTCGTGGAGTATGGCGCGCGCGGCCCGCGGCTTGGGGAACTGGTCTTTTCACACGAAAAGCACGTGACCGGGCAGGGGTTGGAATGCGCGACCTGCCACGGCGGGATTGAGACGGCCGAAGAGATCCCGAGCGGCTCGATGCCGCCCATGGCGCTCTGCCAGGATTGCCATGCCAAAAAGCAAGTCAAGGAAGACTGCACGGTGTGCCACACGCATGTCGAGTGGCTCCTGCCGGAGGATCACGGCGCCGATTGGGTCCTCGATCATGTCGAAGTCGCGCGTCAGAACGACCGCTCCTGCGAGTCGTGCCATCAGCCATCGTTCTGCCAGGAGTGCCATGACGGCGCGGCCTTGGGCATGTCCATCAAGGGCGAGCCGGACAAACCGGCCAGCCCGATCGGCGAACTCGCGGTGGCGCACGAGGGACGGGATCTGATCACGCTGCAGCGTGTGCACAACCTGAATTACCGCTACACCCATGGCACCGATGTCCGCGCCAAGACCAGCGACTGCGCGGTCTGCCATGAAACGCAGACATTCTGCGCGGCCTGCCACTCGCCCGAGTCGGAACTCGCGCGCAAGCGGCCGGTTTCACACGATCTGCCCAATTTCCGTTTCTCGGCGCACGCCCTGGAGGCCCGCAACGACATCGAGCGCTGCGCCGCGTGTCACGACATCGCCGCGGCAGAGCCGTCATGCCTCCAGTGCCACCGGACCACGGTCTCGCCGCACCCGGCTGGATTCATGGAAGACGTGAAGGGCCCGTGGCACGATGACGAAAACGCAGTCTGCTTCGTCTGCCACGACAACCGAAGCCGTGTCACCGGTGTGGGATTCTGCTCGTCGTGCCATGAGTTCCAGCGCGACGACGATTAGAATTCGAATTCAGGACTGAGTGCGGAGGCCCCGGCGCGGTTGCGCGGGGCCTTTGTGTTATTTGCAGTCCCTC
>JBFMFQ010000100.1:0-11991 GCA_040752075.1 Candidatus Zixiibacteriota bacterium | reverse complement strand
GCCGTCGCTTGGGGGAGAGGGGGCAACTGTTGCACTTGTGAGTGCGCTCATCGGCGGGGGGAGGTAACGGCTGAAGCCGTGACTACAAAAGCATCCGCTTGCCCCGGCCCGGGCACGCGAAGCGAGATCACCTGCGTAGCTGAAAAAAGCGTAATCGCCGCAAATGCGTGAATCTACACCTTCCGTTCCATCCGGTAATGCGGCCCGATCCCGGGCAGTTGGAACTCGTCGCCGATGCATTCAAACCCGTGCCGCTCGTAGAACCTCACCGCGGGTGTGCGGGCATTGCACCAGATGGTGGTTCCGCCGCTATTCTCGACATGCTCGATGCAGGCAGAGAGAAGCAGCCCGCCGACACCCTGGCTGCGAAATTCTGGGAGCGTGGCCATGCCTCTCAAACGCCACGCACTGGGGTCCGGCGAGTCGGGTTGGGACTCGAGGTAGATCGAGGCGATCCCGACCATCTCGTCATCGGCGAATGCCCCGAAATGTGCGGTGGTGGGGGCATCGTCGGAAGGCCAGGTGCACTGCTCGACTGGTTGATTCGGTCGTAGCACGGCATGGCGAATGCCGATGACATCGTGGGCGGAGATGATCCTGATGCGGATTCGCATGTCGAATGATCGCGCGCAGGCGGGGTTGAATTCAAGCGCGAGAGCGCGCTTCGGGGTGGATTTCGACCGGAAATTGGTCTATTCTGGATCGATCGCGATGTTTGGTCTGCCTCACATGAAAGGAGTCATCGACATGATCCGTGTTCGACACCAGATCACACGGCTGATTCTCTGCGTGGCGTTTGTGCTCGCGGCCGTGTTGCCGGCAAACGCCCAAAGCGGCACCCCGGCCTTGACCTACCAGATGCCACCGAAGGCGATTGCCGATCTGATCGATGCGCCGCCGACACCCGCGGTATCGATCAGCCCGGATCATGCGTGGATGGCTTTCCTGGAGTTGCCCGGCCTGCCCTCCATCGAAGAAGTCGCCCAGCCCGAACTGCGCCTCGCTGGGCTGCGCATCAATCCGCGCACCAATGGCCCCAGCCGCGTGACCCATTACAGCGGTCTGCGGTTGAAGCGCATCGAGGGCGGAACGGAGACAGCGATCACGGGACTGCCGGCCAATCCCAAGATCACGAATGTCTCCTGGTCGCCGGATGCGAAGTGGCTGGCCTTCACCTTGACCATGGGCGATCACATCGAACTGTGGGCAGCCGAGGTCGCCACCGGACAGGCGAAACAGCTCGCGCCGGTCGCGGTGAATGCGGTCTACGGCGGATCGTACGACTGGGTCTCCGACAGCAAGTCTTTAATCGTGCTCACGGT
The DNA here is from genome assembly GCA_040752075.1 of Candidatus Zixiibacteriota bacterium. Lineage (GTDB taxonomy): Bacteria > Zixibacteria > MSB-5A5 > WJJR01 > WJJR01 > JBFMFQ01. The sequence continues at coordinate 10,669 of JBFMFQ010000100.1, read as the reverse complement.
ACCCGACACGCGCGGCGCGGCGCCCGCCGAGCCGGTCGCGCCAACCGGTCCGGTTGTGCAGGAGAACCTCGGCCGCAAGACACCGGCGCCGACTTACCAGGACTTATTGGAAAACCCCCACGACGAGGCGCTCTTCGATTACTATGCGACTTCGAAACTGGTGCGAGTCACACTCGATGGCGCGGCTGTCCCGCTCGACCAGGTCGGGATCTTCCGCCAAGCCACTCCATCGCCGGACGGCAAGTTCATTCTCGCCGAGGTGGTGCACACACCGTACTCGTACACGGTACCCGCATCCCGTTTTCCTGCGCGTGTGGAGATCTGGGACCAAAGCGGGCGCATGGTCAGGCAACTGGCCGACCGTCCGCTGGCCGACAACGTCCCGATCACATTCGGCTCGGTGCCGACCGGTCCCCGGGAGTACGAATGGCGTGCCGATGCCGATGCCACAGTCTGTTGGGCCGAGGCGCAGGATGGCGGCGATGCCGGCGCGGAAGCCAAGGAACGCGACCGCGTGTTCATGCTGAAAGCGCCGTTTAGCGGAGACCCGGTTTCGCTGGCAACCCTTTCGCTGCGCTATGGCGGCATGCTTTGGGGAAACGACAACCTGGCCTTGGCCTCCGAATGGTGGTGGAAGACACGCACCGAGCGCTACTGGCAGGTCAAACCGGGCTCGCCAAAGACAGCGGCCCGCAAGATTCTCGATTTCAACTGGGAAGATCAATACAAGCACCCCGGTTCCCCCGAGATGATCCGCACACCCCGCGGCACTTCCGTGCTGCAGACCGGCAAAGGCGGCAAGTCGATCTTCATGACCGGAGAGGGCGCCTCGGACGAGGGCAATCGACCCTTTATCGATGAAATGGATCTGGCCGCCCTGACCACCAAGCGGCTGTTCCGCTCGGAGGCGCCGTACTATGAAAGCCCGGTTGCGCTTCTCGATGCCGCCAAGGGAATGCTCATCACACGCCGCGAGTCGGTGAGCGAGCCGCCGAACTTCTTCATGCGCGACCTGAACGCCGGCAGCATGCAGGCGATCACCACGTTTCCGCACCCCACGCCGCAATTGGCCAACGTGCAAAAGGAATTGATCCGCTACAAACGGGAGGACGGCGTCGACCTGACCGGTACACTTTATCTGCCGGAGGGATACACCCCCGCCCAGGGACCGTTGCCGATGCTCATGTGGGCCTACCCGCAGGAATTCAAGAGCGCGGATGCCGCGGGACAAGTCACTGATTCACCGTATCGTTTCGTGCGGGTCAGCGCGCATTCCCCGCTTTTGTGGCTGGTGCATGGCTATGCGATCCTCGATGATCCGACCATGCCGATCGTGGGTGAGGGCGATGCCGAACCGAACGACACCTATGTCCAGCAACTGGTCGCAAGCGCCAAGGCGGCGGTCGATGAGGTCGTGCGTCGCGGTGTCGCCGACCGTGACAAGATTGCGATCGGTGGGCATTCCTATGGCGCGTTCATGACCGCTAATCTGCTGGCGCATTCCGATCTCTTCCGGACCGGAGTCGCCCGCAGCGGCGCCTACAACCGGACCCTGACACCGTTCGGGTTCCAGGCGGAGGAGCGAACTTATTGGGAAGCCCCGGAGACATACTACGCAATGTCCCCGTTCTCCCACGCACAGAAGATCAACGAGCCGATCCTGCTCATCCACGGTCAGGCGGACAACAACTCCGGCACTTTTCCGATTCAAAGCGAACGCATGTACGAAGCGCTCAAAGGACAGGGAGCTACGGTTCGTCTGGTGATGCTCCCGCACGAGAGCCACGGCTACCGTGCCCGCGAGTCGGTCATGCACATGGTCTGGGAAATGACCGAATGGATGGACCGCTACGTGAAAAACGGCGGGGCGCGCACCATGTCGGGCGAGCCGGAAGACAAAGGCGGGGAGTAGTGGCTCTGGGAGTATGGCGGGGCGCATCACCAGCCGGGTGATGTGCCCTGCCCGATTGTTCACGTTTCGGTGGTCCGTCATGAACACAACGTGAGGGTCGAGTGTCGATTGGGGTCTGATCCTTGGGTAATATTTGAACTAGCCAATCTCGAAAGCCCCGAAGGGGCGGCAGTTCATAGCCCACGGCGCAAGCCGTGGGAAGCGAGAGCCAGCAAACTTCATGAAGCCTCGGAGGGGCGGCACTCAAGTGGGACACACATACACACGGCTTCTTGTCCACATCGTGTTCAGCACGAAGGCTCGCCGCCCCCAACTGACCAAGGCAATTCAGTCCCGCGCATTCGCCTACATGGCAGGGATCGCGAAGTCCACCGGAGCCGCACCAGTGGCCGTTGGCGGTATGGCCGACCACGTCCACATGCTCATGTTAATCCCCGCCAAGGAGTCTGTCTCCGCTCTCATCAGGGCGATTAAGGCAAATTCCAGTCGTTGGCTGCGCAACGAACTCCACCAGCAGACGTTTGCGTGGCAAACAGGATACAGCGCATTCAGTGTTAGCGAATCTGCGTGCGAATCGGTCGCGGAGTACATCCAGAATCAGGAAGCCCACCACAGAAAACGGACATTCCAGGATGAGTTGCGTCTTCTGCTCCGAAAGCACGGGATTGAATACGATGAGCGATTCCTTTGGGATTGATCGGCCCAGTGCCGCCCCTACGGGGCTCCCCGAGTTTAAACCGGATCATCTCCCAAGGCTTACGCCTTGGGCTAAGTTCTATCGCCCCTACGGGGCTGCGCGGCCATCGCACAACCGAGCTGGGGTATGCCAGCAGCGATTGCGGATACCGTGATTCTGTGCCAAGGGGAACAGGTGCCGACTGTTTCCCTTTAACTTCACCCAATCCCACACGTGATCACTGCGCCCGCGTGAACTCGATCTCGATCACCTTGTAATTGTGCCCGGCGTGCAAATCGATGATCTCAAGGGTGAGCGTGTCGGGGCCGCGCATGGTGTAGATGTACTCGACCATGCGGCCGGTGATCTTCAGCGTTGGCTCATCCATGGTGCCGTAGAATGTGATGACATTCCCGGTCTGATCCGCCGAGCCGGTGGCGGTGAGTAGCGCGGTGCTCAAGCCGTTGGCCCATGAGGCCACGTACATGTTGCGCCAGTTGTCGTAACCGATGAGGCCGAACCCATCGACCTTCTGGCCCATCATCTCGCCCGACCAGGTCTGCTGCAGGAATCGGCCATTGAGAATCCACTTCGCCTCGGCTGTCCCCTGCGTTGCCATGGGCTCGGTTCCCGGCCCGCCCGGGTACATCTTCTGCGTGTAGTTCCACTTTCCGACCCAGGGCTCGAGACGTTTGTGCCCTTCGCCGGGCATCATCATCTTAAGGTACTCCTGCATCATTTCCTGCTCCGCCGTTCCGGTTGGCCCGCCCTGGTCCTGCGCACCAGCGATACCCCAGCCGCAAGCGATCGCAACGGCCATCCAAGCCGCCATTCTCCGTCCAATCAGCATGATTTCCCCTCCATTGTGTCCCGGATTGGGACGGGAGGGAGAGTACTGACCGAAACAGGGGAAGGCAAGGCGCCTTTTGCCTGGACCGAAGCGAGTCAGTCGCGGGCCGGGCGGACGACCTTAGCGTGTCGGGCGCTGATCAGCCATGTCGGCCAGATCAACGACTTCCGTGAAATCCGCCGGGTTCAATTCGGTCAAAACGGGAGCGTCATCCAGGGGCAGAGCCAATAGTACCGGGTGGACCAGCTCTCGCCGGTGTGCCTTTGTCGCCGGTCGCGTCCCCAGCACCGCGAGCACCGCCGCGCATCCCACAATCATGGGAACGGAAACCCCCAGCAGGATTGGGGACTCCCACCCGGCGATCGACGCAAAGTACAACGCGAACCCGCCAACGATGCCCATGATGGAGAGCAGCCGCATACTGAGTGTATCGGCTGTCTGTCGCGGGGGATCATCCGGAAGGTCCGGCCGCCCGGGCGCCGGAATCCACCCACGCTCCGAAGGAGGTAAGGCGCGTGGGCGGGTGGTGCGCGCCCGGGCGACACGGTTCGGAGAGGGGTGCGCTCCCCAATCGGCGGCGCGGGGTGGGCCACGCCGCCAGAGCCCCCTCTCACATTCTGACGTTCACTGTCATCATCACGGCGGTCCTACTCGCCGGGGCTCTCGATCGCGCCGGTGTCGTCGCTGGAGCCGGGACGAATCCCCATCGCGCGCAGCCGGATCATCTCCTCAACATCGATGCCGGAGCGGCCCGAGGCGCGCCAGGCCTCCACAAACGCCGTGGAGATCCCGTTTCTCACAAGATCGATTACTTCGTAAGGTTCGAAGGTCAGTCCCGTTTTGCCGAGGGCATCCAGATAGCCGCGTGACACTCCCGCCATGGAAAGCAGGATGATCTCGTCCGCCGACGGGTTGTCGAATCCGAACGCGTAGACGCCCCTCGCGTAGTCGGGCGACACACCCTGGGCGCGCAGTCGCATCAGTTCATCCGGCGTCAGGCGTGCCGGTCCGAGCTTGGCGAACGCATCCAGATATGACGGGGTGACTCCGGCATTGCGCAAATCGACGATCTCCGCGGCGCTGATCTCCTCAAAGCCGTAGTCGAGAGCGGCCTGCACATAGGCGGCCGGAACACCGGAGGACTTAAGATCGACGACATCATCGACCGTTATTCCCGTCAGGCCGGCGGCCGTCAGCTCCCGCAGGTAATCGCTCGTGACACCATAGTTTTGCAGTTCGGCCAGATCCGATATGTCGAGGTCCTCAAACCCATAGTCCATCGCACCGCGCAGGAACTCGGCGGTCAGCCCGGTTTCCCGGAGACGCACCACCTGGCTGGGCGAGAGACCGGTGAGATTTTGGGTTTGAAGCGTGCCGAGAAAACTCCCGCTGACACCGGCGATGTGCAGGGCGACCATGTCCTCGGCCCGAATGCCGCAGAACCCGTAGGAGGTGATCGTCTTGGCGTAGTCGCCGCTGATCCCGTACTGGCGCAGGAGCAGGATGTCGTCCGGCACGAGGCACTTCAGCCCGGCATCTCCCAGCGATTTCAGGTAATCTCCCGTCACCCCGAACACGCGCAAATTGACTAGATCTTCATTGGTCAAATGGGGGAAACCATAGTGGCCGACCTCGCGCGCGAAGTCAGTCGTAACTCCTTGCAGTCTCAAGGCGGCAAGGGCTTCGAGGTCTTCGGGCTTGACCCCGGATTCGGTCAGGCCGGTCACGTACGATGGGGTGACGCCATGAAACGCCAGCGCGGTGACATCATCGACCGTGTACCCGCCATACCCGGCGCCGTGCAACGCTTCCAGAAGCTCCAGCGAAACACCCGAGGTCCGCAGCGTCATCAGTTCGCCGACCGTGACACCGGGAAACGCAATCTCGCGCACGCGCCGCACATAGTCTCCATTGATGCCCATGCACAAGAGCTGTTCGATCTGGGCATAAGTGACTTTGAGACGGCCATCCGCCCCGCGCTCGGAATAGTCATCCATCAGGACCACCGGCGCCGCGCCCGATGGCATGCCGGGTGTCAGGGTGGTTGTAAGCGGCGCGAAACTGTACTCGAAATCAAATGCTTGTGCCCACTCATCCGCCATCGGCGGGAGGGGGGTGACCGCCGCGGCCGCCAGCCCGGCGGTGGCCGCCTCGAGAGCTTCGGCAACCGGTGCAATGGTCGACGCGGCGGAGACATACTCCGCCTGAGCCGTTGCATAAACCGGAGCCATGCGCGCACGAACCGGCAAGACCGGCACACGGGCGGTCGATGGGGTCAGCGCCAGTAGCAAGGCGTGCCTGGGTTCCTCGGGCTCCGAGACGGCAAACACCAACGGCAGACGCCCAACTTGGATCAACACGGCCAGGAGGATTACCCCCGCCGTCGCGAGTGCCACACGGGACATCACGGGACGGGCATTGCGGCGCCGGTCGAGCAGCGCCTCGATCCGACGGGTGAATTGGGACTTCGTGCGCACAATCCCCAAGGCCGGGGCGGTGCGTCCCGACCAGCGGCTCAACGCCACCAGCCGTGTCAGGCAGACCGCATAGGGGCGGACACGCCCTGTTTGGGTGACCACCCAGTCATCGCAGGCAATCTCGCGCTCGAGACAAATCTGTCGTCCCGCCCAGCGGACCGCCGGATGGAAAAAGAAGAGGGCCTCGATGATCCGCTGGCCGAGATTGGTCCAATCGTCCCAACGGCGCAGGTGCGCGAGTTCGTGCAGCGTGACCTGCTCAAGTTCGGCTTCGGTTAATTCATCCAGGAGCGCAGACGGGATCAGCACCACCGGATGGCGAAAACCAATCGCCGTCGGAACACGCGCAAGATCCGACGCCGCCAGGGTCACGCGGCGCCGAAGTCCGAGGCTTGCCGCCTGACGGCTCAGCATTTCCTGAAATTGCGCCGGGAGCGGCTGGGCGGTCTGTTTGATGCGCCTCATGCGCAAGCATCCGAGTCCGAGCCGCACCGTGCCCGCGGCCATTCCCAGTGCGAGCACCCCGAAAAACACAAGCGGAACACGGCCGGATGGCGCCTGGATCGGGAAGTGCTCCCCGAGGGAACCCAGCATGGCCTCAAACCGGTCGATGGCCGATGGATCGTCGTTGCTTTGCTGACGATCTGAGGTCAACGCGACGACTTCGCTCGATGAGGGAGAGGCAGGTTCCTCGGACGTTATTGGCCGGTGTTGGACCGTAGACTCCACACGCCGTTCGGATCGTCCCACTGCGCGTGTCTCGTTTCGGCGCTCTCCCGTTACACTGGTTGCGGATTGGCTTGCGTAACTCTCACGGCGGCCCGGGTCGATCCGCGCAGATACCTCTGCCCTGGAAACCTCAACAACATGCGCAATGATGGGGTCCTCCTCCATCCTCGCCCACTGTCCGTACTCGAGAACCCCGGCGTTGACCAATGGCAGCGCGACCACGGCCAGCATGGCGCCCCACCAGATCCCATAGCGTGTGGTGGCGTTGATGCGCGCGGTGGCGCGCAGCACCAGCCAGACGATCGCCACAACGAGCAATCCCTGCCAGACGCTGTTGATCAGCGCCTCGGCGGCGGCCGGGGCGCTGTCGGCGATAATGCGGAACACTGATGCCATGACGGCCCCCTTATTCCGATTCCTCGATGAGTCGTTTCAGACGCTTCAGTTCTTTCGGGTCGATCGCCTCGTTTTCGAGGACATTGAGCACCAGAAGTTCGGGGGAATTCTCGAAGAAGCGGCTCATGATGTACTTGAGGGCACTGCGACGCGCATGGTGGCGGTCGACCAGGGGACGATAGACAAAGGCGCGTCCCTGCTTTTCGTGCGAGAGGTACCCCTTGCGCTCGAGGATGCGAAGCGTGGTCAGAACCGTGTTGTACGCCAGCGAACGGGAGCGGGGGATGGAGTCGACAACGTCGGTCACCGTTGCCTCGCCCTTCTCCCAGACAATCTCCATCAATCGGAGTTCGGCTTCGGTCAGGGTGGGGGATTTTGTGCGAGCCATGTGTTTGGGCCTCTCTTTCGGTTGGGAGGCAAATTGGGCAACGGTAAGAGCTTGTCAACTAAAAAATTAGTTGGCACCTCTTTCCGTTCTTTAAAGAAACGGCATATCTCATTGTTGTTTAGCGCCTTGCTGGATCGGCGACGGTCTTTGCACTCATTCCAGGTGCTCGGCTCGGGGTTCGGGCGAGCTCTTAATTCCTACGGAATTAGGGGAGAATGGTTTCAAACGACCGGGCATTCTCCGGGAGAATCCGCGGTCGACGGATCCGGGGTGTCATCAGAGAGACGGGTTGTCCGGAAATGAAAGTGCACCTGCAGGGTGGGCTCAGCCCACCTTGTGCGCAGGTCGGAGATGAAATGGTGGGCTGAGCCCACCCTGCACAGGACCGATTGTGTGAGGCGGCGGGTCCAAGCACCCACCCTACTTCTTACACGCCTCGACGGTGATGACACCCTTTGTGAACCCCGGGTCCACTCCCCGGGGAGGGGACACCTGCTCGACATACATCAGGTGATTGCTCGGGCAGATGCAGGCGGTATCGATTTCGAACGTGCCGGCTTTTTCGCCGATGGTGAAGGTCATGATGGCGCTGCCGGTCGAGTCCTTGCCCGCCGGAAGGTTGGCCCCGGTCATGCGCAAACGGGTGAAGAGAACGCCCAGCGGAGAGCCCGGGACCGCATTCTCCAGCGTGTCGCGAGCGAACTCGGGGCCGAAGCCGGTCTGGGTTGTCCCGGCGCACTGGCATTCGCGTTTGGAGTAAAGCGACGTGATCAGGTATTCGCTGAGCGCCGCGCCTTTTGCGGCTGGAAGACGGTCGCCCCAGGACTGCTTGATAGTGGTAACGAAGGCATCACCCTTGCCGCTGCGAACGACCAGGGGCAGGGTCACATGGCGGATGTCCACCGCGTTTTCGATCAGAACATGGACATTGGCGCCCTTCTGCCCGGCGCAGACGGTCTTGGACTCCACCGTGACATGATTGCGCAATCCCTCCTGTGCCGACAAGGTCGATCCGAGGGCCAACGTCACTGCGACCGTGCTTGCGAATACCCGCATACATTTCATCGAATTCCTCGCTCCCTGGATTGTGCCTCCGGCGCAGCGGCCGGTTGATCCACTTCTACCCGTGGTGGGAAGAAACGGTCCCGACCGGGACGAATCAAGCCATCCATCGCGTCTGGGGGCTATGGTAGAGGGAGCGGAGTGTGGCAATCGCCCCGGACCGCCGGCCACGGGGATTCGAGTATCCTACCTATTTGTCCGATGCGCCGAGGTTGTCTCAGGATTTGGCGTGTTAATCCGGGGATTAGGGCTTGTTGCGTCCAACCATGTCGGTCAGTTCGCTGTGATCCTCCAGCGCCTCGGCAAACACGCGGTCGAGATGACCGGAGAGATTAATCAGAACCATTTCGTCATCTTCAAGCACGGTTAAAAGCAGGTCCTTCACTTTGCCGTCATCCTCACGGTACAGAATCCAAACCAGGTCGCCCTCGTTTTTGGATTTGACGATCATCTCCCAGCCATCATCTGCAATGAGTTCCTCGATAATCTCCGGCGTGTCGGTGTCGTTCACGTCTTCCATCCCGCGAACTTCATAGATGGCGAATTCGATTCTCCTGACGCCTTCGAGGTAGGCTTTGGCTTCGCGGGCATCTTCTCCCGCCACCCCGACCACAAGCCGGGCCAGACCCATGGACACCGATCCGAGACTGAGGGAGAACTCCCGTTTGAACCGTGCCTCCGGATGCTGCCAGGCGATCTCGGCGCCGATGCGCTCAAGCTGAGTCGCGCGCAGACAGCCGGTCTGCGACAAGCCGGCGAGGGCGATGAGAATCGCCCCCGTCACTCTCCGAATGCCACGTGTGGTCTTCATCGTTTCCCCGACTTTTTGCCGGTGACATCGGGATGGTTTTTCAGGCTGTCCAATGGATCGATATCGAGACCGTCTCCGAGCCGCCAGACTTCATCTAAGTCGATCAACCCGGCAATGTTCACGAACACAACTTCATCGTCGTGTTCGGTCGCCAGCACCGTCAGCCCGACCACTTTTTCGCCTTGGAACTTAATCGCGATGTAGGCGTTTTCGTCGCGCTCGCGCACCCGCACGAGTGTTTCCCAGCCGTCCTGCTCCAAACGTTTCGCCAGCGCCGCGGCCTTGTCGGGAACGCCGCTCAAGCCAAGTTCGCTGATGGGGTAAACGAGAACCCGGACCAGTTCGAGGTCGCTGATCAGCGCCTTCAGTTCCGGTTCGTCGTCCTCGGCGGCCATGCCGACCAGCTTGAGAAGCGAGCCCTTGAGATTGACTTCGACCGACGCTTCCGACGGGTCCGGCAGGCCGAGCGCCGCGAAGTCGATATAACCGGGGTGCTTGGTGACATCATCCGATTTCTGCGCCCACGCGGGTGCTGCCAGCGCCAGCGCGAGGATGCCGAATACAAGAAGTCTAACCCGCATTGCGTACCTCCCCTTTGGGGTCTGATTTGTCACGGTCTAATGATCTTTCCAGTGTGCGCACCACCGGAATGATTATGCGTTCATCAATCACGCTCGATTTGACGGTCTTCCCGGTCCGCTCGCCGAGAAGCCCGATGTAGGCCAGCGCCCAGCGCGCCTCGCGTTCGGCGGCACGGATGTCCGCATCGGCATAGCCCGGCGCGGCGGGCTGCTTCTGCCCGACCAGCGCGGTCACCGCGAGCAGGAGCGCGGCACACGACCCGATCAGCACCAGCCGCCATGTCGCCACACGCCAGCGATCCCGGAACGTCGAACGGTGCGGCGCCACGCGCTCATACACGCGCTCGATCACACGATCCGGGCAGCGCTCCGGCGGCAGGGAATGAAGGGTGTCGGTGATGCGTTGCGCGAACGCCAGATCGGCACGGCACTCCGGGCAGGAGGCCAGGTGCGCCGCCACCTCGGCTTGCTCGGCGGGCGGGAGCTCGCCGTCAAGATACGCCTCGAGGCGGCCCCCGACGTTCAGGCAGGCATCCGGGATATCCTTACGACTCATGAGCCAGTCCTCCGGGGACTTGGTTTTCCAGTTCCAGGAACCGTTCCCGCAGCATGCGTCGTCCCCGATGCAGATAGACTTTCACCGAATTGAGCGGCATCTCCCGGGCGGCGGCGATCTGCTGGTAGGTCATGTCCTCGATCTCGCGCAAAATCACAATCGTCCGGTAGGGGTCCTCGATCGCGCTCAACGCGTCCTTGACCTGTCTGCGAAAGTCGGCTTGGTCCAGCG
>JBFMFQ010000010.1:0-29380 GCA_040752075.1 Candidatus Zixiibacteriota bacterium | reverse complement strand
CGAACCCGGCGCCGAAGGTCACCATCAGGATCCAGATACCGATCCGGGAGCCCGCCCCGAAGGCCCCCTTGTGCTCCTTCGAGAAGAAGAAGTAGATCAATCCGCAGAACACCCCGAGGAAGATGACGAGGTTGGAGATCGAGGTCAGGGTATCCAACCCGCCATCCTGAATCACCACCAGCGGGACCATGGTCGAGTTGATCTGGCCCAACAAGTCGGAGGCCATGTAGCGGATGAAGTTCAACCCGGCGGTGGTCCCCACGATAAAGGCCAGCGCCCAGCGGGAGATCCAAGGCCCCTTGGGCGAGAGGCGCCACAGAAGGAGAATGCCCAAAGCGGCCGGAATGAGATACCAGTAGGAGGCCGGCTGATCGGCAATGGCGGGCATAAAGGGCCGCACCAGGGGGGGATGAATCTTGCCGATCAGGTTGGGGATCAACACGGTCCAAAACCCCATGACCATCCAGTAGGCCGCCGAGACGCCGACAAAGAGGTGCTCGGCCGCCTTGTAGAAGATGTTGTCTTTATAGAGGAAACTGAGGATCGAGAGGGTCAGGAAGGCACCCAGGGTGATGTAAAACCCGCGCAGGCTGGTCGAAATGGCGAACGCCAGCACCACGGCCACAAAACCGATCAGGTAGACAATCGGGCGGCGTTCCATGGCTATCTCGCCCCCTGATCGGATGCCTGACGGTTGCGTGTCGCGAAGTAGGCCACGTTGCCAATGACGATAAAGAGCATGATGACCAGGTGCGCTACCGCCTGGGGACCCATCATGTCGATCCCCGGGTGCGGCAGGCTTTCAAACTGCGGGTACCGGCGGATCAACTCGGATTCGTATTCCGCGGCCCCCTTGATCCCCCCCATCAGTCCAAGCAACTGGCTCGGATAATAAGGATACAGAAGCGGCGCCTGAACCGCGGTGACACCGCTGGCCACCGGGATGCGGCCCGGATCGCCCGCAAAAAGCACCCACTCCTTTGTGCCGGGGAACCCGCCGCCGAAGGTGAAGATGATGTCGAAGTTTCTCAGGTTGCGGATCGGCGCCATCATCGGGATCGAATCGATGGCGGTGCCGTGCACATCGGTCGTGTACATCTTCTTTAAGTCGGTCAGGATGACATTGATGAGCCCCTGATTGCCCGACTTGTAGCCGATGTTGACATAGTCCTCGCCGTAGCGGTACTCCGGGAACTCGACTTTCAGCACCCGGTCGATCGTTTCGTCGGTAATGTTCTGCCCGGTCGCCCAGAGCGCCATCAGGTACAGCTTCTGTTTGCGCGCCGCGCAGTGACGCATGACCGCATCGACCATCGGCTGGACCTCGGGCACGGTCGACGGCGAGTAGTCGAAGGAAATCAGGACACGCGATCCCTCGGGGAGGCTCTCGATGCGGTCGAACATCGAGGAGACAATGGGCGAGATCTTCTCCGGAAAGACTACATGGAACAAAAGCGGGAGCGACACCGCCAGCGCGATGAAAAGGAAGATCACGCGCCGGTCGAGCGCCTGCACCTTCTCCAGAAACGATGGTTGATTCCCGTTACTCATTCCGATTTCAGTTCCGCCGGGAGGGCGTGGCTCCCGTCATAGACCCCGTGAAGCGGGGCCGAGCCGTGCGGCAACTCGTCCCTTCCGTCTATTTCTCGTCTGCCCCCAGATAAGTCCGTTCCACGCCCAGAATCACGCGCAACGACATCGCAATCACGCCCAGTGAAATCCCGATCATGATGGCGCGCTGGCCGGCAAGGTTGGGCACCGCCATGATCCAGTTCGCCAGATTTGGAATGTGAAAGAACGACAGCGACTGCGGCAGCCAGTCGGTGGCGTAGGTCCCCGCCGGGGTCCGTCCCAGCAGGATGACAAACGCGGTCGCCAGGAGAATCGTCGCCTCCGGGCTCTTGGCGCGGAAGGCGCGGTATGACGCCGAGGCGACAAAGAACGCCAGAAGCGCGTACATCGTCGCCTGCAGCGGATTGAACATCGACTGGTAAAACTCCTGAAACAGCGCCTCCGGGTTGGTCACGTTGCCCTGCCAGCCGTCGGGGTTGCCGACCTTGAAAAGCCCGGCATAAAGCATGGCGAAAAACCCCAGCAGCGTAATCAGGGAGAAAAACCAGTCGCGTCCGCGCTTGTCCTCCAGTCCGCCGAAGGCGAAGAAGGGGAACTCGACCAGAAACTTCAGCGGCCAGAACCCGCCGCCCTTCTTGGCTTCCTGGATCGAGGAACGGATTCCGCGCATGAACTTCCCGCCATGAATCCGCACCAGGTTGCCGCCACCCAGCAGAAAGGCAAAGACCGCGATGATGTCGAAATAAAGCGAGAAGTTCTCCCCCAGCCGTCCGAACGGATGATGCGGGATGAAGGCGGCGATGATGAGCACCGCGCCCACGATGAAGGTGATGACCAGGGGAACTTGACGACGCATCGTGTTTGCTCGACCCCTAGTTCAGGAGGAACAAGTCCTTAAACCAGTTTCCCGCATCCATGAACCACTGCACCCGTGTGACCTGGTGCAGCGTGAACAAAATCACACCCGTGGCAATCGCCAGCATGGCAATGCTCTTGCCGACATCCTGCCCCTTAAGCGATCCCAGTTGTTTCGGCTCGTTCGAGAGATAAGCCGATGCCGCGAACAGCTCCTCGCCGATCAGGGTGTAGTCGCAGGCCGCGACAAAAAACGGCAACTGCGCGGGCATCGCGGTCCCGGCGATCTGGATCGCGCCGATTGAGTTGCCGGTCTCGGCCATGATCAGCGACTCGGCGAAAAACGCGCCCATGTAAAAGCAGGTCGCGGGTTTGTCGCGCACCATGATGCCGTCGACCGCCGCCACGTACCCGAACTGCTCATCGGTGACATAATGCACGGCATCGTCGGAGTAGGCATCCGGACGTCCCGCCGCGATGTAGGCCGCCTTGATCGTCTCGCGCGCGGTCGACATCACGATCGAACGCGAGGTCGGCACTTCGATCTTCGTGTCGTACTCGGCGATGGTGCGCGCGACATAGCCGAGGATGGTCACCCCGGCGACCGTCTGCACATCGTCCATGTCCTGGATGCCCGGAATGTAGAGGATTGGCCGTCCCATTTCGGTGGCGCGGCCGATCGCCTCCTGCACCGCTTCAAGACCCGCGATGCGCCGGATGAACAGCTTCTTGCCGCGTCGCGCCGAGGCGATGTAGAAGATGATCGACATCGACAGGATGATCCCGATAATGAAGACATTGGCGCGATTGACATTGAACCACTGCGGGCTCGACCGAACCGGCCCGATCACCGGCGAAACGGGCCCGCCGGACGACGTGCTGGCGGTCACCTGGTAGTAGTAATCGGTGCCGTCATGGGTGGAGGCGTCGGCAAAGCGTGTCGCGCCGGCCGAGGCGAAGCCGACCGAGGCAAACGGCCCGCCGGGCGACTCGGCCCGCATGATCTCGTAGCCGATGACCGTGACTGCTTCCGCCGTCCCGTCATAATCGTCGGGCGACAGATCCCACATCACCGTGATCGACCCGCCCTCATCGCCCCTTGTGTCGATGGCGCGGACATTCTGCGGCGGACGCACCGCCGCATCCGGACTCTGGGCCAAAGCGGCGCCGGAATGTACACAGCAAGCGATTCCGCCGAAGATCAGCGAAAAGACGATGATTCGGGAAATGCGCCGGCTCATCCAATCACCTTGAGCCAATCCGCCAGCAGGAAGTCGAGCCGTCCGATGAGAAGCGACATGCGGCCCATGACCGTGTATCCGAACGCCGCACCGAAGGTGATCATCAAAAACCAGGTCCCCAGCCGTGCGACACGTCCAAAGGCGCCCTTGTGTTCCTTGGAGAAGAAGAAGTAGAACAGCCCGGCAAACGTCCCGACGGTGACCAAAAGGATGTTGAAGGACTCCCACGCGAGAAATCCGCCGGCGGCATCATAACGGACCACCGGCTGCACCGAATTCTGCAATTGGGTCATGGCGTTCGATTGCAGGAAGGTGATGAGCCGCAGACCGGCGGTGTAGCCGACCACAAACGCCAGCGGCCAGCGGGAGAGCCAGCCGGTCTTGGGAATGAGACGAAGCAGCATCATCACGCCCAACCCGAGCGGAATGAACAAAACGAGCGATCCCCAAATTGGGGAACCGGAGAAAAACGATTTGGCCCCGGCCACCAGCGGATCGCCCAAGCGCGGCAGCAGCGTCTGCCAGAAGTAGCTGACAAACCAGTAGCCGGCGGAAATGCCGATGAACACCGCCTCGCAGAACTTGTAAACCTTGTTGTCTTTGTACAGGAAGGACATGATCCCAAGGGTCAGGAGCGCCGCGACCCAGGTACCGAATGTCACCCAATTGGGGCTGTCCATCCACATGGCCGCTTATTCCTTCCGCCCGCGTGTCGCAAAGTAGGCGACATTGCCGATGATGATGAACAGGATTACGATGACGTGCGCGACGGACTGGCCGACCATGAACTTCATGGCGCGGCCGGGGAAGCCGGAGAGCTGCTCGAACTCCGCCGCGCCGCGCATGCCGCCCATCAGTCCCAGAAGCTGGCGGCCCACATAGGGCGATACTTCGGTGGTCTGCACCGCGGTGCTGCCCGAGATCATCTTCAACCCGAACCGGTCGACCCCGAACTGCACCCACTCGCGTGTCCCGGGGTATCCCGCCGAGATGTTCACCATGAAATCGAAATTCCCGAGGTTCTTGATGCCTTTCATGATGGGCAGTTCGGCGACCGGGGTACCGGCGTAATCGCGCGGGAAGGTGGTCGGGATGTCCGAGCCCATCTTCTGGATCACCGCCTCGTTGCCGGATTGGAATCCCAGGTTTACGTAGTCCAGACCGTACGTGAGTTTCAGATCCTTGAATTGCTCATCGCGCAGGGCGCTTTGCAGCGCCTGATCGGCCTGCTGCGGCCCCTGCGGCCACAGGCCGATGATCACCATCCGGAATTTCTTCTTCAGACCCAGCTTGAACGCGGTGACCGCCATGGGCTGAAGTTCCGGGGCCGAGGGCGGATCGTAGTCGAGCGAGTAGAGAACCAGCGCGCCATCCGGGACCTTCTCGAAGGCCGCGGTCAGCATCGCCACTTCGGGCGACACCTGGATGCGCTGGCTGATGCTGAAAAACAGCGGGAAGATGAGCGCCACCCCGATGAACACAAAGATGACACGGCGGTCGATCCGCATCATGCGTGTCAGAAAACTCGGACGGGGTTCAGCCATGGATTCCCTTCAAGGCACTTGCCGGCGAGCGACGCTCAGTCGCCGCCGAGATACGATCGCTCCAGTCCCAGGATCAAACGCAGCGAGGCCGACGCCACCCCGAGCGCGATGCCGATCATGATCGCCCGCTGGCCGGCCACCTGCGGGTAGGTCATGATCCAGTTGGCGATATCCGACATGTGCGCCCCCTCCGGCGCCCATTGGGTCAGCATGTCGCCCACCGGCGCACGGCCCAGCATCACCAGAAACGCCGCCGCCAGAAGCAGGGTCGCTTCCCAGCTGCGGGCACGGAATGCCCGGTACGATGCCGACGCCACGAAGAACGCCAAAATGGCGAACATGGTCGACGACAGCGGGGTGTAGACATTCACGTAGAGGTAGTCAAACCGGCTTCCCGGCACCTGGAACTCGCGCCCGCCGGAAAAGAACATCCCGATCACCGCGATCAAAAGGAAGCTCAGCACGACCACGAAGCCATACCAGCGGTCGTGCGTCTTCTTCTTCGAGAGCGACCGCTCCAGGCTGACTTTCATCAGGTTGAGCACACCGAGCCAGATCGCAAATGACTGCAGAATGATAAACCAGTCGGAGAACGTGTCCACCATTGTGCCGAAGGGCCAATGGGGAATGAAGAACTGGATGATGCAGATCACCCCGACGAAGAAGGCGATGAATGTCGGTATCTCGCGACGCATGCTACTTGTCCGGCTCCGTCAGGGCACGAGCGCCCGGGTCACTGCACATCGAACCACTGCCCGATGTTGTACCAGCCAAGCTTGTCCAGCTCGCTGGTCTTAAGCGTGATGGCCCCGATGCTGGTCAGCAGAATGCCGAGCAGGATGGTCAACAGGATGATCCCCTTGCCCACATCCTGTCCCTTAAGGCTTCCCAGCAGTTTCGGTTCCTTCGAAAGATACGCCGAGGCCGCGAAGAGCTCCTCGCCGATGAGTGTGTAGTCGCAGGCGGCGACAAAAAACGGCAGCTGCGCCGGCATCGCGGTTCCGGCGATCTGGATCGCCCCGATCGAGTTGCCGGTTTCCGCCAGGATGAGCGACTCGGCATAAAACGCGCCCATGTAGAACATCGTGGCCGGCTTGTCGCGCATCACCAGCCCGTCGATTCCGGCGGCATAGCCGAACTGGTCATCCGTCAGGTAGTAAATCTTCTCTTCATTGAAGGCATCCGGACGGCCGGCGTTGAGGAAGGCCTCCTTGACCACTTCGCGGCAGGTGACCATGACCAGCGAACGCGCCACCGGAACCTCGAGGTCGGCCTCGTATTCGGCGGCCACCTTGGCAACCCGTCCGAGAATGGTGATTCCCGCGAGCGTCTGGACCTCGTCCATGTCCTGTGTTCCGGGGACATAGAAAATCTTGCGCCCCATTTCCGTGGCGCGGCCCACCGCTTCATCGACTGCCTCGAGCCCGCCGATCTTGCGGATGAAGAGACTCTTGCCGGACCGCGCGCGCGCGATGAAATAGAGAATCGCGCCCCCGACAATCAAGACCGCGAAGAGCGAGTTGAGCCGCCCGGTGTGAAACCACTGGGCCCGGGAGTGCACCGGCTGGGAAGGGTCCGATTGAACACTGACTTCGACCGGCGCACCGCCGGGAGTCGGGGCCATCGCCAGGGCAGCCACTACATAAATGTAGTCCCGGCCGGGATTGGTCGTGCCATCGATGAACTGCGTGTTCCCCGCGGTCGCCAGACCCACCGTGTCGAACGGAGCCCCGCTTGGCCGTCCTGCCTCGGCACGGAGAATGCGATACGAAGAAACGTTCCTCAAGCCGGCGCCGTCATCGGGCGACGCGGTCCAGGAGACGATCAGCGCCTCACCGTCATCGTTGGGCGCATCGGTCGCCGTCACGCCGGTGGCTGGTCCCGGGGGAGGAACCTGCGCGATGACCGGCGCGGCGATTGCCGCCGTGTCGGGTGAACCAGTGCCCGTGGGCATGTCCTGCGCCAGTGCTGTGCAAGCCAGAAGCAGGCCACAGGCAAGCCCCGACAGCATAGCAAACAAACCGGGGTGAATCCGGCGCCGCTTTGCTTTGTCGTGTTGACCCATCAGGCGAGTGCGTCTATAGAAGAAGAACCGATGCGATCTGCCTCGCTGTCTCAGGCGTTCGTGGGGGCGAACGCCGAATCCAACCTATCCCGCATCACTTTGGGTGTCAAGGGGAAAGCATGATTGGATGACAGGGAGTGGGGGGCCGACCGGAAGCGGGGCGGACTCGTCCTGCCTTGCCCCAACCCCGCGAGGAAGCGCCGATCACCCGGCCCCATGGCGCGCTTGTTGATAGAGCTGCTCGTTCGGGTGATCGAAACGTCTCGGCACGGGATTGCTTCGTCTCCCGCTGCGGCTCCGCCGCGCGGGATCCTCGCAATGACTTGGAGTTGCTGGTCATTGCGAGCGAAGCGAAGCAATCCCGACCCAAGCCGATGAACTCTCATTAAGCGAGCTTTTTCAACCGGCCCCTTGGCGGGGCGGATGACAGGATGGCAGATAATCATTGCCCCGGTTCCGGCTCATGTTTCCTTGGGGCCGGCATCGGGCCGCGAGGATCGACCAACGGGCTTGCGATGAGCCATGGGCGGACTTGCACTTGAAAGGCGCAATCGACTCTGGCTGTATTGCCCGGCCGGATTCGGGCGCCGGAGTTGCGCCAGGGAGAGCTAACCGACCATGTGCGGCATTGCCGGGACACTGGTCTTTGACAACGCTCAGTTCCGGGTGACCGGACCATACCTGAGCCGGATGCGCGACCAGATGGCGCACCGCGGCCCGGATGGCGCGGGGTTGTGGATTTCGGAGGACGGCCGGATCGGCCTCGCACACCGGCGGCTGGCAATCATCGATCTTTCGGACTCGGCCGCGCAGCCCATGAGCGATGGCTGCGGGCTCCATGTCGTCTTCAATGGGGAAATCTTCAATCATGTCGAGTTGCGCGAGGAACTTCGGCGCCTCGGGCACTCCACCTGGAAAACCGACCACTCCGACACAGAGGTCATCCTCAAGGCCTACGCCCAATGGGGAATCGCGGGGATTCACCGGCTGCGCGGGATGTTCGCCATCGCGCTGTGGGACGATTCACAGAGGATCCTCTGGCTGATCCGCGACCGGTTGGGCATCAAACCCCTCTACTTCAGCGTCCACCACGGCCGTCTGACCTTCGCCTCCGAGATCAAATCCCTGCTGGCGGACCCGGAGCAGGGCAGGCGCGTTGACGAAGAGGCCCTGCACGATTACCTCTCCTTTCTGACCAGCCCCGCTCCCAAGACCCTGTTTGAAGGAATCGAGAAGGTGTCCGCGGCGACATGGGTGAGGGTGACTCCCAACGGATCGATGGTGGAGCAACGCTATTGGGAGGCGTTCGATCATTCCCCCGAACTTGACGGGAAACCCGAGACGGAGATCGTGCAGGCGCTCCGCTCGGCGCTGGCCGACTCGTTCGAATGCCACACGGTCTCCGATGTCCCGGTGGGTGTGTTTCTCTCGGGCGGCCTGGACTCAAGCGCAATCGCCGCCATGAACGCCCGCACCGGAAGCGGGCCGATCCGCACCTTTTCAATCGGCTATGGCCGGCATTACGACAGCTATGCCGACGAACTCCCGTACGCCCGTCAGATGGCCGAGGCGATCGGCGCGGGGCACAAGGAACGGGTGCTCGTTGTCAATGAGTTGATCGAGTTTCTTCCCAGGATGATCTGGAGCCAGGACGAGCCCATCGGCGACCCGTTGTGCTTCCCGCTCTACTATCTCTCACGCCTCGCCCGCGACAACGGAGTCGTCGTCTGTCAGGTCGGCGAGGGCGCCGATGAACTCTTTTTCGGCTACACCGGCTGGAAGACCGCGTTGCAGTTGTCGCGTGTCGATTCCCTGCCGGTGCCGCGCCTTCTCAAGATGGCCGGGCTCGGTGCGCTGCGCCTCGCCGGACGGGGCGACACCACCTACTACGAGTTGCTGCGACGCGGGGCCGAGGGAGTGCCGATCTTCTGGGGCGGCGCCCAGGCTTTCACCGAATCCCAAAAACAGCGGGTCCTGTCCCCGCGCTTGCGTCGGCTCTTCGCCAAACGCACATCATGGGACTCGCTTCGCCCGATCCGCAACCGTTTCGAGCAGCGCCGTCCGCGGGATGCCCACTTTGACTGGATGCGGTATCTCGATCTCAATCTGCGTCTGCCGGAACTCCTGCTCATGCGCATGGACAAAATGAGCATGGCCGTCGGCGTTGAGGTGAGAGTCCCGTTTCTGGACCATCGGTTAGTCGAGTTCGCGATGGGTGTCCCGGACTCCCTGATGCTGAAGAAGGGCCGCTTCAAGCATCTTCTGAAGGAAGCGGTCGCGCCGGATGTCCCGGCCAATCTGGTCAACCGCCCAAAGCAGGGCTTTGTCGTCCCGGTCCGCGAATGGTTCATCGACCAGTTGGGCGAGCACGCGCGCGAGGTGCTACTGAAGTTCTGCGCCGACACAGACTACCTGAGCCGCCGCACGGTCATCGACCTCTTGGATCGCCGTCAGAGCCACCGAATCTGGTACCTCCTGAACTTCGCGCTGTGGTGGAACACCTTCATCGGGCAGACGCGCGGGAGTGGCGAGGGCTAAAGGCCTCCCCTCGCCCGATTCCCCTCGCAAGGAAAACCCACGCGCCCGAACAGGCGACCCTCGCCATCTTGCCACCCCTCACGAGCCCGCACAGACTAATAGTAGAGAAAACACGGCTCCGGCGGTCCCCAACCGAAGAAGACCAGATCGACCTCGAACGCGAGATCGGTGGCGTCGACAAAGCCGTTGCAGTCCATATCTCCCAAGGAGTACTCATAAGGCATGGGCTGCCCGAAGAAGCAAACGTCAATGAGGATGCTCAGGTCGGTGGCATCCACAAACCCGTTCTTGTCCACATCGCCGTGGATGACCGACAGCAGGGCGCGGTAGGCGTTGGCAATTCCGGCGCCGTAGTACTGATCCCATCCGGGATTGCCGGCGTCCGTGGCCGAATTGCGCACGATCTCGCGCATAGTCATATAAGGGGCGCAGCCATATTGGAGGTCCGGACGTCGCGAGAGCAGAAGCGCAGCAATCCCCGCCACTTGAGGGCAGGCCGCGGAGGTGCCGCCAAACTTGGCGGTGAAGTCAATGTCACTGGTCTCATCGGGGAGAACTCCGGTGATCAGAGGGTTCCAGCCAAGAGTCGCTTCTTGATCGGTGGTCCAAACGTCGCCGTCAGGGATGCCGGCTTGATTTCCCTCTTGTCCACTGGGGGCGACCAGGTCGAGTGCTGAGCCATAGTTGCTGTAATCCCATCGCGTACCGTTCTTGTCCACTGCCCCCACAGAAACTGTGTTTGGCATGTTCGCGGGAAAGACGACATACGGCCCTCCAGCGGCGTCATCTGCACCATTCCCCGATGAGAAGACCATGATTACCCCAGGGCGCCCGGAGCCGGGCACCGGTCGTGTGCAGGGGTCGGTCACATACCGAATCGCATGGGCAACATCGGTGCGGTACCCCGTGGTTGGATAACCCCAGCTATTGGAGATCACCTGCGCGCCCATTGCATAGGCGAGGTAAATGGCATTGACAATCGGGCGCTGGTCTGCGGGCAGCGACGTACCATCATCAGTTATCTTGATCGGCACGAACTCTGACCCGGGCGATATGCCTGCGATGCCAACCCCGTTGTGGGCCGCGCCAATGATCCCCGCGCAGGCCATGCCATGGTTTTTTTCCGCCCCGGGAGTCGGATCGTCGTCACCGTTTTCCCACTTCCATCCAAACTCCAACGACGATCCCACGAAATCCCACCCCGCCATCAGTCGTGGCGGAGCGAGCTCTGCATGTGGCGCAACACCGTTATCCAAAACGGCAATCCGGATGCCGCCGCCCTGGGATAGGTCCCACGCCGTGGCGGCATCGATGTCCACTCCCGGCGTGCCGCCGTTCTGTCCGGTGTTCTTCAAATAGTACTGGTTCAGGAAGTACGGATCACTCGGCTCGGACATGAGAGCCGGGGCATCAAACATCGTGGCCGAGGACCACTCGGTTTCAGGGAGAACGTGCAAGTCGTTCCCGTACGGCAATGGGCTCTCCACTATGCTGTCGGCCAGCGCGCACCACCAGAGGTTGTGACGATAGATACAGGAGTCGGCCAGTGTCAGGCCGTAGGCGGAAATGATCGCCAAGCACGAATCGACAGAGAGGTTCTCGTCAAACTGTACGCTGACCAGGTCGGTCACATTGAAGTCCGAGCCGTCCTCCGGCGAGACATAGGTCGGCGTCACTCGGTGGACATCGGGATCCGCCGCCAGAGCCGCCGCGGTGGTGACATAAGTGCAGCCGGACTGGATGCCGAAGCGGTAGAACCCACGGCCGATCACTTCTACCTCGACACTGGAATCCAGGCAGACATTGCGGGCCATAAACTCTGACAGCAGGTGCAACTCCGGGGACGTGGTGTCAAACTGAACCGCGATGGTCTCGTCGGACGGATTGACATAATAAACCGAGTCGAGATAGAAGTAAAAGTCCTGCGAATGGGTGATTCTTGCGACCGCCAGGATCGAGATCATGGCGACTGCGAGCGGGAACAAAGTTCGGAATCTCATTGATTGTATTCCTCCATGGAGCGCCGGTGCGGTCACGGCGGCGGGAGTGATTTGAGTCACATCAGTCGGAATCCTGCAATTGCGGCCTCGGGGCGATGGCGATGTCACTGGCTAGGGGATCGCCAGGGGGCCAGACAACCGTGTCGATGGCGAGCGTGACCGGATCGAACAATTCCAGCGGTCCGCCGCCCAGATTGGTGGATGGACCGGTAAGGACCTTGCCTGTGTAGGGGTTGACGCAGGCCTGGCCCGTGATGTACCCGTCCTCTGAGGTTAACGTGTACAGCAGTAGACCGGTTGTCAGGTTCACCAGGTGCAGAAACTGAGACACGTACCCGAAGGGGTCACTCGGCCCGGTAATGACGGCCAGGTTTCGCTTCGGATCGATGGCGATTTCGCCGTCCGCATTGCCTACGAAGAAGTATGTGAGCGTGCTCTCTTTTTCCAGATCCCCGAAGAGAAACCAAGCGTTGCGGGCGTCCGCATATGCCCCTACTGCAAGCACATGCCGCTGATCGGGATGAAGCGTAACCGAAGTGATGTCCATGAGGACGCCCTCTATCCGGGGCGACCAACTGCCATGGACCTCCCCCGTCTCAATGTTGTAGAGCCGGATCCGCCGCTCCGGATCATCCCGAACGGTCACCAGAATCTCGACCCCGCCGGGAAGTGACGCGTGATCTCCAAGGACCGCCAGACTGTCCGGAACTTCTCCAACCTCGTGTCCGTCGTTGGTATCCAAGAGAAAGGACTGGTAGTGAACCATCTCGCCACTCTTGAGGATATAGGGGCGAGACCCACCTAGGCGCTCGCGATCCTTAACGGTCTGTCTGCTCCAGAGGAGGTCTCCCGTGGCCGCGTCGATCTTGTCCAAGGCGGCCGCCTCGTGTCCGAAATGGCCGCGCGACACGAAAAGCCATCGCCCGTCCAGTGAGGGCTCGATGTAAGTCGCGGGTGTCACTGTCGGGATTGAGTCGAGAAGCGACATATCCCCACCATCAAAGACATACACGTAGTGGACGTACTCCCACGACCCGTCTTCGTAATGTCGCTCGTCCAAGGTGGCATAGTACAGGTTGTACTCCGTCGGCTCGGGATCCCCGCCGGGGCCGTTGCCCTTGTCTGTGCAACCCACGAACAGGAGGATCGCCGACACCAATGCGGTCATACCCAACTTCATGAAGCACCTCCTGGGAATCTGCAAAGAAGCCCGCCCAAACGGCGGTTGTGAACGGGGATCAACAGCAATAATACGCTCCAATCCACTCGACTGCGACCTTCCATCCCGAATCACCTCCTTTCAATCCCCGGATTAAGTCCGGGATTATCAGTCCCCGCCGCTCCGAAGGAGTCCGGAGTCCCGCGGACCGGCTGTGGGTTGAAGGGGGATGACCAGCCGACGGCGGGGGTGTGAGGCACGGAGACGAGCACCCCGGCGCTCCGCGAAACCGCAAAGCAAGAACGATGCCGGAGGGAAGGGGACGATCCGGGGAAATCCCCATGTTGGCTTTCAATCACTTACGAGGGGACCGCAGCGCGTGGACCCGGCTTTTGGCCACTGCTGCGTACTCCTCCGGTACGCAGCCGTACGCACCCTGAACCATGGCATTGAACCACAGTCAGTTAGCGATGGAGACCATGCGTACTCCTACGTACCGGGAGTACGCACCCATTCGCATCGGGTCCCCCGAACCCCAAAAGGCAGTAAAAAACATGGGGGATTCGCCTTGACACGATTTGGCGACGCCACATTATTGGAACTGAGCAGCAAGGACTATCCCGCCCCCGCCAGGGTGGGTTCGCGGCATGCGCATAGTTTGAGTACTGGGGGATGGACAGGCGGCCTTGACGTGTTCAAGGCAGCTTGGTTAGGTTGTCAGTTTGAGTAGTAGGAGGCAGCATGAAACGCTGGATGAGGTTTCTTCTCATTCCATTCGCTTGCGGAGTCCTGCTTGCGCCTGGCATCGCCGATGGCAGGTCCCGCGACTACCGGAGCGCGGATCCGCACAATGATGTGATTGACGAGCAGGCAAGCGCCCAGAAACCCGACGAGGACATCGTCGTCGTGGCTATTCTCGGATTCCGCGATGTATTTGTTATGAGAATCCCGAAGAGTGTGCGCGATGATCGCGGCTCGGAGTCCACAGCGACCAAATCAGAGGGTCGGTCAGTTGAAAAGTAACGGCGAGATAGGCACAATCGCTGCCGTCGAGGATTTGATCTCGCGTCGTGAATACCGCGCGGCGCTCGGTCATATTGACGATTTGCTCGCCGCCTGTGACCCGCTCGACACGGATGCCAAAGTGGCGCTTGAGGTGGCGCGCGCGGAGTGTCTCGCGTTCTTGGGTGACTATGAATTGAGCCGATCTCTTGCCCGGAAGCACACCGCGGCGCTTCGTCGCGGCGAGCGACACGGCGAGTATGCCCGGGCTTGTTTTGTACTCGCCGTGGCGGAGTACCTGGGCGGGGATCTGGCATCTGCCTCCGAGAGCATCAACCTCGCGTTGTATACCTTCAAACGCGCGGAGGATTCCACCGGGATAGCTCGTTCCCTGAGTTGGCGTGGCAATATCCTCTATGACCGCGGTCAGTATGCCAACGCGCTTGAGTCTTACACCGAGTGTGAGACTATTGCTCGAGTGGCCTCATTGGACCGGTGGACTGCAAATGCCCGGGCAAACGCCGCCCGAGTACTGATTCGACAAGGCCGCTTGATCGAAGCACAGGACAGATTCGAAGGCGTCCGCGCGGTATTCACGGGCTTGGGTGAGCATCTTAACACTACTAGGGTTGCCCTCTCGACCGGTTACCTCGACATTCTCCTGCACCGGTTCGACTCGGCACGCGCCACCTTCGCGCAAATGGAGCCCGGCTTGAGTTCGACGCCGGCACGGGAACGGGGCATCTGGTATGAATACTCAGGCGAACTTGCTCTCTGCACCGGTGACCATAGAGGGGCAAAGCAGCACCTTGAAACTGCCATCAAGATCGGCGGACAATCGGGCCCGGATGAATCACTGATCGGGCAGTCGCGCCGCCTCCTCGCTCAAGTTTACGCCGCCCAAGGCCGAATGGGCGATGCCCTGGCCGAATGCGAACGGGCCCTGGTTTCCATCCGCAAAGTCGGTGAACGCCACGAAGAAGGCGTCGTGGACCGCGTGATCGGCCAGGCGCAAGCGCAGCTTGGAGACCGGGATGCGGCGGGTGCGGCATTCCGGCGTTCGGCGGGCACACTTCGGGAGATTGGCGCACGGCTGGAGTTGGCCCGAACCGCCCTGGCCGCCGGACAAGCGGCCATTCTGAATGAGCGTGAGCGCATGGCGTACCTGATTGAGGCAGAGCGGCTCTTCGACGAGATCGGGGTAGCCTACTGGATTGAAGAAACGCAAGATGCGATTGGCCGGCTTGGCCCTGAGCCACGCCACGCCGGGGGAGGGAAGCGGGCTGACCAGGCGGGCGGACCTGTATCGACTTTCGTGACGCAAGACAAGCGAACTCTCCAAACGCTTCATCTCGGACAGACCTTCGCCGCTAGTGGAATGGGCATACTCATCACCGGCGAAACCGGGACTGGCAAGGATCTGCTCGCCAGGTGGATTCACGACCATAGCCCGCGGCAACATGGGCCTTTTGTCGACATCGACTTGAATACCGTGACCGTGACGGTATGGGAAAGCGAACTTTTCGGGCACCGCAAGGGCGCCTTCACCGGCGCCACCAAGGACAGAGTCGGACTTCTGGAATCGGCCGACGGCGGCACGGTCTTTCTCAACGAGATCGGGAATCTCCCGTCCCTCATGCAGGCAAAACTGCTTGAGTTTCTCGATTCGCATCAGATACGGCGTGTCGGCGACTCCAAATCGCGAAGCATCGATGTGCGGCTGATCGCCGCGACCAACGGTGACCTTACTCAGGCGATCGCGGCCGGGGGATTTCGCTCCGATCTGTACCACCGGTTGAGTCAGGCCCCGCTGCACCTGACGCCACTGCGGGAACGGCCATCGGATATCGTGCCCCTGATGCGGCTCTTCATGGATGAGTTCGGGGTTGCGCCCGCGCTGGCCGCCGAAGCGCTCGAGCAGGACTGGGTGGATCGCGCGTGCGCGCATTCCTGGCCGGGCAACGCCCGTGAGTTGCGATCCTTCGTCTGGCGGCTGGCCACGGTGGCTTCCGTCGAGCCGGTCGTTCAGTGGCAAAGCTGGGCTGATTCGCTTTTGGATCACCTCGAACGGGCGGCCGGGCAGTTTCCGGTCCTCACCGAATCACGCCGCCACGAACTCATCCGCGCGCTGGATGACAATGATTGGAATCAGCGCGCCGCGGCGCGTGCGATGGACGTCTCGGAATCCACCATCCGCAAATGGATGCGGCGCTACAGCATTCAGCGTTTGCGTGTAAACGCAGAAGGCGCCCCGGAAGCCCCAGCGTCGTTCTCCTGATTCAGACGACCTTTTGACGCTTAGCAGAAATCCAAGCAGTTCGCTTTTACACTTCCTCGATCATCTCCACATTCGCACGCGGGATGACCGCGCGCTTGCCGCCGGGGAACTCGACTTCGAGCACACGGGCGTGCGACTCGGATTCGAGCTTTTGCAGCGGCGCGGGAAGCGCGCTCACGGTGCCCAGCTGGCCGAAGTAGGGTTGGCGGATCACACGCACCGGGGAGCCGGTCCCCAGACCTTGCATCTGCGGGTCGGCGACCTCGCCTTTGACCGCCTGCTG
The DNA here is from genome assembly GCA_040752075.1 of Candidatus Zixiibacteriota bacterium. Classification (GTDB taxonomy): domain Bacteria; phylum Zixibacteria; class MSB-5A5; order WJJR01; family WJJR01; genus JBFMFQ01. The sequence goes on along the minus strand of JBFMFQ010000010.1, from coordinate 12,843 downwards.
GTCTTTGGGGATGACCACTTCCGGGCGAATCACGCCGGCGCGGATCTGGGTCGCGCCGTTGATGCAGGCCAGTTTGCCCTCGTGGCGCTGAAATAACTGGAATGTCTTTTCGGCCATGGCGATTTCGCCGAAGCCCTCGGTCACGACCAGCGTGATGCCCAGCTCCTCGGAGCCGGTGATCGCCACGCCGAGATCGTAGCCGAGAAAGTCGCGCAGGTCACGGTCATCGAAGCCGCCGGCGACCACGCCCGCGGCCTTGACCGCGATGGCTTTCTTCAGCGCGCCCGCGGTCACGATCGATCCGCCGACCACCACCTTGCCCGCGCAGGCCGGGGTGATCTTGGCCTCATCGAGGACCTCGCTGTGGCTCTTGCAGGCCATCATGATTTCGCCGTGGGTTTCGCCGCCGATTCCGAAAATCCCCTGCACAAAGGCCCCGACACAAGCGACCGACACGCCCTCTTTCGGATGCACATCGACCACCTCGCCGCGCAGGTAGGCCTTCACCTGGACCGGCATCGGCTGCCCGCGCAACAGCACCTGCCCGGTGATGTGCGAGATGTTTTCGACCGTGCCGTCGAGCTTTGATTTGCACTCGGACTTGAACATGCCGAAAAACGATGACGACCGTGCGATGGCCTCGCCGTTTTTGACCGGGTCGCCCTCTTTTTTGAGCATGCACTCGAGGATATCCTCCGGCGGCACGCCCAGGATGTTGGCGACGTTCACCGGCTCGACCGGCCCCGGCAGATGTGTCTGCGCGACCACCGTGTCCGGCTCGACATGCGCGCCCTTCTGGACCAGGACTTCGCCCTTCAAAGGCAGGATGCGTTCTTTGACCAGGCGAACCTGGTCGGTGACTTTGAGTCCGGGTGTGTATGCGTGTGCCATGCAGTTTGTCTCTCTATTCGGTCATGGTAGGGTGGGTGCTTGCACCCACCAGACGCCATCGTGGTTAGTGGCGGCTTCCGCCAAACTCAGCCTGTCGATTCCATCTCGGACAGAAGCCCCTTTACCGCTTGCTCAAATTCAGTCAATTGCGTTTCGACTATATCCCAGACTGTCTGGTAGTTCACCCCAAAGTACTGGTGAATGACGATGTCTCGAGTCCCGGCGATTCGGCGCCACGGGATATCCGGCCGACGGCTTTTCAGTGTATCTGACAGATTCTTGACCGCCTCGCCGATGATTTCCAGGTTTCGCACAACGGCGTCCTGAGTAAGATCGTCCTCGAAGAACTGCTCCTCCCCGCCCTCTGTGTAGCGCCGTATCTTTGCGATGGAGTCACGGATGTGGAGCAGATAAACCCGGTCGTCCTTCATAGCGGAATCGCCTCGGCCAGGATCTTCTCTTCGAGATAAGGACTGATCCCGCCATCCGTCACGACATCCACCTTCACCCCAAGGAAGTCTTCGACATCCTGCCAGAAACCAATCAGGTCCCAGAGGGATCGCCCCTTGGTCATCTCAACGAGGAAGTCGATGTCACTCTGGCCGGTCGCATCCCCGCGCGCCACCGATCCGAACACGCGGACATTCCGTGCCCCGTGCTCGGCGGCGATGCGCAGGATGGCCTCGCGCTTTTCTCGCAGTGAATCCAGCGGCGTCATGTCATCACCGGCGGTGGGTGCAAGCACCCACCCTACGCCCGCTCCAGCGCCTCGCGCGGGTAGATGTCCAGCTCCAGCATCCACTCACGCAGTTTCTCGACACGGGTCTTATCGTCGGTCGGAACCTCGAACGGACGTCCGCGTCCATCGAGGATGATCCCGACCACCCCGCCCGAAACCGACCGTTCGACTTTCGCGCCCTTGCCCGCTCCGACATCAAATCCACGCGCGGGCTCCAATACCGCCTTCGCGTTTAAGGGCAGATTGGTCTTCTCGTCGGTGCCAAGCGGGAAGAGCTTCATGGTCCCGTATTCCAGCGATCCCTTCTCGACCCGTCCATCCGGAAACTCGATCGAGTATTCCATCACACTGCCCTTTTTGGATTTCGTTTCGCCCGCCGGGGCAATGCAGGTCCCGAGGTGAATGAGGCAGTCCTTGTTGAACACCTCGGTCGCCGCCTTGGGATGGACCTCCGCCAGAACTCCCAACTGGGGCATCATAAAGATGGAATCCACCGCCAGACGGGTCACCCCCTCCGGCAGGAAGGCATCGATCATCATGAGGGCGGATTGCTGACGGCGCGGAGCATGCGAAAGCACTCCGCCAGAACCGATTAGCATGTCCAACGTCATCATGTTGACCAGCGTGGCGCCGCTCGCGGACTGCTCGAAGGCATCGGCGATAGTCCGTTGCTGTTGAACACCTTTCAGCACTGTCGCAAACGATTTGTGCTGGATGAAGGCAAGACGCAGCGCCTCTTTGGCAATCGCCTGCTCGAAGATCAGCTCCTCCATCATCTGGGGGATGGTGGTTGGCCGTATCATCTTGTTTTTCACACGGTTACGAAGATCCCGCTCATCCATGTGGAAAGGCACCCAACGCATCACATTGGGCAGCCCCGCTTCGGCGAAGACATTCGAGATCGAATACGACATCCCGAGGTTGGCCGACACGGTGCGGTTGAAGACACCCTGGAACACGCTGAACACATCGGTGGTGGCCCCGCCAATGTCCACGCCCACGACCTCGATCTTCTCGATCTCCGAAACCCGCTTGATGATCGAGCCGACCGCGCCCGGGGTGGGCATGATCGGCGCATCGCACCAGGACATGAGCTTGCGGTATCCCGGGGCCTGCGCCATGACATGCTCCATGAACAGGTCATGGATCTTCTCGCGCGCCGGCAGGAGGTTCTCCCGTTCCAGGACCGGGCGGAGGTTGTCGACAATCTCCAGGTCCGTCTTTTCGGCGAGGGTTTCCTTGACCGCCTCGCGGGCGTCCTTGTTGCCCGCATAGATGACCGGGAGTTTGTATCCGGTTCCCAAACGCGGCCTCGGATCGGCGGCGCTGATCAGTTCGGCGATTTCGACCACATGGGTCGTGGTGCCGCCGTCGATCCCGCCCGACAAGAGGATCATGTCCGGACGCAAACGGCGGATGCGCTCGATCTGCTCATGCGGCAGGCGTTTGTCATTGGAGGCGATGACATCCATCACGATCGACCCCGCGCCCAAGGCGGCGCGTTCGGCCGACTCGGCGGTCATGGAGCGCACCACCCCGGCGACCATCATCTGCAGGCCGCCGCCAGCCGAGGATGTCGAGATATAGATGTCGGTGCCGGTGCTCCCGTTGGCCGGGGAGATGATCTTCCCGTTATCGTCGAGCAACTTGCGGTTGGCCAGCTCCTCAACCTCGCCCACGGCGTTGAGGACTCCCATGGTCACATCCTCAAACGGCGCTTCGACCGTGGTCGGCGCCTCGCCGCGCACAATCAGGCGGTATTCCTCGCCGCGCTTTTCGATGAGAATGGCCTTGGTGGTTGTCGAACCGCAGTCGGTGGCGAGGATGACCTTGATGTCTTCGGGCTTCAGATTCTTTTCAGGCATTGCTATGTCCGTCCTCTCGGCCCGCGGCCAATTTTCGCGGGCAGGGCGAACCGGCATCATACACAAACAAACCGTGGCTTTTCAACGGGTTTGTGGGGGGTGTGGCAGAGCGAAGTGACTCACATAGAATGTAACCGAATCGGTTCTGGTAGCGTCGTCAGAAGGAATCGTTTGTCCAGGCCTGATTTCACGGAAACGAGCGTACCACCTCGAGGGGAGCATTGCACAACGGGTATCCGGTCGTCATCCGAGGGGCGGTGCTCGGGCGTGATGCGCCCCACGAGGCGCGTCGAAAGCAACCCACCAGTGCCCCGACCTGATCCAAACTCCACTCGCGCTCTACGGCAGAGAGGCAGTTTCCGGATGTAAGGGTTAGAGACCAGCAGTCCCGCTGTCGGGTCGCCAAACAACCCCTAAGGGGCCATTACCACGTGACATACAAGTCTCCCTGACGGTGTTACCGATGCCCCAGACGGACCCCTGGCGGCCGCGAAGGACACCCAGAGACAGTGCGCCTAACTGGCAGTTTGTCAATTCGTTACGGGCGAGAAATCGGTCAAAACTGTCCCTTCGCGTGATTTGGCCCGAAAAGGGTCAAAAAGGAACAGTTGGGGCAGCATCGGATAACACGCATTACGCGAGATCGCTCCTTCTCACCCATGTTCCCCGTTTGCCGACGAAAGAGCACTTGACATCATGAGACCCGTGCCTGATCGTGGGACACATCAGTCGATACTGGGCAGCGTTGCGAGCTAGCACGTAGAGATCTTTGAGCTCAGGACTTGTAATCTTGAGTAGCAGTGGGAGTGCTCGGCACAGTACTGAGGGTTCCCTATGGTTAGCTTCAGAACCGTTACACAAAAAGGGACACTAGTCCCGCTCGCCCTTATCGTCCCTGCTCTTACGGTGCTTGCGGTCTGGTGGGGTATCTCCGAGGCCGACCCATCCGAGCGGATGAACCTGTCAGCTAGGTCCACTACAGTCACAACGTTTGAGGCCAATGGCAGCCAGATCCTCTCTATGGATGTCGCAGGGGGGACAGTCGCCATGGTGGTCGCCGAGCGCACCACCTGCGCGCTCCTCGTGTACGATGAAAATGGTGTTCTATTGTTCCGGCATGAGGGACAATACACAGACCATCCTCACCTAAGCGGTGTTCGACTAAGCCGCGACGGGCAAACGGTGATCGTGGCCCAGGACACAGGCTCGTGGAACTGGGTCCGCCTCGTGTTTGACTTAGAGGGGGCACTCCGCTTTTCGATCCCCGTCCACGCCGAGTTGATTGTCTCGCCCCATGGACAGCACTTCTGTACCGTTCCAAACGATGCGACCGATCCTCCGCTCGTGCTATACGGACCGGCAGGGCGGAGCACAAGGCAAATTGCAGGCCCAGGCCATCGGTGGGTTCCCTGCTTCTTGAACGATTCCATCCTGCTTGTTGCGAGTTCAGACAGCCTTTGGATGATTGACACTCAAAGTGGAGAGCAGCTGAATTCCACTCCGATCGGTTTGACGGCAGATGTGGGCGTATGTGGGGTAGAGGTATCCCTATCCGGACGGTTCATCGCAGTTCATGACTATGCGACACTCGTGCTGGTCGATTTTCTTGGTCGCGAGCAATGGCGACTGGCAATAGACGATAACCTTGGTGCCATAACAGCAAGCGAGAACGGCGAATGGATAGCGCTGCGTATGATACCCAGAGCAGGACGAGGACAGTCTGTCCGCGTCATCTCCAGCGCGGATCCGACGAGAACGACCACGTCACAGCCGGTGACGAATGCTGCCGCCTACCCCCAAGGGAACTGTGATCCGTGTTGGTTCACAGACTCCATTATCGTCATCTCGACCTCACCCGTAGAGGGATTCTGTCGGGTTACCGCGTCGAGTGTTTACGCCACCACGTTTATGCCGTTTTACCCCCAGGAGGTCGCACTCGCGCCTCCCTTCACCTTGCCAGGTCTCTGGAGACCACTTGTGTCAAAGGGTGCCAAGTCGGAGTTTCTCCGACTCGATAGACCCGGGGAGCCAGCCAAGAGAGTGCGCGCACGCGGGGAGAAGTGACAGTGGATAGATGTTTAGCTATGAATCGAGTCAAGGCTGGGATCGCCGCTAAGATCCTGATGCCACTCCTTTCAATGACCGGAGCGATATTTCTCCTGTCAATAACTACACCGGTTGTGAACGCCGCGAACCGGGTGGTAGTTCAATCCGGACACTTCGTATCGGGCGGTTCCGGCACGATCGGAGTCTTCTTAACCAACGATGTCACCCTTCGCACTATCGTCATACCGCTGGTATCTCGATCGGTCACACCTGGCTCGTATTTCACAGCTTGGATTCCTCACTTCAATTCTGCCGGCTCATCGAGGCTGGTTGGGTTTCTCACAGAAGGTTCCTACATAAACCAATACTCCTACCCCGACGGTGTTTGCAATCCCGATCAAAACGTCGGATTCAGGACTATATCGCCGGCAGACTTCGTATCTCCCGACGCCGTCCAATTCGGCAGAATCCGAGTTTGAAATACCTGGGAAGATCTCCCACCTGGTGCCGATGGGCTTACGCCGTCAATCCTCATCGATCTGACCGTCACGGCGACCCCTGGTGTGTTCGAGATCGACACGACATGTACATTTCCAGCCAACCACCTGCTCTTTATCGGTACCGGGCCTCCCTTGGCAACCATTTCGCCCTCGTTCACGAAAGGCATCATCACGATTCAAAGCCCGGAGACGCTCGCATGGTGGCCCGGATGTGGCTGTCCCGGTACAATGGCCATGGAGGATACGATTACGTCCCCATTCGGCGCCCGGGGCTCGAATGGTTCGTACCAGTACCACGATGCAATTGACATACGCAACAGGTACAATGAGCCTGTCCACGCGATTTTCTCGGGGAGGATTCACCACAGAGAACTGCAGCCTGGCTTTGGCTGGTGGTTGGAGATTGACTCGGATGTGGCAGATGTTAGTGGCGAGTCATTCAAGCTGCGCCACCTCTATCATCACATGCAGGAGCCGTCACTGGACAAAGGCGACCAGGTGACGCGTGGACAGGTAATTGGATATTCCGCTTCCGGACTTGAAGTTCCTACACACATTCATCTGGAGACAATGCCAGATGCGAACGATAATAAGCGATCTCACCCCGCCCGATACTTTCAACGCGCCGAGATATCCTGCCCAGGTTTCGCCTTGGATTTCGACACACTGAACACCTCCGATCATAGGTATACATTGTCTCCTGCACAGGGGCCGAAGGACTACCTACTTGCGCGCAGCCAGTCTCCTATAGATGAGCGCTACGATCTCATAGCCCTCAGTGTCACAGTTTACTCCGCCGTGGCGTTGCCCCCCTCGCGTACTGCAACGATCCACTTCGAGAACGACTATCCAAACTGGAAGGCTGCCGGTTCTCTAAACCAGAAGACGCGGACGTTCTTCCCCGGGGAACTTCATGAGGTTACAATCACGCTGGAGCCACGAGATATGCCAGCTGGTGCCCCATATCATGAGATCGACATCAAGGTCGATCCCCTGTACAACTTCACCAGTATCGATTGGCTCGGGATATCTCTTCAGGATATTAGCGCGTTAACGTGCTCCGAGGTGGGATGCGGGATCCCGCAATCGGCCGCTGCGGGCGGCCAAGCGGTGTGCCCCTGGATCGGAAATGTCACCGGGGAGACGCCCGGCCTGTTATTGGACTTCTTCAACGGGCGCATCATCGAAGACGGTTTTGAGGTGTCGTGGAAACTCTCCGTTGGGAGTCGAGCCATTACCTCTGAGCTTCATCGCGCCGTCGGAAATGGTCCATTGGAGTTGATCTACTCCGCGCCACTTATGCAGGACGGGCTGCCCCTCATGGATACACTTCGCTTCCTTGACCAATCTGCACAAACCGATGGCCCCCTCAAGTATCGAATTGCCTCCGTTTTCCCCAATGGAAGCAAAGTGTTCTTCGATGACTCTGTCGAGAGAATCGGGGACCAGTCGGGATCACCCCAGCCAAGGTCGTTTGCGCTGGCGCAAAACGCACCAAACCCGTTCAATTCGGCTACTCTAATATCGTTCGAGATCGCAGGTCAATCACAGCATCGAATGTCGCTGACGATCTACGACGTACTCGGCCGGCGAATTAGAACTCTCATCGATGCTGACGCGACTACACCGGGAACGTACTCTATGCCTTGGGACGGCCGCGACGCTGACGGAAGCGTAGTGGCGAGCGGGGTCTACCTGTACGAGTTGATTGCTGGGGGCAATCGGAGCGCGCGTAAAATGGTGGTACTGCGATGACGGTCGCGCAAGAGTCGTCGTGCCAATTGCATACGAATTCAGACTCTTATCCCTCTTGCGGTGGAGTGGGCGAAATGCGAAAAGCCAGGACGACGACATTGGACCGTATAGAAGGTTTGATGCGCAGTCAATCGATTTACGTGGGTCTCGTCCTATTGTTCTTGACGACGGCCCTGTCCTCCGAGCCCGTTGGGTCCGTACCGCTGGCACCACGGGGGCCATTGGATTACATCATCCTATGTCATGAAGCGCTGAACGGGGACGCACTTCAGCAGTTTCTGGATCTAAAGGAGGATTTGGGGCTCAGCTACAAGCTCGAGTTCGTGTATGACGGCCTGTGGACGGACTCCTTGCAGGGATTCGTCAGGGCTATCTACGACGCCACCGAGTATGCGCCGCTTCACGTTCTGTTGATTGGTTCCGCGAAGAGTGACCCAGGATTCGACACCTGTCAATGCGACAAATACGCCAATTCCGCGTCTAACAACCTTGTGCCGACTGCCTTTGACTACGATCTCTACGAGAATCGCCGAGGTTATGACCAATGGTACTCCTGGATAGAACCCCAGAGCTACGTCCGCAGGTCGCCTGATTTAATCGTCGGACGTATCCCGGCAAGAAGTGAAGCAGAACTGCAAGCGTATGTCGACAAGCTTGTCGAGTATGTCTCAGACACCGCTGATGCCGCTTGGAAGAGGAGCGTGCTTCTGCTCGCTGGTGACCGTGACCGCGGCCCACTCCCTGATTTCCCATCGCCAAATGGAGTGACTCACACCATTGATTTGTTGGATGATTCCCTACCAGCAGAGGTCTCGACAACTGTGATCCGCTACAGTGACTACGCCGATGGCGGCACACGGAAGGATGCATTTGTAAACGCGATCGACTTGGGACAGGGTCTCATCCTGTCGTTGGCGACAGGGTCTAATGTCGGGAATTTGGCGTACATCATAGAGCGCGCTTCGTTTGACGCTGCAGTCGACCTGACGAATTCGGGGATGTACCCCGTGATGCTCTCGCTCAGTTGCGACCTCGCAATGATCGACACCGATGTAGCGCCTGGAATGGAGTCGCTCGCTGAGAATCTCCTGTTCGCGCCCTCTGCAGGTGCAATCGGAATAGCGGGACCAGCGGGCTTTTCGAGCGACATATCCAACTTTGCCTTCGCGGAGGAAGCTAGGCGACAGCTTTACGATCGTGGAATTATGCGGCTCGGCAACCTCACTTTTGCCACCGCTGGCATCCTAAAGCGGGAGGGCCGTGGGCCAACCGATACGTACGATTTGATGACAGTCCTTGGCGATCCTGGTCTGGAGATCGACCTGGGGAGCCTCAATGATCAGCAGCCCACGATTCGGTCTGGTTTCGAGATGACGGACCCCCTTCCCTTCCAGAATCGACCTTTCGTCGTTGGGGCGGACTTGGACAGTGTGATGACCGGCGTCGTTAAGAGCAGGCCGGTCTGGGGCCGGCGGGCTTATTGCCTCGAAGGTCGCGATTACATCGGCACCGACCCGAAGGGCCTTTGGACGGTATATGACGATTTGGGAATTACCATCGATTCGTCGACTCGGTTCCTGACGTTTTATGTCAGGGCGGTTGAGCACCCTGAGAGCATCGGACGGTTCAGCATCGATTTCCGACTAGGCAATGGAGAGTTGCTCAGCGAGTGCACTGGATGCGCTCCGGGAATCGCAGACCAGTATGGGAATTCCATTGCCCCCCTTTGGAGGGGTGCCCCCTTGGGGGAGAAGAGGTTCTTTGCCTTCGATCTTTCAGCGGCTTATGGGCAGACTGTCGATAAACTGCTTGTCGGTTACGACGCGTGGGACCCGGCGAGCACCGGGCGCTTCAAGGCCTACTTTGACGATGTGGGGCTGAGCCCAACCTGGGGACAGGCACCCGAAATCGGTCAAATCGAGATGCCGGCCAATGTTTACACGAACAGCGTTTCAAATGTCTCAATCAGCGCTGACGACCCGGACATTCTTCCCTTCGATGACTATTTGTCGGTGGTATGGTCCGCATCTGCTGGCACGATCACCGGCAATGGATTCCAAGTTCAATATCATGCCCCCGGCTTTGGTGTTTTGGATGTCTTGATCAAAGCCAAGATCACCGATATGGGCGGACACGTGGACTCGTCGATGAAGACAATTGGAGTATTCCCTCCGGGTGGGGGCGGGGGTTGCCCTCACTTGGAGCTATGGAACGGCATGGACTTCGTCGATCAGGGTGCGATTCTCACACGCTCGAGGATTGGGCTGGGCAATTCGGTCACGAACGACGCGCTGCCTGTGCCGGTCCAGATAAACTCTGGGGCTGAGTCCATCCGATTCAGACTCAGGGAGGATGGGAGTGACGTTTCCACTTTGGATCAGGTCTCCTTGTTCCTCGTGTCGGACTCGCTCCATCAAACGTCGGACAGAGGGATGACCGCCACGGGCGAGATTGTTCGCGGCGAAATAGGGATCCCTCCAGTCTACTGCAGAGATGATCAGGGATTCGATCAGCGAGACAAGGTCGTGACCCGGGATGGTAATTCGTTTCGAGCCTACGGCCCCGGGTACCTGATTCTCTCCTATCGTGATCTGAACGATGTAGTCCTCGGCAAACCAAGTTTGGTTCTCGCGGAAGGCGGGGGGAATGGAATCGACCCGCCGCCTAAGGACATTTACAAGGTCACCGCACAGGAGCTGACTGGGGTGCAGGATCCGCCCGAGGAGCCCAACTACGTCACCGTCAGCGCGTACAGCCCTTCTGGCCAGTGGACCGAGGTCGAGCGCCTTGCTCCTCAATCAAGATTCGTGCTCCCCCAGTTGGTCAATCTGCTTCCCTATGTGGATTCGACCGGGTACCTGTTGGTCAAGATCGCCTGGACCTGGAGCTTTTCCGCCGATGACCTGAGTTTTTACAGGTTCTCCCGGGAAGGAATTCCGAATGCGGCTGCATCTTTGACTGGTGCCCGGCACTCGCAGTTGGGCGATGTCACCCGGGTACTCGCGAGGTCGGACGGAACAACTGCAACCCTTGAACCTGGTGAAGTAATTGACCTTGAGTTTTCGATCCCTCAAGCCACAGACTACGACCTGGCAGTCATGAGATTCAGAGGCAAGTACGAGGCATTCGACCCCACCCGAAGGCGTGGGGGCGCTGGCGCAGCCGAGGATGAGGCCGAGGAACCTGTCCTGAACCAGAATACCCCGAACCCTTTCAACGCGACGACGCAGTTCTCCTATTCCCTGCCCCACGCCGGTGATGTTGAACTGGTGGTTTACAACGTCCTCGGGCAACCTGTCAGAACTCTTGTTAATGGCCCGAATGCGGCGGGTGTGCACGCCATCGAGTGGGACGGGCGGAGTGATCAAGGGGAACCGTTGGCGACGGGCGTGTACCTGTACACTCTCAAGTTCGAGGGGGCATTGAAGTCCCGTAAGATGACGTTGCTCAAGTGATCCTGCGGTTCCCACTGTGCCGACTGTCACGGGCACTCGGCACTCACGGTTCGCCTCCAAAGGAAACAGCCCCATTCTGCCCGAGCGGGGCTACTTTCCTAGTGTTGCGAGCATGAGACTCGACCTACGAGATCGCGTATCCCGAATAATGGTAGACCGGGAACGACACCTGCCGTTTTGCAAGGTGGCCCGCCCCAGGCACTCTCAGGCCGTGTGCCCCCTCGACGCCGTAAAGCCGGCCGGATTCGACCGCGGGACCTCTCGCGGATCAACGTTGTCAAAAAACACGACCGGAACTCTCGTGATACGAAACACCGCTTCGACCTCCCCGTAGAGGGCTTCATGAAGGGAGGTCGCATGCATCGCATCCCGGTGACCTACTCTGCCATCCACTTTGCCCTGTACCTCGCAACTGCCATTCCGGCTCCCGCGGGGCCCATCGCACGGGACTACGAAATCGGGGTGGAGTTTTTCCCGTCCGAATCCCGCATGACGGGACATGCCATCATCCGATTCGATTCTTCGGAGCCTGTCCGGGATTCCAGTGTCTTCTACCTGCACGGCGAACTGCGGGTGGACAGCATCCTGGTCGATGGAGCCAGCATCCCGTTCGAGGAGCGCCCGGTCTTTTACGACTTCGACTACTCCCTGATTGGCAATGAGGTCAGACTGCCCGGGCTAACCGGACCTGAAACCCGGATCGAGATCTTCTACTCCGGGTTCTTTCATCCTTCCAAAGCGCGTTCGCCGTCGGACTATATGCGCATCGATACGAACGGCGTCTTTCTTCGCGCCTACGGCTATTCCCTATGGTTTCCTGTTTTCTTGCCCCCCGGAGCCGACGATGCGGTGACGGACTTCTCCCGCGTGACCATCCGCACACCGGCGGAATTCAACTCTGTGTTTGTCGGAACCAGGACCGGGGAGTCTACGGCCGACGGCCACAGAACCACCGCATGGACGGCCAAGGGGGTCAGCCTGTTCGCTGCTCAATGCACCGCCCAGCGCTACGAGGTGACAGCCGAAGGAGACTACTTCCTCTACCATTACCCGGACTCCCTGTCGGTCGCCATGGCCAAAACGATCATGGCGCTGGCTTCCACTCTCAATTCCGAGTACGGCTCCTGTTATCGAAAGGGCCGCCCGGGTGGCCAGTACTTCCTGCTTGAGATGCCGCAGTACGGCGACATCTCTTCCGGCAACGTGACCGGAATCACCTATTGGATCTGGCAGAAGTTCACGGAGGACGAGAACACGCAGCGGGCATTGGCCCATGAGTTGGTGCATCCCTACACAGCGGTTCCAGTCACCCGCTCAGACTCCCTCTTCGCTCTCGCCGTCGAGGGATTCCCCAGCTACTTCCACCTGCCCATCCTGGCCCGGCACCTGGGAGATGACTTCTACAACCGGTTCCTCGGCTGGATGGAGAAACTCTATTTGGACAAGCGTGCCGGTGGTACTGATCGATGGGGCAACGCTGCTCCGCCAGAGAAGGCGCTCCTGGCGATCTCGGCGGACGAGTTGTCCACCTACAAAGACGAATTCGTCCTCTCCGATCGCGCCCTGCTGTTTCTCAACTATCTCTACGCCCG
>JBFMFQ010000001.1:0-64377 GCA_040752075.1 Candidatus Zixiibacteriota bacterium | reverse complement strand
ATCCCGGCGGCAATCGCTTCGAGTGCGGCGGGCTTGACCAGCGGCGCGGGGACAAAGATCACCGAGACATCGAGACCCTCGCAGACCTCGACCGCCTCCAGGACCGTGTCGTAAACCGGGACACCAAGCACGTCCTGCCCGCCCTTGCCCGGTGTGCATCCCGCCACGACACGGGTCCCGTAGCGCTGCATCAGCTTGGTGCGCGCCATGCCCTCGCGTCCGGTGATTCCCTGGACCACGACCTTCTTGGTTTCGTCAACGAGGATCGACATGGTTTCCCAGCATGGCTCAATCGTATCGGCGGCCCGCGCCGTTACGGTTTGGATCTGTACTCATCCAATCCCGCGATGGGCAGGATGACGCGTCCACCGCCGTTGCCCCCGACCCGGCACTCCACCTCGCACGCGAGGCACTCGGTGCACTTGCCCGCCTTGGCATCTTCCCGTGAGATGTTCAGGACAACCGCATCGTTTTCGACCCGCAGAATCTGCGGGACACATGTTTCAACACAGATCTTTGTCTTGCAATCGCGGCAAAGCGCATGATCGAGGACGACCTGCCCGGTCGGCGTCTCAAAGGTGTACGGCTCCTTCGCCTCGAATGGCGGTGAGGAGGGCACGATCGGAGCACGCGTCCTGGCACGGTCTTTGGACTCCTGAATGAGTGCATCCATCCGCCCGGCGCAGAAATCCGCGGTGTCGTCCTTCTTGTATCCCTCGACGGGAGCCGGGAGATTCTTCGTGTATTCGGTCAGGATGCGAATCGCCTGGTCCTCGCTGTTGCCGCCCAGCCGGATCACAGCGGGAATCGAGAGATTCTCCTCCCAGAAGGCCTTGACCAACCCCCGGGCGGAGTGGAACTGCTCCTGTGAGGCGACCCCGGAGCCCGAGCCGAAGTAGCCGTCGATGTTCGGCTGCGACAGGATGATCTTGGCCGCCCGGTAGACTTTTGAGGCGGGGGGGTTACCGGATGTATCGGTGAAATTGGCGATCTTGTAGCCGCGCTTCACCAAGGCATCCATCGACATCATCGAGCCACCGCCCCCGGCGCCGTGGAATCCGAGATACTTCTCGCCGCGTGCATAGCCACGCGCCATCTCGATGAAGTAGAAAGTCCCGCGGTAGTCATCTTTCTCGACCATCCATGCGATGCGGTCCAATTCCGAGGGAGGCCGGCCGAATTCACGGGCGATCTCGATGCCGAGTTCGGGGTGACGGAAGACGGCATTGTCGTCCACCGTGATGCGGCAGTCGCAGGCGACGATGGACCCGTCGCCACGCAGGACCAGCGGGTTGATCTCCGCGGACCGGGCTTCCCACTTGCGGGCGACACCGTAGAGGCGCATCAACGCCTTCGCCAACTCGGCTTGGAGACTGCCGCTGACCCCGGTTTTGCGCACGGTGTCCCGGGCCTCGTATTCGCGCAGACCGAAACGGACATCGACGGGTGTCTTGGCCACATTCTTGGGGAATCGCTTCGCCAGATCCTCGATGCCGGAACCCCCAACGGAGGAGAAGATCACGACCGGTGTCTTGTTGGCATCATCAATCACCACACCCGCGTAGAATTCACGCGCAATGTCGACCTTTTCTTCAACCAGGACCTCGGAAACGGGGAACCCGGCGAAAGTGAGCGACAGCATGCGGCTGATCGCCGCCTGCGCATCCGCGTCCGTGTCGGCAAAGGCGATGGCGCCCTGTGCCGCCCGCGAGGTTGTCCACGCCTGGGCCTTGATGACCGCCGGCAGACCGGACGCGGTTACGGCGGCCCGCATGTCATCCCCGGCACGAATCACCGCGCCTTTGGGCACACTGAATCCCGCGTCGCGCAGAAGTTTCTTTCCCTGGTATTCGTGTAATCTGGCCACGTCGAGCACCTCACCCCGCGGAGGCGGGACGGCCCGCAAGTATGAAGCGGGAATGCGGCCAAGTCAATCGGGAGCCGCCGGCGTGGCGCAAGAGTTGCCCGGCGCAGAAGCGGTTTTGCCAAGTCGGGCCGTCGAGGCAATTCATGGGGACCCAGCCCCCGTAGCCAAGGCCGATTGGACTTGACCGGCATCGCGTTGCGACGCCCTCTCCGCGCCGCTGTGCGGCCTTTCCGCTTTCAGGATTTCCATTCTGACAAACTTCGGCCGAAGATCGCAACGCCTTGCCGATTTCGCTTGAATGCCGTTTTCCGCGTTGGCATGATTGGCGGCCTGCCCTAAACCCGTGATTTGAGGAGAGACCAAATGGCGAAATACAAGATTGCCTGGATGCCCGGAGACGGTGTCGGCAAGGACGTCATGGACGCCGCGCGGATCGTGCTGGATGCCTTGAAACTGGATGCCACCTACACCCACGCGGACATTGGCTGGGAATACTGGTGCAAGGAGGGCAATCCACTGCCTGACCGGACGCTTAAAACCCTGCGCGAGACCGATTGCGCCCTGTTCGGCGCCATCACTTCAAAGCCGAAGGAAGAGGCCGAGGCGGAACTGGTCCCGGACTTGAAGGGAAAGGGCCTTGTGTATTCGTCGCCGATCGTCGGCCTCCGTCAGGCGTTCAACCTGCGAACGAATCTGCGCCCCTGCAAAGCATATCCGGGCAATCCTCTCAATTTCCGTGAGGACATTGACCTCGTCGTCTTCCGCGAGAACACCGAGGACCTGTACGCGGGCGTTGAATTCCATCCGGTGCCGGACGATGTGCGCGAAGTGCTGTCGAAAAACAACAAGAAGATGAAGAAGTTCGATTCGGTGGCGGCGGGCGATCTGGCCATTTCCTGCCGCATCATCAGCCGCCAGGCCTCCCGCAACATTGTCACCGCGGCGTTTGAGTACGCCAAGAAGTTCGGGTACAAAACCGTGACGATTGTTGAGAAACCGAACGTCGTCCGTGAAACGTCCGGTCTGATGGTCCGAACCGCTCGTGAAGTGGCCAAAAACTATCCCGGCATCGCCCTCTGGGAGACGAACATCGACGCCATGTGCATGTGGCTGATCAAAAATCCCCAGGACTACGGCGTGCTTGTTGCATCCAACATGTTCGGCGACATCATCTCCGATCTCTGCGCCCAGTTGGTCGGGGGACTTGGATTCGCCTCCTCCGGAAACATCGGTGACGATTACGCGGTGTTCGAGCCCACCCACGGGTCGGCGCCCAAGTACGCGGGGCAATACAAGGTCAACCCGATGGCGATGCTCCTGACCGTCAAGCTGATGCTTGACTGGCTGGAGGAGATCTCCATGGCCAGCCGTTTGGAAGGCGCGATCGCGACCGTTATTAGGGAGGGCAAGGTCCGCACTTACGACATGGGCGGATCAAACACTTCGCTGGAGATGGCCGAGGCGGTGGCCAGGAAGCTGTAACGAAGTTTATTCTTCTTCGAGCGTCTCGGGGTCGGCGATTCGTCCGGACACCTGACGGCGAAAGATGATGCGGGTGAGGTCGGGGTCGGATTGAAAGCCGTACCCCGACATCACATCCTCCCCACGGGTAACCACGACAAACGAATCCGTCGAAACAGTTTGACTCGAATCATTCCAGGCAAGGTGGGATGATTCCAGGGTCGTCCCTTTGTCGGTCAGGACATGGACTTGACCGAACACTTCCATGAGCCGCCGGCCCTCGCGGACCAGCGCCGAGTCCGCTGTAAGGGTGGAGGTGTGAACCCCACTCGAGTCATAGAAGTCGGCATGGAGCACATAGGCCCAAGCCGAATCACTCTCGGCGAACTGAATGATCCGTCCGCTGTGCAGCCGGGTCGTGACGATCGAGCCGGTCAGAAACTCAGTCGTGGCGTTGGTCGCTTCAGAGGTTGGGAATGTCTGGGAGGAGGGCCGCACGGTCGGTTCTTCATAAGTGCAGCTGGAAGCCACGAGCGCAGGCAGGCAAATTGCGGCCAGCCATTTGCGGCACGATACCGGCCGAGACGCACTCTTCCTCACGGCCACCTTTTGTCTTACACCGCTCCCGAGCGGAGGATATCATGGAGGTGCAGAATCCCCAGCGGCTTGCGATTGTCGTCCACAATGAACAGCGAGGTGATTCGGTGGTCCTCCATCTTGGCGACCGCCGCAACCGCGAGTTCGTTGGACGATATGGTTTTGGGGTTTCGGGTCATCACATCGGCGGCGCTTGCCTTCATCAGATCGATGTGACGCTCCACCTGACGGCGCAGATCGCCATCCGTAAAGACCCCAATAAGGCACCCATTTGCATCGACCACCCCGGTGGCCCCGAATCGCTTGCGGGTCATTTCGACGAGGACATCCTTAAATGGCGCGTCGATGGCCACCAGCGGCACCTCATCGCCCGCATGCATTAAGTCCGCAACCGTAAGAAGGAGCCGCCTCCCCAGCGCCCCTTTGGGATGCAATCGCGCGAATTGCTCCGCCGTGAAGCCGCGCTCGGAAAGCAGCGTTACGGCGAGGGCATCGCCCATGGCCAAAGCCGCGGTGGTCGAGCAGGTCGGAACCAAATCGTTGGGTTCGGCTTCGCCCTCCACGGAGGCATCGAGGGCGATGTCGGCGCGGCGGGCCAGTTCGCTGTTCATGTTGCCGGTGATCAGAATGATCGGTGTGCCCATGCGCTTGAAGAACGGGAGGAGTTCGCCGATCTCTTCGCAATTGCCCGATTTCGAGATGGCAAGAAGGACATCGCCGGCGCCCACCACGCCGATGTCGCCGTGGCCGGCCTCGACCGGGTGCAGGAACACAGCGGGTGTGCCGGTCGATGACAACGTGGAGGCGATCTTCTGTCCAATCAACCCGGACTTTCCCATGCCGCTCACGATGACGCGTCCCTCGGCGCGCAAGAGGATGTCCACGGCCGTGTCGAAGCGATCATCCAGGCGCGCGGCCACGGTGGCCACCGCCTCGGCCTCGAGGCGGATCACATCACGACCGGTGCGGACCCGGCGGGACTCTGCCACGGCGGCCGAACGGGTGGACGTATTGGACATCGCCGATTTGGTCATTTGGGTCTCTTCCCACTCTTCGGCTTTCCGGTTCCATTGGTGCGGGCTTCCAGGACCGCGTCGATGGTCTCACGCACGATACCCCGTCCGCCTGGGTAACTGCCGATCCAATCGGCCAGCCGTTTCATCAGCGGGTTGGCGTCCGACGGCGCAACCGCGATCCCCACGCGCTCAAACACCGGACGGTCGGGGAGATCATCGCCGATATAGAGGCATTCCTCGTCGCTCAACCGGTGCCGCCGTTTGACTTCGTCGTACGCCTCCGCCTTGTCCAGAATGCCCTGGAACACATCGTCAATGCGCAGGTACTCGGCCCGGACACGCGTTGATTTGTCCTGATTGCCCGTGATGATCGCGAACTTGATCCCCGCCTTGTGGGCCAGGAAAATCCCAACACCGTCGGGCACCCAGAATCTCTTGAATCGTTCACCGTTCTCACCCACGAACACGTAGTTGTCCGTCAGCACACCATCGAAGTCGAAGATGATCATCCGTACCCGCGCCAAACGCGCCTTGGTGGGGCGGCGTTTAGCCGGCATGCGCGGCCTCTCCATTTACTTCGGTACGGCCAAGCACGCGCTCGGCGGAATCAAAGAGAGCCTGTGCGTCTGCCAGCGGCCACTGTGTCTGGGCGTCGCTTTTTGCCGAGGATGGATCGGGGTGGATCTCGCAGAAGATGGCATCCACCCCCACGGCCAGGGCGCCTCTCAAAAGCGGGAGCAGGAACTCGCGCTTTCCCCCCGAGTGCCCGCCTCCGGAACCCGGTGTCTGGACCGCGTGCGAGGCATCGTAGCAGACCGGGTGTCCGGTGGATCGCATGATCGGCAGGGAACGGAAATCGACAATCAAATCGCCGTAGCCGTAGGTTGTGCCCCGCTCCGTCAGCAAGACTTTGCGGTTGCCTGTTCGGACCACTTTGTCCGCGATGTGCCCCATGTCCGCCGGCGACAGGAACTGGCCCTTCTTGATGTTCACCGGCCTTCCCGTATTGGCAGCCGCGACAACGAGATCCGTTTGGCGGCACAGAAACGCCGGGATCTGGATCAAGTCGGCGACGGCGCCGGCCATCTCCGCTTCCGCGGTGGTGTGCACATCGGTTGTCACGGGCAGGCCGGTTTGGCGCTTAACTGATTCGAGGATTCGCAGGCCCTCTTCGATCCCCGGGCCGGTGTAGGAGTCGGCACGCAGGCGATTCGCTTTGGTGTACGAGCCCTTGAACACGATCTGATGACCTTGACGTTCTCCGGCCTTCGCCAGGACATCGGCCACCTGAAGCGCCATGTCCATACTTTCGAGCACGCAGGGGCCCAGAATCCACACCAGCCGGCCCGCGCCGACGGTGTGAGACCCGATGGGGAATGCACTTACCTGGTGAGAAGTCGCCATCGTCCAGCCCCGCCATCCTTCCACCCTGACCGCAGGAATATAGGGCAACAGCGGCGATTGAGGAAGCGCGACAAATCAGCCGCCGTGTGCCCACTCTAGCCGGCGGCGCCCGACTGGATTACCGAGTGCGTTTGGCGTGATTCGCGAAACCGGACGGCCGCCGCCACAAAGTCACGGAAAAGCGGGTGTGGCGCGGTCGGCCGGGATTTCAATTCCGGGTGAAACTGCACACCGACAAACCAGGGATGATTCGGAATCTCGATCATCTCCACCAGCCCCCCGTCCGGTGATAGACCGGAGGGAATCATTCCCGCGCCGAAGATCGTCTCGCGGTAATTGTTGTTGAACTCATAGCGGTGGCGGTGTCTCTCGGAGATCTGGGACTTGCCGTAGGCGCGCATGGACTTGGTCCCCTCCGCGAGCACGCATGGATAGGCGCCCAGACGCATCGTCCCGCCCATGTTGATGACTTCGCGCTGCTCGGACAGCAGCGTGATCACCGGATGTCCGGCTTCCCGGTTAAACTCGGTGGATTGCGCATCCTCCAACCCGCAGACGGTGCGCGCGAACTCGATCACCGCGCACTGCATGCCGAGGCAGATACCAAAGAACGGGATGTTGTGTTCACGGACGAAGCGGATGGCCTCGATTTTCCCTTCGACTCCGCGCTCGCCGAATCCGCCGGGGATCAGAAGCCCGTCAACGTTGTCCAAGAATGGCTCAGGCCCCTGCTTCTTGATGCTCTCCGAGGAAATCCACTCCAGCTCGACATGCGTGTCATTGACCACGCCCGCATGAACGAAGGCCTCAATGATGGATTTGTAGGCGTCCTTCAGGTTCACGTACTTGCCGCAGATCGCAATACGCACCCGCCGTGCCGGGTCCTTGATCTTATTGACCATCTGCCGCCAGTCTTCGATCTCCGGAGGCGGCGCGCTGATGTTCAAGAGGGAGCAAATCAGGTTGTCCAGTTCCTGGTCGTGGAAGAGGACCGGGACCTCGTAGACGGTTGAGACATCGACCGCGGAGAAGACTGCTTCCGCCGCCACGTTGCAGAACAACCCGATTTTCCCCCGGATGGACTCGGACAACGGGCTTTGCGTGCGGCAGAGCAGGATGTCGGGCTGAATGCCGATCTCACGCAGGGCCTTGACTGAGTGCTGAGTCGGCTTTGTCTTCGGTTCGCCGGCGGTGCTGATATAGGGGACGAGCGTCAGATGGACAAAGGCGGTCGTTTGACGCGGGCTTTCCAGGGCCATTTGACGAATGGCCTCAAGAAACGGCAGGGATTCGATGTCGCCGACGGTGCCGCCGATCTCGGTAATGACCACATCGATTGGCCCATTGCGCTTTTCGATCAGACGGATTCGCGACTTAATCTCATTGGTGACATGCGGGATCACCTGCACGGTGGCGCCGAGGTAATCGCCGCGTCGCTCGCGGGATATGACCGTTTCGTAAATCTGGCCTGTCGTGACGTTTGACTGACGCGCAAGGTTCTCGCCCAGAAAGCGCTCGTAGTGCCCCAGGTCCAGGTCGGTTTCGGCGCCGTCGTCCAAAACGAATACCTCGCCGTGCTGGAAGGGATTCATCGTGCCGGGGTCGACATTGATGTACGGGTCGAATTTCTGGAGGGCGACTTTGAGCCCGCGGCGCTTCAGGAGAAGCCCGATCGAAGCCGAGGCGATACCCTTTCCGAGTGAGGACACCACGCCACCGGTCACGAAGATGTGTTTTGTTGCGCTGGTTGACATGGTCATTGCCCCCTTCGGTTGCGCCCGCCCCTCTCAAGCCGGCTGTTCAGTTCTTCGGCATCGGCCGGCGTGTCCACACCAAATGTTGCGATGCGGCACTCCGCCACCACCATGGGTACATCGTGCTCCAAAAACCGCAACTGCTCCAACCGCTCCTGCTTTTCCAGCGGCGTCTGACGCCAGCGGGTGAATTGAAGCAAGGTCTCCCTGTCAAAAGCATACGCGCCCAAGTGCAGGCGCGTGGGATGTGTCCCGGAAGAATCGTGCGGGATCAACGCCCTCGAAAAGTACAACGCCCGCCCCGACTGCGAAACCACAACTTTCACGCGATTCGGGTTTTTTGACTCACCGGGGGACAGGGGTCGGCACAGCGTCGCGACGCGGGTTTCCCTGTCACGTTCCAGCGCTTCGATCAGAAGGTCGATTGGCCGGCCGCTCGCCAGCCATTCGTCCGCCTGCCAATTGACAATCCAGCGGCATCTCAACGACTCTGCCACCTTGGCCACCCGATCTGATCCGCTGGGGAATCGGCTTGATGTCATAACGCTTTCCGCCCCAGCCTGCTCGGCAATGGCCGCCAATCGGCGGTCGTCCGTGGCGACAATCCAATTGGCCACCCTCATCGACCGACGGCACCCTACAATGACCCACGACAACAAGGGCCGTCCCTGGATTGGTGTGGCGAGTTTCCCCGGAAACCGGGTCGATCCCCATCGTGCCGGAATGATTCCGGCGATTTGAGACGGCTTAATCATGTCCATCCGCCGGGGGCGCCGGTGCGACTTCCATCATCCCGGCCCTCCTGAGCGCCTCGATTGTCCATCAATTCGCTACCCGATGACTTTGGGTACCCGGAAGAAGTGGCCCGCCTGGGCCGGCGCCTGCCCCACGGCGGACTCCGCATTGAAGGAGGGTTGCACGATGTCTTCGCGCAGCGCGACCGCTTCGGCGATCAATGGCAGAACCGGCGGGGCATCACCGCCTGACAAAGCCGCTTCCGTCAACTGCGCAACATACCCCGTGATCGCGGCCAGTTCCCGGCCGAATTGTTCCATTTCGGCTTCGGTCAATTCCAATTTGGCCAGACGGGCCACATGGGCCAC
Source organism: Candidatus Zixiibacteriota bacterium (assembly GCA_040752075.1). Lineage (GTDB taxonomy): Bacteria > Zixibacteria > MSB-5A5 > WJJR01 > WJJR01 > JBFMFQ01. Next base: position 55,175 of record JBFMFQ010000001.1, on the reverse strand, counting down.
GTCATCGCGTGAGATCGGCATGGAGGGAACCCCGAACGGTGCGTTTCACCGCTCGTGGTCGATGATATCGGCGGTGGCGAAAACTGTCAATCAGAAATCAGGCGCGGAGTCGAAATTCAGGGGCATATCACTTGTTCCGGAGGAATGGTCGCGCTTTTTTGTCACGGGAGATTGAACAGACAAAGGTGAGGTCATCGATCATGCGGGTTCCGGTGGGAAAGATCCAGGCGGCTTTGGTCGAGGAAGGTCTCGACGGCTGGTTGCTCTTCGATTTTCACGGCTTGAATGCGATTGCGCGCGATGTCACCGGCGTCCGTGGGATGGTCACCCGTCGCTGGTGCCTGTTTGTTCCCAAGGCAGGCGCCTGCCACATTATATATCACCGGATTGAGAGTCAGCCTTTCGAGGGATTCGACGCAGTCCACCACCCCTACCTTGGATGGCGCGAACTGGATTCGGTGTTGAAGACCGCGCTCGGCGGGGCGCGACGGATTGCCATGGAGTACTCACCCGACAACGGGATTCCCTATGTCGCCTTGACCGATGCCGGCACCATCGAGAAAATCCGGGGATGGGGACTGGAGATTGTCACCTCCGCCGACCTGATCGCCAGCTTCCTCGCGGTTTGGACGCCGGAACAGATTGCCGGTCACCGGCGAGCCGCCCGTGCCCTCAACGAAATCAAGGATCTTGCCTTCTCAATGATCGGCGAGGCCGTAAGACAGAAGCGATCGCTCCGGGAGCACGATGTTGTCGCGTTCGTGCTTGCGGAGTTCGAGCGGCGGTCAATGACGACAGATGAAGGGCCGATCTGTGCGGTCGACGCGAACGCCGGTAAACCGCACTACGAACCGTCGCCAACCAGCTCCGCCCCGATTGGTCCGAATCAACTTGTCCTTCTCGACCTCTGGGCCAAGGAGAAGACGCCGGATTCGGTCTATGCCGACATCACCTGGACGGGCTACACCGGCAGTGCCGTGCCCGGCAAGATCGAGGAGGTCTTCAACGTGGTGACTTCCGCGCGCGATCGGGCGGTGAGTTTTCTCCACGACCGGTTCAGATCGAAGAAGCCCGTGCGTGGCGGCGAGGTGGATGATGCGGTCCGGGAGGTCATTCGAAACGCGGGATATGGGGAGTATTTCATTCACCGGACCGGGCATTCGATTGGAACGAACGTGCATGGAGTCGGGCCCAACATCGACAACCTCGAAACGCAGGATCACCGGCGGCTCCGGGAAGGGGTTTGCTTCTCCGTCGAGCCCGGGGTGTATCTGCCGGAGTTCGGAATCCGTTCTGAGATCGATGTCCTCATTACCAACGGCCAGGCGGAAGTCACCACCCTGCCGATCCAAACCGAACTGGTGACTTTGACCTGATGCCGCAGGAACGACTTCCCAGCGGCCGGGTCGGGCAATTTCCTTCGCCCTCGCGCCGTCGAATGCTCACCACGCGATTTCGCGGCGTGCCGTTTATTCGCCACCTCGGGATGCGTTTGGATGCGCTCGAGGATGGCACGGCCACCATCAGCATGGCGGCCAAACCGGCTCTCCACCAGTATCAGGGGCTTGTGCACGGCGGGGCGATTTCATCGCTGGCCGACACGGCGGCGACATTTGCTGTCTTGACCCGCATCCCCGAGAAGACGGATGTGGTGACGATCGAATTCAAGATGAACTTCCTTGCCCCCCTCAGGAAGGGCCGTACGACCGCGCTGGCGCGCACACTGCGACTGGGACGCCGGATCGCTGTAGCCGAAGTTCGGATCATCCAGAAGGGTGAGAGCGAGCCGGCGGCCGTCGGGATTTTCACCATGCTTGTGTTCCCCGTCAGCTAATCGGGCCTCTTCGGAGCATCGTCATGTTTGTCAGTGCGGCATCCATCAAGGGCTGGGAGGGGCGTTACGGCACACCTGTGGAGTGGACAGACGTGCAGTCGATCTCCGATGAAGATCACCAAGTCATATCGCACAGCCAGCGTCATGGACGCCGGCATGACATCACGCTCTACATCGAGGGTGATGGAAAGATCGCGGTCATTGCCAAGCCATTCTACCCTCCCGGGCTCTACCGGGCGCCATCCGGCGGTCTTGATCCGGATGAAGATCTTGAGACCGGCGCCGCGCGTGAAGGGCTGGAGGAAACGGGCTTGACTGTCAGACTGGAGAGGTACCTGCTTCGCGCACACGTCGCCTTCACAAGCCGCCTCGGCGATATTGCGTGGCACACGCATGTGTTCTCTGCATCGACGCCCGATCGGCTGATCGCACCAACCGACCATCACGAGATCCGGGAAGCGCGATGGGCGGACCCGGGCGAATTCCGGGACTTCGATCTGATCATGCGACGGTCGGAGAGAGGCGGTCTGCAGTACCGGGCGCGACTCCATGAGCAGGTGGCGCGCCTCCACCATCTATTCCGTCACGGCCGTTAAACAGGTCGCTGAAACCCGGTGCGGCACACGGCATTCCAACAACACATTGTTGGACGCATCCCCCAATCCAAGTCGCATCGTTGGTCACGGCCCAATCGGTCATTCAATGGAACCCGTCATGCTTGCCCGTAATCGCATGCGAGACTGCATGTTACGGCTACCTCCCCCTTCCTGGCTCGCAGGCGTGAACTCGGCATCCCCATTGCCAGAGAGGAAGATGGGGCGGACACGACGTCCGCCGTGGAGGAGTGTGGCCGATGCGGGTGCGCTATATACTGACGATGGATGATCTCCTGGTGCATGGCGAGCGGTTCGACAGCGTGGTCGTCGATTGGGAAGACGACACCAGCCATGACGAGATCATGCGCCTTTCGCAGAAGTGGATCACCTCGCGGAACTTCCTCACCGAACGGATGAACGGGCTCTCCGAAGTCGGCGAGTCGTCCCTGACCATTGAACCCATCGATGCCGGCGCCACGCAGACTCCACCGGGCGCCTCGAAGGCCGTGTGATGCTGGGCCTGCTTGCCTATGTCCTCGGGTCGGTCCAGGTATTCGTTGAATCCCTGGGCACACGGGTCGGCGCGCTGAATGATCTCATCGCGACGCACTTCGGCGAGGCGGGCAAGTGGGCGTTCTGGGTTCTCGCGGCCGCGTTCGGACTCCTCCTGGCGGGCAAGGCGGCCAAGCTCACGTTCAATTTCCTTCGTTGGGTACTCCTGCCCTCCGCGGCCATCTCGGTCGCGCTGGTCATGCTCTTTCCCGGATTCTCGCCCATGAAGTCATTCCCGGTTCTTGTCACCGTGACCACGGCCGTCATGCTGTTTCGCTCGCAGTGAACCCGAGGAGTTCCGGTCATGAGCTTCTTCAAGCGCCCGCGTTCCCGCCGCCGTTGCCCGATGTGCAAAAACAAGTTGGAGCATTCACGCGATAACGGCGGCGCGCTTTTGTGCCCGCGGTGCCTGGTACTCTGGCACGGTGACACCTTTGAGCCCTTGAAGACAGAGAAACTGGAAGCCGAGACCGAGGGTGGCGCCTTCGCGTAGAAGGGCCAGAGTTCATTCGACGGAATCGATGATTCCACCGCCCAAGAGCCGGTCTCCCTGGTAAGCGACTGCCGACTGCCCCGGCGTGATGGCGCGTTGCGGTGACTCGAATTCAATGACAGCGGTGTTGTTCGCGAGGCTAAGCAGCGTGGCGGGTGCGGCCTCGTGAAGGTACCGGATTTTTACCGAAACATCGCTCAGTGATTCCGGCATGGGGACAAGCCAGTTCGCGTCACGAATCCGGCACTTGGAATGGTAGAGGTCGGCATCGTCGCCGATCACCACGGTCCCATCCTTCGGATCGATCCGGGTGACATACTGCGGGCGTCCGAAGGCAATCCCGAGTCCCTTCCGCTGGCCGATCGTCAGAGATTCGAATCCCGCATGCCGGCCGAGTTCGCGCCCCGACTGATCGACGACCAGTCCCGGCGTGGTCGGGCAACCCCGGTCGGCCATGAACCGGTTGATGTTTCCGTCGGCGACAAAGCAGATGTCGCGGCTTTCGGGAGTGACCGCGTTGGGCAGATTCCATGCCGCCGCCAGCGCGCGAACATCCGACTTGTGAAGTGTTCCGAGCGGGAAGATGGTGCGCCTTAGAAACTCATTCGGCACCTGCCAGAGAAAGTAGGTCTGGTCGCGATCGGGATCGACGGCGCGATGCAGACGGACGGTCCCATCGACGTCCGAATCGAGTATCGCGTAATGACCGGTGGCGATGGCCTCGCAGCCCAGCGGCGCCACCCGTTCCCAGAGGGCCGGCCATTTCACCCGCGAGTTGCAGACAATGCACGGATTCGGGGTGCGTCCTTGCCGGTACTCTTCCACAAAGTACCCGATGACATCCTGTTCAAACCGGCCGGTCAAGTCGAGGGTGTAGTGCGGGAATCCATGGGCGCCGGCAACCATGCGGCAATTGTTGAACATTTCGATGGTGCAACAACGCCCGTCGCGGGCGCTGTCCCCGCCGACATCGGCGTAGTTCCACAATTTCATCGTGAAGCCGATGACATCGCATCCGGCGCGCTTCAGGATGACGGCCGCGACGGACGAATCGACGCCGCCGGACATGGCCACAGCGACTCGTCGACCGGCCCACTGGTCGCCGACAAGGGCGCGGCACTTCTGGGGTGTGAGATCATTCATGATTCAATGGTGCGCGGCGGCCGGCGTCATGGCGCGCAGCCTGACGACTTCTTCGGCCACGGCATCCGCGATCACGGCAGCGTCTTCCGGGAGACTCCCCCGGCCGAATGAAAATCGGATTGTGCCCCCGAGATATCGGCGGTCGATTCCCATGGCTTCCAGTACGTGCGAGGGGTGGGAAGCACCGGTCGCGCACGCCGAACCGGTGGATACGCATATCCCCCTCAGATCCAGGGCCATCATCAGAGTGCCGCCATCAACCCCGGCGAACCCGACACCCACGGTGTTGGGAAGACTGTTTCGAGGATCGCCGAAGATCTGAATGTCGCCGACCTGCGCCGCCAGCCGCCGGCGGAAGTCATCCGTCACACCCTTGATGCGCGGAACTTCGCCGGGATCGTCGGCGCAGAGGCTCATCGCCCTGGCGGTGCCCGCCGCGCCCGCGATGTTCTCGGTGCCCGCACGCCGTCCAAGTTCCTGCCCTCCGCCATGCACCACCGGGGCCAGGCGAATCCCACCGCGCGCGTACAACACTCCGACCCCCTTCGGACCGTAGAATTTGTGCGCGGCCAAAGAGAGCATGTCGACCCCCAGCTGCGCCACATGCACCGGGACCTTTCCGTATGCTTGCACCGCGTCGGTGTGAAACCAGATGCCGCGATCGCGGGCGATGGCGGCCAACTCGGAGATCGGATGCAGCGTTCCGACTTCGTTATTCGCCAGCATGACGGAGACGATCTGTGTATCGGGCCGCAAAGAGTCCTGGAATCGGCCCATGTCCACGTGCCCCTGGCCGTCGACCGGGAGAACCGTCACATCGAATCCATTGCGCTTCGCCCATTCGACCGACGCCAAGACGGCATGGTGCTCGGTGGCGACGGTCACGCAGTGTTTACCATGGGCATCGGCGGAGTACAGGCTCCCAAGGATCGCCAGATTATCGGCTTCACTGCCCCCTCCGGTCAGGATGATCTCGGAGGCTTTCGCACCGATCAGGGAGGCGATGTTCTGCCGGGCTTCATCGAGAATGACACGCGCCCGGCGCCCCAGTGAATGCGCCGATGACGGGTTGGCGCCGCCTACCGCCAGCGCCGCGTTCATCGCCTCAATGACACGAGGGTCGGTGGCGGTCGTGCTGTTGTAATCGCAATAGATCGTGCGCATCGGGGTCACCATCGAATAGTCTGTAAGGAGATGTCAGGCAGCTCCCGTGCAACGCGTGACGGCAAAGGAGCGGCACGCACTGATGAATTCGCTAAACAGCCGCAGGGTGGTTTCGTCATGGGCGGTCACTTCGGGATGCCACTGTACGCCGACCACAAAGCGGTCACCGGGTCCCTCCACCGCTTCGATGACGCCGTCCTCGGGCGAGTGGGCGACCACGACGAGATCCCGCCCGACGTCGCGGATGGCCTGATGATGACTGGTGGCAGCGGCGAAACGCGCACGGCCCAGCACGTCTTGAAGCCGGCACCCCGGCGTCAGCTCGACATCATGTGACTGCACCCGGGGCCCCTTGCCGCCACGGGAGTGGTCGCGCGGGGCGCGGTCAAACTGCTGATTGAGGTCCTGGTACACCGTGCCGCCCCGTGCGATGTTAAGCACCTGCACCCCGCGGCAGACCCCGAGGATCGGCATCGCCATCCGGTCGGCCGCGGCGATTGCCGCCAATTCCACGGCATCGCGCTTCGGGTTAAGCATCAGATTGCCGACCGAGTCGGTCTCCCCGAAGTGCTCGGGGGCCACATCCTCCCCCCCGGTCAGGAAGAGCCCATCACAGCGCGCGAGCGCCTCGGACACCCAATCGGCCGGGCACTCATTGGAGAGGAAAACAGGAATTCCGCCGGCCCGGACTATGGCGGCGGCGAACGGGCTTGGGCACCACTCGTACTCGAAGGAGGATGGCTCGCGCGGCGTTTCCACGGGCGGTTCACCCCGCAACGTCATGAGGATGGCAGGTCGGTCATTCATCGGCAATTGGTCTCCCCCCGGCTCAGGATGGAATACGGGGGCGGATGCACAATCGTTGTCCGGACATCTAGAATGAAAAGAGAATGGAAAGATGCAGTCGATCGGAGGGGGGATGCCGCTTGTGGAGCACCCGCCGTGCATAGTCCAGGCGGAGCGGGCCGACCGGCGCGATGTACTGCCAGCCGATTCCGATCGACAGCAATGTTTCCTCGAGTTCGATGTCATGAAAACTGGCCCAGTTGTTGCCCAAGTCGCCGAAGATCGTAAACCAGAATTTTCGGCTCACCGGGGTGCGCAACTCCAGGTTGAACAGGGCGATGACCTCGCCGCCCACGGCCACACCGAGGGAATCCACCGGGCCGACGGTGTTCTCCGAGTACCCGCGGATCGAGTTCGCACCGCCGAGGTAGAACCGGTCGAGCGAAGGGACGAAATCGCCTCCCGAATGGACGCCCGCCCAGCCGACACGGATGCGGCTGGCCAGCACCGTGGGATCGCTGATGATCTGATACTTCGCCCAGGAGAAGTCGAGCTTGTAGAAGTCGCTCCGTCCACCCAGGAATCCCCCGACAAACTCGGTGGAGAACCGGGTCAGGGCGCCGGCGGTCGGAACAAACAGGTTGGGCCGTGTGTCGCGCTCCAGCGCGAAGTTCCACCGACGGTTGATCGTGTTGCCCTCTTCTTCGAGGATGTCCTCCCGGCGATCCTCGGGCACGTCGCTGATATTCACCCGCTCGTAGACCAGCGAAGACCAGAGCCGGTGGACCCGCCGGAACCGGCGGGTTACACTCAACTGTCCCGACATCCGCTCGACACGGTAATCCTGGGTGGCGGATCGCAGCGGCGGCTCGTACGCCAGTTCGAGCGTGGTGGGAAGGCGGAGACCGAAGATATAAGGCTCCGTGTAGCTGCCGGAGAAGCGGTGATGCAAAACACGCCATTCGGTGACCACGACAAAACTCGAGGTCGCCGTCAGCGTGTACTTGCGCGCTGTTCCCATCCAGTTACGGCTTCCCCACTCCAGCGCATAATCAAACGTCAGATCGCGATAGTCATCCTGCCCGGCGCCGGTGCGGAATCCGATGAACGACGGCGCCCGTTCAACAAGCCGCAAGTTCAGATCGGCGACACGCTCGCTTTGGCCGGCGGCGGAGTCCGCGTAGCGCGGCTCCAGACGGACAAAGGTGAACAAACCGGTGGCGTAAATGTCCTGCTGGCGTTCATCCAGCTGGCGGCGGGAGTAGGGCTGTCCTGGCTGAAGACGCAGTTCATGCCGGACCACACTTTCCCGGGTGTGTTCGAGTCCCTCCATGTGGACTTCTCCCAGGACCACCCGCGGGCCGCTTTTCAGTTCGAAATGAACGTCGATGGAATCTTGCCGACGGCTAATTGTCGGCAGTACCCGGGCGGCGGGATGTGCTTGATTGGCGCACTCGGCGAGCATTCTCGCGTGGGCGAGTGCGAATGCCATCGAATCGGCGGGCTTCCCCCTTCCCAACGGCCCGGCAAAGCGCGAAGTGCGCGAGAGCAGTTCCCCGTGGTCGCCCGTCATCGTTATCGCGCCCCAGTGAGATCGCGCACCTTCGGTGATCGCGACCGAGACCACCGCCGATTCGCCATCCTTATCCGGCCTGGCGGTCACTTTGGTAACGGCATCCCAGTAGCCGATCGCGCGATACTCCCGGTCGATCGTCGCGGCATCGCGCTCCATGGTGAGCGGCAGCAGCCGGGGACGTTCCCGAAGTCCGAAGTGCGCCCAGAAGCTGGGCGTCTTCAGCTGCATCACGTTTCTGATTCGTCCGGACTTGTGAGCGGTGTTGCCGGTCACCTCAATGCGACTGATGTTGGGCCGTCGACGCACCCAGCGGGACAATTCCTCGCCCGTCAGTGTGCTATCCTGCGCCCGCGATGCGGCGGGGAGCGATAGGATGATCGCCACTAGCAGGAGTGCGGCCGGCAGTCGCATCACTCTCAATAGTCCCAGTTGAAATGCAGGTTGAGCCGGTAAAGATTCTCACTGTCACGGTTGCCTTCCAGAAACAAATGACGGTTGAAGCGGTACTCAAACCCCACTTCCTGCCCCCCGCCCGCGTCGACCTGGCTGGAACCATACAGGTAGAGATGCGGCGAGAAGTACCGGCCCACGGTGATTTCCGCATCGGTCGGATCACCCTCCGAACTGATCTCGAGAGTCTCCAGCCCGAGTTTGCGGGCGGCCACCCGCTGCACTTCGGAGAACAGCAAGCCCGTGGCCGCAAACTTCAGCCGGTCGGCCCAGGGATCGGATGCCGAGGTCGGCTCCCCGCCGCCGAAATTGGTGTTCGCGGTCAAGAGCAGGAGCACATCCTGCTCCGTGTAGGGCGGTTCGGGCTGGATGAGGGGCTCGGAGGCGCGCCCGCCGACATGCAGGTTTACGTCGAGCGACTGCGACCCCTCGCTCTGACGCGCCTGGTCGGGCCTGGGCTGGCGGATAACGAAGAGGACATCGATATCCAGGCTCGGGTCGGGCCCGTTCACGTTGTCGAAAGTCAGAATGCCCGACTGGATGCGACCGATCTTGTCGAAGAGGTATACCTTGCCGCGAATGATCTCCGCCTGCCCCAGGTAAGTCGGCCGTCCCTCCTCGCGCAAAATCCTCAGGTCTGCAGACAACTCCGCATCAATCTGCTCGTTGTGAATCCAGTAGTTTCCCGGCATTTCCACGGTGAAGTCCCAGTCCCACCCGTCGGGATCGATCACCTCCGGGGTGTCCTCATCCTCGAATGGCATGCGGTCTTCGACGCGGGTGGGCTGAATGGTCCCGCTCACCAGCGGTGGATCACTGCCGTTGACATTCAGGTCGAAGTCGGTTTCGACGTAGAAATCCTCGAACTCGAAGCGGGCGGGCACATCGCGGCCGGTGACTTTCAGGTCGTAGTCGAAGAGGTTGTACGAGAGAATCTTCATGTCGCCGGTCACGGAGACTTTTCCGGTCTGCCGGCCCTGCTTGATGATGCCCTCCGCCCGCTCGATTTTGATTGTATCCTGGCTGAGCAGGACATCGACCTGCAAATTCTCGATGGGATTGGCGATCTCGATCGCCTTGATCGTACCGTTCCGGAGATGCGCGTCTCCGGTGACCAGAGGGGAGCGGGGCGTGCCGCCGAGCGTGGCATAAATCGAGAATGGGCCGCTCACGGACTCCACGGTCTCGGGCAGCAGTTGCGCCGCCAGCTCAAGCGCCTCTCCGGAGACACTGAGACGCCCCGACATCGGCTCTTCGAGAACATGTGCCCCTCCGCCGCTTAAGTCGAGTGAAACAGGGAATTCGCCCGCGAGCACCGCACGGTAGTTCGGGTGCATGAGCTGCAACTCATCTGTTCGCAGGCGATTGTCGCGATAGGCGACCGCGCCGGAAAGATCGCCGGCGGGAATGCCATCGTACTCAAGTTCGCGAATTGTCCCGTCAAGGGTGAGGATCGGATTGTCCAGCGTCCCTTCAAGGTGGCCCGAGGCCGCAATCAGGCCATCGGCCCTGAGATTGGGGAACAGCCGACGGGCGATGCTGGATATGCGGACTCCCTCAATGGAGAAATCGAGATCAGTGGACTCATCGTAGTTGACACGCCCACTGGCCGCAACTTCCCCCAGTCCGCTTTCCACCGCCACCTCAGAAAACTCGAACCCGAGGGAATCGACGCTAACAGCGATCGTGTCGGTGGCCCGGAAGATTTGGTCTTCCCACACGGCCGTGAGCGGCAGAAGTCGGACAGGAATGGTGCCATGGGACCAGTCCAACCAGCCGCGTCCCTGGGCGGTCAGGGCGGGTGTGAACACCGCCATCGAGTCTATCCCCACACGGCGATCCAGGAGGCTCGCGCGCAAGACGACCGAATCCACCGCCCATCCCCACGCATCGCTGGCGCCAAATCGGAAGTTCACATCCCCGGAAGGGCGCGAGAGAAAGTTCGGAGCATAAAACCATCCCTCGACCGATGAACTGCGCATGTCGAACAACCGAAGCGAATCGGACAGAAGACGTCCGGCGAGATCCGGATCCTCGGTCAAGCCGGACAGGTAAATGTACGCGTACGCCCGGCCCGCCAGCGAGTCAACAAAGACGAGGGAGTCCCAGCGTCGGAGGTCTTCAAAGTACACGTTGGCGAACATGTCGATGGAGTCCGCATACGAGATGCTCCCGCCGCCGGTCAGCTCTGTTGCGTTGGTATACATCTGGAAGTCGTCGTCGAATATCGCATCGCGTGTGGTCACGGTGAGACGTCCAAATGCCGAGTCGATTCGAACGTTATCAAAGCGGCTTGGCGCCAACTGAACATCAAGATCCAACGACAGAGTTTCATCGGTGAGACCTTCGCCCTCGACCGCAATCGCGCCGTTGAGGTCCGTGGAGAAAGTACCGTCCGCCCACCGGTTGAGATCGAAGCCGCGGACTGAACCCCCGTAGCTGTACCGTTCCGGTTTCACTCCCAGATTGAACGCACCCGAACCATTCCAAAGGGCGCCGGACACACGGCCGGCAACGGAGTCGATGGCGATCTGCCGGCCGCGCACCTCAACTTGAATTGCGACGCTCTCGAGCGTGTAACCTTCGAGGACACCCGAGGTGCGGCCCTGAATCGACCATTGGGTCAGCGATGTGTCCGGTTTGATCGTACCGTCGAATTCGACACTTCCCTTGATCCCGCCTGTGATGAAGGCGGCGTCGGCCAAATCCAGCGGGTCTGTCCGAAGCACCCATTCCCGCATGGATCCGGACGCGTGGATGCGCGATCGGGATGTCGACACTTCGACTGAGTCGACTTTCCAGGCGCCGCTTTCGGAGTGCAGAAGCCCGCTGGCCGAGACCCGTCCGTAACCATCGATGACGGCCTCCGCGCCCCGCAGTCGGGCAGCGATCACACTGCCATGGCTCGCCGCCGAAAGTTGCAAGTTGAACGAATCGACCATGATCGATGATGTGCTGCGCCGGTACGCCTGACCACCCTGGATGACGAAGTCGTGGAGGTCGAAGTCGAAAAGCACCAGCGGCCTGGTCTGCCGGGATGCGGCCGTGTCCTTCCTCGCGAATGAGGCGAAGAACTGGCGGAGCGAATCTTGCGGAAGGTACACCTTTGGTGAATCGACGACCGCCGACCGGATGACCCAGCGGCGATTCCAGAGATCGCGTATGTCATACTCCGCCGACACCCGTGCGATGACAACCACCGTGTCGGCGGGGGCATCGGCGCGCGTGACGACCACATTCTCAGCGGCCATGCCGGAGAGGAGATTGCCGCCGAAGTCGCCGATCTCAATGTGCAGATCGGCGGTGTGCTCCAATGCCTCGTTGATCAGGCCGGAGGCCCGACGCGGCAGCCAATCGGTCTTGATGAGCAGAAGCAGGATAACGCCGGCGCCGACAACGAGCAGGACCAGCGTCAGGAGTGGAATTTTAAACCTCTTACGCACCGTCTAATGCTCTGCCTTCCAACCCTGTTATACCACACGGGGCATGCAGCTCAGAATACCCGCACCGCCGGGGCGGAGCAAGTCCAGATGAGGTGTTGCGGCGCGGGGATCAGCGGGGGGCTTGGGTCTGCAGAATGAGCAGTTCCTGGCGCAGTGAATCGATGATGCACTGCATGGCGTTGAGTCTGGCAACCCAGTCTTCCGACGCACCGCCGGGCTGGTGTTGACCGGTCTTCGCCGCCACGGTCTGACGCCTCGCCGGGACGACCTCCTCCGCGGAGACCGGGGTCGCCTTGGATTCGGAATACACACTCGCCGCGGGGCTCACGGGGAAGGGACGCGACTTGCGATCGGTCGCGGCCAGGTGCGGCGCGTCCGCACGCCCCGCCTCAACAACGATCTTCAGACTCTGGCCGCTTCGCACGACATCGAATTGGAGCCGCTGTCCCGGAGATGTTTGCGCCACGACTTGCCGAAAACGCAACATCGACCCCACCGGCTGGTGATCGATCGCGGTGATCAGATCACCCTGGCGAAGTCCAGCGGCCTCGGCGGGGGTCTGACCAACCACGCCCGTAACCAAAACCCCTTCTGAGGTTTTGAAATGCGCGGCATACCACCCGCGAAGGTCGTCGACATAGACGCCGAGGTAGGCGCGTGGCTCGGTCCCCGCCTCGAGTATCCGGTGGGCGCTGCGCAATGCCGATTGAATGGGAATCGCCAGAGACACCGCCGAGGTCGGCAGTTCGAGGCGGCGCCCGGGGAGGCTGATGGGTGTCTTGTCTTTCCCCGTCTGGCAGTACACCGGATCGAGATAGAATGGTTCGGATATCTTAGCCCTGACCAACCCGACGATCCGGCCGGCGGTGTTGACCACCGCTCCGCCGGAGCTGCCCGCGGAGATGCCGAGTGTCATTTGGATTGTGCCGTCAGGCCGGAAGCCGTTGACCTCCCCCCATGAAACGCCACAGGCATAACCGTAGGAGTTTCCCACCGCGGCGACCATCGATCCAACACCAAGGTCCAGAGCATCGCCGAAGTGCGCCGGCACAATGCGGCAACCCTTGATCTGCAAAAGGGCGATCTCATCGCTTGCGCCAAGAAGGATCCCCTGGTACAGCCGGCCATCGTAGGTCTCGATCCAGAAATCATCGGCGCCGCTGACCACGCCGCTTGAGGTCATAATGAGACCGGTCGAGTCCAGGAAGACTCCCGAGCCGACCGACATGGACCGGTCGATACCGACCGGAAACTCACCGGAGGCGGAGTGAGTGGCTCGAATGGTCACCACGGATGGTGCGACGGACTCCACAATCGATCGCATTTCCGATTCGAGTGCGCGCAGGATGCTGAAGGGTGATGTGTCGGTGGAGTCGGCACGCGCCATGGTGCCGTGACCGGCCAGCCAGATCGCACCGGCAATGACCGCCGCCGCCGTGATCCTCCACGGCCGCAGCGGGCTCCCCGCGGTTTTCCTGTTGTCTAACAACCTTTCACCCACCAATCAATCCAACCCTCCGGAATCCTCGCCAATCCGGTCTCCTTTGCACCAATGGTTCTACCCCGATTGGACGCGTCCGTACCACCAGAATCGACAGAAACACATACCCTTTGACAGGCCCGGCCAAGGGCCGGGAGCAAAAGAAAAGGCCGCTGGGAGCGGCCTTGAAAGGACAAATTCGGGGTGGGAATCAATAGCTCACTTGACGGGCCATCTGCTCCGCTGGGACAACCGGATTAAGGTATTGCGGCAGATGCTTTTCCGTGTTCGGATCCTCCACGCTGTAGGTCTCGATCACAAAATCACTCAGGGCGCCGTTCGTGTCGATGTACTGCCGGACACGCTGGTCTTCGGCGGTCATATCCCCCACCGGGGTCATTCCCGGTTGGATCACTGGTTGCCATTCCACGATGGCCTCCGTGGAGTCCATTGGGCCGGATTCGCTGTTATGCGTCAGGACGTAACCCGTGACTCCCCCGCCCAAGGTCAGAACCAGAAGGCCAAAAGCCAGTACCGGGCGGAACAGAGGCTGAAGGGTTGGACGGTACCACGGCTTGGGAGTCGATGCGGCGACCTCGGACCGGCGTATGGCGGCGCGGAGACGAACATTGAAGTCCGGGCGGACCGGAGCCTTCTCAAGACGCCCCGCGCAGGCGGCAATCTCCGAGAAGTAAAACGCCTCCCGCCGGCAATCGGCGCAGCCCTTCAGATGGTCTTCCAAGCGCAGACGCTCGCGCTCGGAAAGAGTCCCGTCACATCGTGCGGACAGGAACCAGCGAGCCTTGCGACAGCGCACGTGATTGCTCCAGTTTCGGTTTGAGTTGGTCTTTCAGGACCGCCCTGGCCCGATTCACACGGGACTTCACGGTCCCCAGCGGGACACCAAGAATCTGCGCGACTTCCTCGTAGGACATCTGCTCGACATCGCGCAACAAGAATGCCGTCTTGTACTTCACCGGAAGGGTTGTGATGGCCTGATCAAGCATGTGCCCCAAGGCCGATGGGCCCATCTTGGGGTCGGGGATTTCAATCCCCTTTTCCGCCATCTCGATCAGGTTGAAGAATTTGAACTTCCGGTGCTTGCGCAGCTCGTTTTTGGCCAGATTCAGCGCAATGGTGTAAATCCACGTCGACAGGCAGTAGGAGAAGTCGTAATCCTGACGGTGCGTCCAAACCCGCAGGAACGTCTCTTGGACAAGATCCTCTGCTTCGCTCTGGTCATTGAGCATACGCGTGATGACATTGACCAGCCGGCCCTTGTATCGGTCAACGAGCTTTTCAAAGGCCTCAAAGTCATCCTGCTGCACCTGACGCATCAGGGCATGGTCGATGGCTTTTTGTGAGTCCATTATTGTAGCTCCCTTGTTCGGTCGCAACGAATAGCTCTCACGCCTTAATACAATCGAGTGGGCGTGACGTTCCGTGCTATTTGATACGGGTAACCCGGATGCGGGTTTAGAGTCAAATTGCGCCAATTTCATAAGTCGTTGCAATACATTTAGATAGATTTCAGTGTCGGATCGGCGCCGGAGCCGATCCCTGACAACTTCGGACCGGAATCGCGGCTGTCGGCCCTCCTGTCCTCAATACACCTTGATCGGGGGGAAATTCCGATGTTTCTCACCCGCCATGATGTTCGAATCCACCTTCGCTCCTCCATCGCCCCTCCAAGACGGAATTGGTGGCATGGCCATCCTGGAGAGCCGCTGGCGCCGGCCCGGACTGGGGGTAGGCCATGTTATCGGGCGGGGTTTGCTGGGGCGATTCGCGGCGGATGATGCCCACTGGGCCGTCAGATGGCAAGATGGCACTGGGGCATCAGGAAACGGTGACACCCTTGACGCGCTCGAACGGCTTCGGGAGAACGTGGCCGGTGAGTTTCCCCAAGGGGGAATGATCGGGTACGTGTCGTATGAATTCGGGCATGCGATGCTTGGGCTGCGCTCACCAAGACGAGCGGAATATCCCCCGATCCAATTCCTGCTCTTCGGCCAGCTTGAAACCGTCTCCCCCGCGAGTTCGGCGCGACACACTGGGATTAAGGCTCCCTGCAGGCACCCATCGCTGTATGGATGGAAACCGCTGGTGGCAAAATCGGATTACCGCGATGCCGTGCGGAAAATCAAAGAGCACATCGCCGAAGGGGACATCTACCAGGCCAATCTCACGCAGGCATTCGAATCCGAAACGACCACCCCGGGCCGGGAGCTCTACGAACGTCTCGCGAGGACCAATCCGGCGCCGTTTTCGGCCTATCTCCGATTCCCTCCCGGTCGCATGCGCGATGGATCAATCGATGCGGCTTACCCCGGAATCGAAGTGATCTCATGTTCGCCGGAACGATTCTGGCGAAAATCCGGGAACGTCGTGGAGTCCCGTCCCATCAAGGGCACCCGGGCGCGTGGAAATGACCCATTGTCCGACAGGGCGAATCTCAGAGCCCTGCTCGAAAGTGGGAAGGACCGGGCCGAATTGCTGATGATCACGGATCTTGAGCGAAACGATCTGGGGACGATCGCCGAGATCGGCAGTGTTCGTGTCGCGGCCCTCAGACGGCCGCGCGCCTATGCATCGGTCTGGCACCTCGAATCAATCGTTCGCGCCCGGCTCGCTCCGGGATTGCAGTGGCATGATGTGATGCGGGCCATGCACCCCTGCGGGTCCATCACCGGGGCGCCAAAGCGCCGTTCCGTCGAGATTCTCAACGAGGTGGAGTCCACCCCGCGCGGGGTCTATTGCGGCGCCATCGGCTGGGTGAATGCGGCCGGGGACGCCGACTTTTCCGTGGCGATTCGCACAGCGGTGAAAATCGGACCCACGCTCCGTGTCCACGGCGGCGGCGGAATCGTGGCCGACTCGGATTGTGACGCCGAGTACGAGGAATCGCTGGTCAAAATCGCGCCGATGTTGGATTCATTGTTGCCGAGCGGGATCGAGACAACGACGCATGACATCATCCACGAAAAACCCACGGTCGAAGCCCGTTAAGTCGCGCGATTTCGCGTCAATCGACGGGCGAATCCTGTCCCCTGATCGCCCCGCCATTTCAATTGAAGACTGGGGATTCCGATTTGGCTGGGGGTTGTTTGAGACAATCCGGATTCACCGTGGTCACGCCCTGTTCCTGCAGCAGCACCTGGACCGGATGCGGGCGGGCGGAGAGCGCCTCCAGATCGACATGGGCGACACAAACTGGTGGCGCCGGCATCTCAAGCGGTTGATTGTCCGCAGCGGAGCCGGCGAGGGCGCGGCAAACCTGATCACCACTCGCGGATTCGCACCAGACTTCAAGCCGAGAAGAGTCATCATTGTCAGGCCGCAAACCAACCCCTTGGTGCAGGCAGGAAATGTCTGGGTTGCGCCATGGCGCATTGATCCCATCAATCCGATGATCGGCTGCAAGACCCTGGCGTACTTCCCGAATGTGTTCGCATCGGAGATGGCCGCCGCGGAGGGATGCGACGATGCGATCGTGGTCAATTCGCGCGGCCGTATTGCGGATGGCGCGCAGGCGACGGTGTTCGCCATTGAAAACGGCACGCTGCGTACCCCCTCCCTCAGGGATGGCGCACTGGCCGGCGTGGTGCGACAAGTAATCCTGGACGCCGCCCACGAGCGGGGCATTCCTGTACGGACCGGCGGCCTGACACTCCGGTCGCTTGAAACGGCGGATGGGGTATTCTTGACGTCGTCTGTGCGCGGACTGCGGCTGGCTCGCCGGCTGGGGAGCAAAAGACTGCGCCTGACCGCCCGGGCGTTGCGGGTTTTCGAGACATTAAAGGCCGACTACCGCCGCGCGGTTGAACGAGACCTCCGTTCGATGCTGCCTTAATCCCCCTTTGGCGGTCCCGCTTTTCTATTGACAAGAAACTCCCCTCCGGGGACCTTTCCGGCGGCAGGGTTTATCCGAGAGGGGTTAAAAATGCAATCTTCCATCACACGCTGGGGCGGGCTTGTGCCCGCCATGTTGGTCGTTCTGCTGGTTTCCGCCGATGCCTCGGCGCAGTGGCGCCGGTCGCCGCGACCGGAGGTGCCGGCATCCGACGAGTTGAATCCGCCGCCGCGGCGAATGATCGACGCGCCCACGGCGGGGACCCTGAGCAAGGGGTCCTTCGACACCGAACTGCGGGCGTTTCCGGACGGCGGCGTCCTTGGCATCCTGCAATTCGGCCTGACCAACCGCTGGCAAATCGGGTTCAGCTATGGCGGGACCGATGTCATCTCCTCCAACGATCCGACCTGGAACCCGCGGATGCAGTTTCTCACCAAACTCCAGATTCTCGGTGAGAACATGGTCTGGCCGGGGATATCGGTCGGCTACGAAGAGCAGGGTTTCGGCCTTTGGATCGATTCCCTGAACCGTTACCAGATCAAGTCCAAGGGCTTTTACGCGGTGGCGTCGAAGGGGTACCGCACCTCCGGGTTCACCTCCTCGATTCATGGTGGTATCAACTACTCGCGCGAAGACAAGCATGACAAGGACGTTAACTTCTTCTTCGGCGGCGATGTCCGCTTCGACAACAGCCTGGGGATGGTCGCTGAATACGACATGGCGCTCAACGATGATCGCACGCCGCATTCGCTTGGGAAGGGACGCGGGTACCTGAACTTCGGGGTTCGGTGGCTGATTCTCAATCAGGTCTATGTCGAGGGGGTCATGAAGGACCTCTTGGAAAACCGTCGCGACACCGACTCCTTCGGACGCGAACTGCGGCTTATCTATGTCGAAAGGCTGTAGACACGGCCGCCGGCCGGTTTAGACCCAAGAGTTGTCAATTCCCTCGGCACACCGGCCTGCCGGTGTGCCGAGGGTTTTTTCGGATGGCCAGCGACAACGACTTGCAGGCGGTCACCCGAGGGGGTGAACTGCCGATTATCCAAATACAAGGCAACGCATTGCCGGGCTTGGGCGTAAAACGGTTGTCGCGTCGGACAACCTGAGCGTTCAGGGCAGTGCTGTCGGACAACTGGGACCATGGGATCAACTGGCAACGAGGTGTCACCCGTTATGGCACGACCCGTACATCTGCGCTGGGCCGCACCGCTGGCGATGCTGCTCGCCTTCCTGCTGGTCGGATGCTACACCATCCTGAAGCACCCGATCACGTCGGAGGAGGGCGCTTCGAATTCGGCGCATCACCAGGAGTATTACCGTGACCGGTGCCTGGAATGCCACACCGATTACGGTTCCTACCCTTACGGCTTCTTCTACGGGGAGTACCCCGATTACTACTTCGAGTACCCGCGCCTGGGTTACTACTACGCGTACCCGTGGTGGTGGGACCACTACTGGTATGACGACGACGTCCGTCGGGTGGACGAAAACGGCAATCCCATCGAGCCAGGGGAGCGCGCCGGACGGCGCGGTTCGTTGGCTCCCCCCTACGTCGGCGGGGCACCGGCGGTGCCCTCAACAGGTGGAACGTATATCGCGCCGGGCGCCGGTGCCACCAAAGGCGGCGGCACACCGGGAACCGGCGCGGGGATTCCGCAAGGTGACAAAGTCCGTGTTACCCCATCGAACAACCCCGCAGACTCAACTGCCGGCGCCAACTCACCAAAACCTGAACCAGGGAAGAAGGCCCCAAGACGTGGCACGATCAAACCATAGGAGCCTCATGAGTCTTTCGCAATTCAAGCTGATTTCAGCCCGTTTCACCGCGGCGATTACATTGTTCTCCGCCACTTCACCATCCAGCGTTGTTGCGCAGGACGTGGAAGATGTCTCGCTCTTTCAAGGGGCCATTGCGTCTGACTTTTTCGGATGTGACGCACGCTCGACTTCGATGGGAAACACGGGAATCGTGTCGGCCCGCGACGGTTCTGCCCTGATCTATAACCCGGCGAATCTCGCACGAGTTCGGCGCATTGAGTTTCGTGGCGGCGTTTCCCACTTCAGGCAGTCGAATGAGACCAGCCTCGGCTCAAGATACAGGACCGGAGATGCCGAAGACGACATCCGTAAGACGAGAATCAATTCATTGTCCCTGACGCTCCCAGTCCCAACGTATCGAGGATCACTCGTGTTCGCAACAGGCGTCCACCGTTTCAACAGTTTCGACCGTGCATACTCAGAACGAACCTACCCGGGAATCGACTCCGTCTACACCGGCAGTGAGATCGAGCACGGGGGAATGTGGAAGTGGTCTGCCGGTGCGGGGATGGACATTTCCCCACGCTTGGCCGCCGGGCTGACGCTAAACATCTTGACTGGAAGTGACCACTTCGACTGGCAAGCAAGAGTGGCACAAGGGAATCTCGGCGATTCAATCAGTGAACGCGAATCCATCAACACTGACATCGACTATGTCGGAGTGTCAGCATTGGCGGGGCTAACCTACACGGTCTCGCAGGCGTTTTCGGTCGGCGTCACAATTGAAACACCCACTTATCTCGACGCTGAAGAGTTTTCCATCTACGACCATACGGTAGATACGCTTTTCTCGCCGTACATCTGGCCGTATGATGGCGACCCATCGTTGCCGTATGAGACGGTTTCCTTCTACAACCTGACGCGCCCCTTTGCCTTCGGAATCGGGGCCTCGGGGGCCACTGGAAATCTCCTAGCCGCGCTCGACCTCAAGTATTCCGACTGGTCCCAGTTGGACTTCGATTATGACGACGATCTGCTGAACAATTCGCCTGAACTTCGCTTTGTGAAGGACAATCTCAGAGAAGTAATCGGCGTTAACCTTGGCGCCGAGTACATTTTCCCCAACGAAGGTGTGACGGTCCGCGCCGGCTACTTTCTCGATCCGCTCCCCATCGATGACCGGTATGTCGAGTCCCAGCGGCAGTACCTCACCTTCGGTGCGGGATTTCTCATCGACCGTGTGATGACGATCGACATGTCCTATGTCCATGGCGGGTATGAGCTGCGAGACATGGACCCGGGGACATACTTCGCGAATTACAAAACCCGGCGTGTCTTTGTGACGTTCGCCTACCGAGTCTGATCGGATACCATCGTCGCACCAAAACGGTGACCCCGGCTGTTGTGGCCGGGGTTTTGCCTTTTGTGCGTTATGCAGTGCGGGTGCGTGATCGTTGCGGTTCCGCTGGACGCTCGGAGGGTCATCTCAGTAGCCCAGCGCATCCCACTGATCGAGCGTTTGGCGGCAGAATTCCCGGACTTTGGCGATGGCGCCCTCGCGGTAGCGGTGTGCCTTGGCGTCATCGAAGTCCGGCGCGCCCTGGCCTTCCTTGTAGGTGAGAATCGTCCCGGGATAGGGATAGACCGAAACACCGGGGGCGAAGTTGTAAATCAGGGCGTCGTTCATCATGTCGCGGTGAATGGTCTCGGGGCGGAGGGCCTGCATGTAACCGTTTTCGTCGCAACCCGCGTGGCCGCCCGCCTGTCCGTAAACCGCCTCGCAGACCGGTCCCGCCAGGGTCCACCAGTCCACCACGAGCAGTTTGATCCCAGTCTTGGCGTGCACCTCCCAGGCGGCGTTTTTGAGTGAAGAGGTGTTGCCGCCGTGGCCATTGATCACGATCAGGTGTTCGAATCCCCACTCCGCGATGCTTGCGAAGACCGACGCGCAGTATGTCGCGAAAATCGATTCGTCGACCGCGATGGCCCCCGGGATGCCGGCGAGGCCTTTGACCTGGCCGTAGTGGATGGGCGGGCAGATTAACGCCGCCAGATCATCGGCGATCTGATTGACCACATCGATGGGAATGAAGTTGTCGGTGCCGAGCGGACCGACGCCGTGCGCTTCCACAGTCCCGATCGGAATGATGGCGGTGCGGAAATCGGCGGGCACCCGCTTCTGGAACTCGGCCCAATTCAGGTCTTCCCAATAGGTCGGCATGTGTCCCCCTGGATTCGTGATGGAAAGCGGCGAATGGAACGCGGCGGCGCGAAACGATCAGTTGCTGGCCGGGTCTTCTGCAGGCGACTCGTTGATGAACTGGGCGAGCACGCGCTCGGTGTTCAGCGCCGTGTCCTCATCGCCCGTGTAGCGGCAATGATTGATCTCGCGGACGATGAACTCCAAGTCCTCCTGATGCCCAACGTCGTAGGAGAGATCAATCTCCTGCCACGTGATCCCGGCTTCCGTGAGCGCGCTGGTGGATCTCTTGTAGGCGACATCCGATCCAACCGAGACGAGCCCGATTGCCTCCCGGCAATCGGAGCGGAGCCCGATCAGGTAGCAGCCGCCTTCGATGGTCGGGCCGAGAATCAGCGGATGGGAGCGCAGGTGCTTGAAGGCATCGATGATGCGCTGCGGATCGAGTGTCGGTGTGAATCCCCCGACCAGCACGACCCGTTCGTATCCCTCATCGAAACAGCGTTGCATGTTCTCCGCGGTGCGTTCCTCGAGCGGTCCGACCGCCTGCGGAACGATCTCCGTTCTGGCGGCGAGCGATTTGTACGTGGCGTGGCCGTTGTACCGGGCGGTCAGGTTCTCGATGGCGTCCTGCGCCCAGGACAATCGCGCCGGCGGCGCAACCGCCAGCTTGATGTCCACACCGCGCACCTCGGCAACCTGGCGAATGGTGTCCTCGAAGAAGGCGCGTTTCAACTTGAGCATCTGCGCGTCATCGAACACACGCAATACCGGGAAGGGTTCTTCTTTCCCCGGTGGATTGCGCATCTGAACAATGACGACATCTTTGGTCGGCATGGGCACCTCGTCGCCCGGATTATAACAAACCCCCGCGAGAGAAAACAAGGGCGCCCCGGTGCGGATGTCAGGTGGTGCGATAAAGACCGTGATCGATGATGTACTTTGCGACCGGCGCCGGCGTCAGGAAGTCGATCAGGCGACCCGCCCGGACCCGGGCGCGGATGTCAGACGCGGAGATGTCAAACCGCGGCATTTGGATGACTTCATCGGTAGAAGACGCCAGCGCCGGGGATTCCCCGCCGCGGGCGACGACGGCGATTCGAGCCAATGTCCGGATGTCGGCCGAATCACGCCATGAGGGAAGATCGCAATAGGCATCGCCTCCCAGGATCAATACAAACTCGGCTTGGGAATGAAGCGCGCGGAGCTCATGGAGCGTGTCGATCATGTAGGACACACCCCCGCGCTTGCCCTCGATATCGGAACAGGCGAGCCCCCTGGTCCCCTCGATGGCCAGGTGGATCATCGCCATCCGGTCGTTGAATGATGCCTTGGGCCCCGACGCCTTAAACGGGGAGTGCGCGTTTGGAATCAGCAGAATATCGCGGCAGGCAAGTTGTTCGCGGGCGTGAAGCGCCAAAAGGAGGTGCCCGTGGTGAACCGGATCGAAGGTCCCCCCGAGGATCCCGAGACGGCGCGCGCCCACTTGTTCATTCTCCCGATGTGTCGGCGCTGCTGTCGGCCGCTTCCACCGCGCGCTGGCGCGCCAGCCGGGCCACGCGCTTGCGGGCGTCTCCCGTGCGCTCGTGGTCGGGGAATGTGTAAATCAGTTTCTCGTAATACTCAATCGCGCTTGCCAGCGAGTCCTGGCGGCGCTGTCCCTCGCCGAGGCGGTAGAGCGCGTCCGGCACCAGAGGCGATTCCGGATAGCGGTCGATCATCTCCTGAAGGTAGACGCGTGCGGCCTCGTAACGGCCCAGCTTTTGGTAAAGCACTCCCGTCTTGAAATCCTTCGTGGACAGCCGTCCGTACGCAACCTTCAGGAGCGAATCCGCCGCCGGCAGAAACTCCGAGAACGGGTGATTGTCCTGGAACAACCTGAGCTCGTTGACGGCTTCGCGCGTCGGCTCCTGATCAAGCCCGGTGTGCGATGGCGAGGACAGAAGCAGCGAACGGCAGCGCATGATGTCGGCGTCATCCACCAGCGGGCTGGCCGGATACTGGGTGCGCACCCGCTGGAACTCGGCCGCTGCGAGGATCGGGTCCTCCATCTTGAAGTAGCACATGCCGAGGAAGTACTGGGCCGAATCGACCAGAGCACTGCCCGGATGGTTGAAGACCACCTGTTCGAAAGCCAGGCGCGCCTTTTCCCACTTGCCCGCTTCGTAGAGCGCGTGAGCTTCGGTGTACCCATCCTGGGCGCTCAGCACCACCGGGGGTGTCTTGCCCGCGCACGCGAACACCGCCATCCCGAGCAACGGAAGCAGTAAAGCGCATGAGAATCGTTTGAGAGTCGAAGGCCCGGTCACCGGTCTGTGGCTCGCTTTCCGGCGTGAACATACGCGCCAGTGGTCAATCCTTCAAGTGAAAGCCGCACAGTTGTAAACACCGGGGTTGCCATCGTTCCAGGAGGATACGCGGGGTTTGTCAGGGAGTTGCGCCAGGCAGCGCGGTCAGCGAACCGCGAAAAAGAGGATCGTGAGCGCCCCGACCGCGGCGGTAATGACAACCGGTTCGGCCAGGCGCTCGGACATGGTCAGGGGCGGAGGGGGAGGGACAACGGGATCGGACCCGCCCGCGAGATGCGGCAAGTCGCGCTTCGGCACCCAGTCCGTCACACGGGTTTCGGCCGTGTCCGCCCACATCAGCTCGCCTGTTTCCCGATCCCAGAGGTCGGCGTGAACGGTCGCATCGGAGATGCGCTTGACCCAGATGCGTTTCAGGAATCCGTGACGGGCCACCTCGGGCAGGGCGAGATCGAGCCGGTCCAGTCGGTAGCGGAATTCCCAGTGCCGTTGCATGCTGTCGCCTCGCGGGGCATCGTAAATGACATAGCCCTTCTCAAACAGGGTCGCCGTCACCGCATCATGGATCCAGCGGTTGGTGTCGGCGCCATCAGCGGGGCCGATCCAGATTGGCTTCGGACGGGAAAAGGTGAACTCCCCGAGGAGGGAATCCACGGCCAATAGAACGGTCATTCGCAGAAACTGCTCGTGCGTGATGATTTCGGGAAGCGAGTCCCCCTTGGTGGCGGCAAACGGATAACGTTCGAACTCCGCCGCGCCGACCGGCACGAACCAGAAGAGAATGGCGGCCAATGTCAGAGAAACTTTACGGAGCGATCGGACCAATGAACCCCGGCACACGCGATGGATCGTACCGGCGCTGGAGGCGGTGGTATTCACGGAGGACTCGTCCGAGATAAGCCTGCGGCAGTTTCATTCCGCCGGCGATCATGCCGCGCACGGCGGTCTCGCCGTGATTGTACGCAATGATGGCCTTCTCGACACTCCTAAATTTGAGGACCAGATCGAAGAGGTACTGTGTCCCGAGGCGGACATTGGTCACCGGCTCGAAGAGAGCTTCGTCGTTCTCCCAGGTCCAGCCCAGGTTGGTGACGACCGCCCGCGCGGTCGAGGGTTTCATCTGCATGAGTCCGCAGGCGCCCTTGTGTGACACGGCGCGTGTTCCGAATGACGATTCCACCTGGATCATGGCCAACACGAGGAGGGGATCGAAACCGTACATCCGGCCGCAGTCGCTGATGTGTTGCGCGAGCTCGACCGCCTCATCGGAGGAAATGTTGGTCTGGTAGTCTTCGATGATCTCGAGAACTTTGAGCCTCTCCTTGAGGCGCCGGATTTCCTCTTCCTGACGGTGGATTGTCTGCTGCTGGGTCGAATTCTCGCGGATGACCAGCGCAAACCCCACTGTTTGCGCGGCCCAGACCAACGCAATGATGAGCGCGATCGGACGTCCGATCACGACTCCCGGACGTCGCCCGGGGGCTGGGGTGCCGTTCATGTTCATACCGCCATCCTCAGCAATGCCTCCGCACCCTCGGGGGAAAACCCGGCAAGACACGCACGGCCCATCAAGTCGACGCCGGCCGCGCTCTCGATCTGGACATCATAGACACCCGGGCCCGGCAGTGGGCCGGCCACCGTGATGCGTCCATCGATTTCGGGGGCGTCATGGATTGTGCGGCCCTCCCAGATCCCCTCAGACTGCCCTTCCATGAGACAGGGAATGGTCTGTCCAAGCTTGTCCACCGATTGGTCGGCCGACCAGCGGTCGTAGGCGTCCATGAGACGCGCGATCCGTTCGTGTGTGACCTCGTCGGGTACCAACTCCGTCATCCGTGCTGCGGGAGTCCCCTCCTCCGACGAGTAAGGGAAGGCGCCCATCCGTTCAAACGCGTTGGACTCGGCAAACTCCAGCAACTCCTCGAAGTCCGCCTCGGTCTCCCCGGGGTGACCAACAATGAATGTCGTGCGGAGCGCCATCCCCGGCTTGGCTGAGCGAAGCCGGTCGATCTTTTCCTGAGTCGCCGCCTTGGTGGTGTGACGATTCATGATCCCAAGCATGCGATCGGAGATGTGCTGCAACGGCATGTCGATGTATGGCACCACCTTTGGACTCATGGCAATCGCTTCGATCTGACGGTCCGTGAGAAATGCCGGATGGGCGTACATGATCCGAATCCAGAAATCCCGACCGATCTGGTCAAGAGATTGCAAGAGGTCTGCCAGATCCGGTTGGCCTGGCAAGTCGATCCCCCAGGAGGTCGTATCCTGCGCTACCAGAATGACTTCCCGCGTTCCATGCTCGGCCAGTAGTGACACCTCGGCGACAATAGAGTCCAATGACCGGGATCTCATACTCCCCCGGATCAGGGGGATTGCGCAGAAACGACAGGCATTGTCGCAACCGTCTGCAACCTTGATGTAGGCCGAAAGGGGCGTCGGAGTTCCGATAGGCCAGGCTTGGAGTACCGCGTCGTCGCGGAATTCCCGTCCCGGCTTTTCGACCCAGCAGGCCGGAGGGGCCTGTCCGAAACTGTCCAATGCCTTCATGACAAGATCGGGCCGGTCGAAACCGATGATCGAGTCGATGCCGGCAATCTCATCCTTCAGTTGCGGGCCGTAGCGCTGGGCGAGACAGCCGGTCACGACCAGTTGCTTGGCGCCCTCCGGGAGGGCGGTTTTGCGGTCGATGGCCTCCCAGATCGCCTCGAGGGATTCGAGCTTGGTCGCCTCGATAAAACCGCAGGTATTGATTATTTCAACTTCCGCCTCGTCCGGTGAGTCCACAAAGACATATCCGGCGGCCCGGAGGTGGCGTTCCAGAACGGAGCCATCAACCTCGTTTTTGGGGCAGCCGAGAGTCTTCAGATGGACTTTGCGTACAGGCATAGGACGAATCAAGTTCGTTCAAAACTCCTTAGCTTGACCGGGAATCCTAATTTAACGCCCGGAGTCGGGTTCGCGCTCGTTTTTTTTCGCAGGAAAAACGATGACTTCTGTTCCGGACGGCGGAGAAAACGTAAACTGTTGTCTGTCTTTGGCTTGATCGGTCTTATAGGCGCCGAAGCGCAGACGGGAAGTTTCCTCGTTGTAGTCCACATATTCCGCCGCGCCCGGCCAATGGGAGGATTGATCGACCCAGAGGGTGAGCCGTTGGATGGCGGCGGTCTCGGTCTTGGCAACCAGGCGGACCCGCCAGAACGGCTTGTCCTCGATCTCATCAACAGTACAGGTCACGGGGACAAAGTCGGTTCGGAGAGATCCGAAAAAGCCCGCCGGGCCGAATTCGAGCGAGTCCAATCCTCCGGTCCGGATGGTGACCTGCTTGGTTCCCTTGCTGTAGGTCCATAGGGTGTCCGCCCCCCGGACAATGACCTGATCCCCGGACTCGACCCGGTATCTCCGGGGCGGCCCCAGCCACAACATCCCGTTCTCCTCAGGCCGGTCCCCGAACAGCAGGGAGTGGGACTCCTTGGAGTAATCCACCCGGATGGTCACTTGGCTTTCGATCTTCTGTTCAAGGAGAGCAAGGATCGAGTCGGCGGAGCAGGCGTCGGCAGGCGTCCATCCAGCCAGCAGGAGTACGGCACCCACGATCGATGCGGTTAGAAGGAACGGTCGGATGCGCGCGGTTGTGCCCATGCTCCTATGATACAGCAAATGACGACGGGAATTCCAATAAAGCCGTGCCCGCGGGGGTGCCCTACGAGGTCATCCCCGCCATCTTCTGCTCCAGGTCTTCCCTGGTCCAGAGGACTTCGCGGGCCTTGCTGCCATCGTAGGAGCCGACCACGCCGGCCTCCTCGAGCTTGTCGATGAGACGGGCGGCGCGCTGGTAGCCGATGCCGAGACGACGCTGGAGAAGCGAGACGGAGCCTTGTTTATGACGGATGACCACATCGGCGGCCTGGTGGAAGAGAACATCGCCGAAATCATCCTCGCCGCCGCCTTCGCCTTCGACGGTCTCCGAGAAGTTCTGGATCGCTTCGGGCTGGATGACCTGGGTGCGGAGAAACTCGACTAGGGCCGTGGTTTCGGCGCTGGAGATAAACGCGCCGTGCACACGGATCGGCTCGGCCCGTCCGGGCGAGAGGAAGAGCATGTCGCCGCGTCCGAGGAGCTTTTCGGCGCCGTTGCCATCGAGGATCGTGCGGCTGTCGACCTTGGTTGCCACCTGGAAGGCGATACGGCAGGAGAAATTGGCCTTGATCAGCCCGGTGATGACATCGACCGAGGGGCGCTGGGTGGCGAGGATCAGGTGAATCCCGACCGCGCGCGCCATCTGGGCCAGCCGGGTGATTGTCATTTCGATCTTCGCCGCCGACTGGCTGAGCATCAGGTCGGCCAGTTCATCGACCACAATCACGATATAGGGCAAACGCTCGTTCGGTTCGACCTTGAGGTTGTAGTCGGCGATGCTGCGGACACCGGCGCCGGCGAGCGTCTTGTAGCGATCGTCCATTTCACGCACCGCATCCACCAGCAGACGCTCCGCGGCCCTGGGGTTGGTCACGACCGGGCGCTCAAGATGGGGGATTCCCTGGTACATCGAGAGTTCGAGCATCTTGGGATCGACAAAGAGCAATCGCACATCGCGCGGGTGATGGCGGTACAAAAGCGAGGTAATGATCACGTTGATGCAAACGCTCTTGCCCGATCCGGTCGCGCCCGCGATGAGCAAGTGCGGCATGCCGGCCAGATCCGCCACAAATGGCTGACCTTCGGTCGTTTCGCCGAGGGCCAAAGGCAGGATGGACTTGGATTCGGCAAAAGACCGATCCCCGATGAGCCCAGAAAGCAGGACCATGTCCGGATCGGCATTCGGAACTTCGATGCCCACCGCCGATTTGCCGGGTACGGGAGCCACCACACGAACGCGCGAGGCGGAAAGCGCGAGGGCCAGATCATCGGCGAGATTGACGATCTGGTTCACCTTCACACCCGGTGCGGGACGAAATTCATAGCGGGTGATGACCGGGCCGGGAAAAGTCTGAATCCCGCCATCCACCCCAATGTCGAAGGTCTTGAGTGTCCGCAACAGGGTGTCGGCGGTTTGGACATCCGCGCGGCGGCGCGTGTGCCCGCGCGCGGGCTCCAGGAGATCCAGCGCGGGGAATTCATAGTCCCCGTCGGACGCGCTGCGCTGAAGGCGGAGCACATGCCGTTCACGCGGCCGCTCACGAACGGACTCCGGCTCGTCGCGCTCTTCGTCCTCCTCGCCCGGGGAGTCGAGTTCGGGCGGGAGCGCCGGGAGATCATTGAGAATCTCCGTGCGCTTCGGCTCCGGCTCGACACGTACCCACGGATCGTCGGTCGGCGGTTCGGTAATCGCTTCTTCCCTGCTCCAGGAATCCAACAACCCGGTCATCCAGGCCCACCCGGCCTGAACTCTGGCCGTCAGTGCGCCAACAGGCGACCAGCCGGGGGAATCCTGACGCCGTTTGACCGGGGGTTCGGGCTTTTTCTTGCGATCGGGGACCAAGGCCAAAAGCGGCTTCCACGGGATCACCCAGTAGAGTGCAATGGCGAGAATTCCGCCCAAGACGAGCGTCCCGCCGGCAACACCCATGATCTCGGCCACGAATGACGCCAGGCTCCGGCCGAGCTGTCCGGAGATTGTCTCAATCCCGGCGGTCCAAGCGACACCGTCGTAGGCATCGCGCAGATCCGTCATGACACCCACGATGAAAACGCCGAGGGAAACACCGGCCACCGACCATGGTATCCGGGATTTCTTGGCGAGGAAGAACCGCTTGATGCCGAATGCGCCGAGCGAGGCCAAAAGCCCCCAAGCCGAAAATCCCAGCAATTCATACAGGGAGTAGGCAACAACCGCGCCGAGAATCCCCGCGAGGTTGCGCGGGTAGTAGGTTTCTATCCAGATGGCGTCCTGCTCCGCCGCCAGCCAGCGGTCGTCCCCCTCGGTCCGGGTTGCCAGCGACAGCATGGCAAACAGGACGACCAGCACGAGAAGAAAGCCAAAAAGCTCACTTCTGCGTTTATAGGAAATCTTGGAAAACCACTTCACGGAAGCGGTCCCCTTTCCCGGCCGTTTTGGTGCAACTACGGTCCCCCCTTGGACCGCTTTCAAGCAATGGGCCTGCGGGCGGGCTGTCAACAGGAAAGGCGGATTTCGTCAGGCACGGGCCAGCGGCGTCCCAATGCCCGGCCCTCATGTCGGGCTTGACAGACAGGACTGTTTCTGTGTTGTTTTGTCATCTTTTCATCCACGCGAAGAGGCGGGGATGGTGAACCCAAACCAAACGGCGCTGCCGAAGGAGGAATCACAAGTGATCAGCAGCACGAACTCACAAAAGCGAACCTGGTCTAATCGCTGGATGGCCGGCGGTGCGTTGGCGGCCTGTGCACTGGTATTTGGCCTGACCGCGTGGGGCACCGGCCGGGCGCAGTCGGATGCCACGGCCGGCGGCAAGACCCCGGATCCGGCCATGGTCAAGAGGGGCGAATACCTTGTCACGGTCGCCGGGTGCAATGACTGCCACACCCCATGGATCATGACCGACCACGGTCCGGCTCCGGACATGTCGCGGATGCTCTCGGGGCATCCCCACGACCTTAAGGTTTCCCCCCCGCCGAAAATGGACGGATCGGTTTGGCTTGGCGCCGCGTCATCGACCTTCACTGCCTGGGCCGGGCCCTGGGGAATCACGTATTCGATCAACCTGACGCCGCACCCGACCACGGGGTTGGCTGTTTGGACCGAAGAGATGTTCATCAGCGCCATGCGAACCGGCAAACACATGGGGACCTCGCGTCCCATCATGCCGCCGATGCCGTGGCCGAATCTGTCCAAGGCAACCGACGATGACCTTAAGGCGATCTTCGCCTATTTGCAGACAATTCCGCCGATTGACAACCTCGTACCTGATTACGAGCCGCCGGCCGCTCCCATGGGAGACACCAAGGCGGGGAGCCACTAGGCAAATCGATCAACGAAGAACGGCCCGCCAAGCGGCGGGCCGTTCTCATTGCGGGTGATCGCCCATCAGCGCCAGATCGCCCCGCGCAGTCCGCTCTCCGAGCGTTCGATCTTGATGTCGGGGATGTCCTTCACGCCGATGCGGAAGTAATACCCCTGCCCGGATCCGCCTGGCCGCCATACAAATTGCGCCGACCAGCAATGCAGGTCGCGGGTCACCTCAAAGGTCTGATCCGTGATCTTGTGATTTGCCAGATCGTACCGATTCTGAATGGAGGCCGTCCAGTTCTTGGTGGGCTCGAAGTCGATGCGTGTGCTGATCCAGTGTGTTTTGTAGGCGCTGAATGTCCCACGGGACTCGTCGTACCGATAGGACAAACCGATGTTGAAGGGAATCTGATCTGACGAGAAGAGGGTGTCATTGGCATGCTCGCGCAGCTCGGTCACGGATGTCAGCGCCGAGGCCTCGCCCTTGAGATTCATCCCGGCGCTGATGCCGAAGTTCAACAGCCGGGGATTGGTCCATTGGAGGTCGCCCGTGGTCTGGTTGTAAAGATCCCAGGTGGCGTTGGTGGACAACTCAAGTCGCTGGGCCAAGTTGGTGCGCGCCGATCCGCTTAGAAGGGACCACCCGCCTTCCGATTTCTCGAGGTCGTAGCTGGCGCCAAGGCTCGCATTAAAGAGGGAGACTCTTCGTTCGGTCTCCCCCTCTCCCAGCTTTGCATCGAACACGTTCCCCAGCCCGAAGGACAGTGACTGGGCGCGTCGCGATGACCCGCCGCCGGCGCCGGTGAAGGAACGGATTTCGTTGTTTTGCGAAATGGCCGGCGTGAAGGAATAACTGACACTTGGTGTGAGCGTGTGGCGGATGGTCGTGAGCCCGAAGAGCCGGGGGTTTAAGAACCCATAGAGATTGGTGTTGGACCCGACCCCGAGCGACCCGGACAGACGGCGGGCGGGGTCTTCGACAGGCACCCCATTGGCCACGGCCAGCGGTGTACGGAAGACGTAGTACCAGGTCTCCTGCAGGGATGCCGCCGGCGAGACCGTGATGTGCTTGAGCACCGTCTGCGGGAAACTGATCCCCGCGCGGTGGTCCATGGTCATGTACCGACGCTCGTCGAATGCGCCGGTGGTGTCGCCGGACTTGGGCACCCGGTTGTAGTAATGACGAAAGCTCGACCCCATGGAGACGTACCCCTGGTGATACCAGCGTGCGGTCTGCCCGGAGTCCGGCTTGAGCAGACGCTGGCTTGGCAGGGTCAGAGACACTTGCGGAAGAGTCTGCGTTCGTGTTTCGGTGTCGAGATTCTCGGTCGCGTCGAGGGCGGCGGTCAACGATGCCCCCCATGCAAACCGCTTGTTGAGATTCAACCGCGAACTGATTGTCCGTAGCCGGCGGTCGTTGGGGTCGTAGGTGTAGTTGTCGTAGTAGCTCTTGTCGGAGATGAAGTTCATGTAACCCGCCAGCGTTGCGGTCGGCGAAAGCGTCTGGTTGTGATTCCCGGTCAGGGTCCAGACCGTGGAGCGCGACCGTCCCGCGCTGGTAAACCGGGACTCGCGTGCGTACGACCCGGAGAGTGATCCCGTGTAGAGGTATCGCTTCGCGTAGTTAAACGTTGATCGAAGATTCAGGCCGGACTCTTCATTGAAGTCGAGCGCCCCTTCGACATCCCAATAGTCGGATGCCGCCCAGTAGTACCCGACGTTGGAGATGAACCGGTTTCCCCGGTCAAAGTTCCCGAAACGGATCGGCAGAAAGCCCGAGTGCCTCCCCCGCTTGATCGGGAACACGTAGAACGGCAGGATTGCCACGGGCAGCTCGCCGATCTTCAGGACGACGGGACGCGCGATGACCTTGTCGTCACGCAGGATCTCCATGTCGTCGCTTTCGAAACGGAAGTGCGGCTCCTCGAGGTCGCAGGTGGTGTAGATCCCGTCGGCCACGAAGAAGACATCCTCCGTGTACTTCTTGAAATCATCCCCGCGGTAGAATCCGCCCTCGAATTCCGTGCGGGAGCCGCGGATACGCCCGCGGCGGGAATCGATGTTGTAAGTCAGGGTATCGCCAATGACGATTTGCTCGCCGTCGGCCAGATGAGGCCGCTGGAGTTCCTTTGCGGAATCGGTCGGCGCTTCCACCGGGCGGGCCACGAGATTGCGCGAGTCGGTCCAGTACGAAATGCGGCCGGCATCGAGCACAACGCGGCCGTACTGAAGCTGCGATTCGTTGACGATGTCGATCCGGTTCGAGTCCGGCGTAAAGACGATCTCAGCGCCTTTGTACTGAACAGTGTCCTCGCGGCCCGCGCCGGTCTCGCTCGCCGCCCGGTAGGTCCCGCGTGCGCCGCCCGAGATTGTGACGGTCCGGAGACGTCCATCCTCGAAACGCATCCACAGAGAGTCGCCGGAGGCCTGGTTATGCCCGGACACGGTATCGCTGGGTTCGTTGTTGGTGTATGCTTCGCCGACGACACGGATGGCACGAAGGGTGTCATTGCGGAGGAAGAAGTCGGCGGATTGCCCGCGAATCCTGTTTGTTCCTGCTGTTTCCCCGGTGGAGTCCCGGTAAACGCCATTGGCGCGCCCGATGGCCTGCACCCGCTCCACTTTGTTCTCGCGGAATGTCAGAACAAGCGTGTCTCCGGCGATATCTCCGCCCAGTCCCGTGGCCCTGGGTGTCCCGGTCAGGAACGCGCGTCCGGAATCGGGCCAGCTTTCGCCGTACTCTCCTTCCGCATACCAGTCGCCTTTGTAGATTCGGACCGTGCCGATTCCAATCCCCTGGCGCAGCGAGCGGTTGAAGAGCAGGGTGTCGGCGGTGATGATGGTTTGGCTGGCCGAGTCGAGGTAGAAATCCCAGCGCATCGCCGGCAGTGAATCGGCACGCGCCGTCTCGCGACGCCGGTCGAACCGCGCGCGCTCCGATTTGAGGGAGAAGCTTTGCGCCGTGTCCTCGACCAGGACATCCCCCAGGGCGAGGAACGATCGTGTCTCGCGCCGGTACCAGACGTGATCGGCTCGCAGAAACCGGTCGGGCTGCGTGATCTCGACTTGTCCCTCGAATTCAATCTCCCCTGTTTCCTGAATCCAGACAGCGCGGTCGCTGGTCAGGCGCGTTTCGCCTTGCGTGAACAGGACGTTTCCGAACAGGTGGTATTCGCTGCCCGCAGCCGATTGAATCACTTCCGACGAATCGGCCCTTTCGAGAATCAGCGGTTCGGCTGTCTCTTGTGCACCGACCAAGCGGGAAGACAAAAGGAGCAGGATAGCGGCAATCGTGGCAAGACGCGCGCCCGCCTTGATGATATGACTGGCCGAAGCGAGATGGCGGTCCATAGCCGGGCCCGAGTCCTCCGATTATACCTTCAGATCGCCGAGAGCGCCTGATCGACATCGGCTTTCAGATCATCGATGTCTTCGATCCCCACCGAAATGCGGGCGGTGCCATCGGTCACGCCCGCTTCGCGCCGCTCGTCCTCGCTGGCATGGACATGAGAGGTGAGGATCGGCAGCGAAATCAGAGACTCGACGCCCCCCAAAGAGGCGGCGTTGTTGATGATGCGCAGGCGGTCGGCAAATCTTGCCACGGCTTCGTAGCCCCCGGCCAGATCGATGGCGAGAACACCACCGAAGCCCCGCATCTGGCGTTTGGCGACAGCGTGGCCGGGATCTTCGGGCAAGCCGGGGTAGTGCACGTGTGCCACCCCGGTCTTGGTCCCGAGGTACAATGCCAGGGACAGGGCGTTCGAATTGTGCCGCTCAACACGGAGCGCGAGCGTTTTGAGTCCGCGATCAAGCAGGAAGGCGGCATGCGGATCCATGATGCCGCCGATGCCGCGCCGTGCGGCGGCCACCGGTTCAGGATCGACATCCTTTGAGGCGATCAGGACCCCGCCGATCAGATCGTTGTGCCCGTTGAGATACTTGGTGGTGGAGTGCATCACCCAGTCGATGCCGCAGTCGAGCGGCTTTTGGTTGATGGGTGTGGCGAAGGTGTTGTCGACCGCGGAGAGGACGCCGTGTCGGCGGCACAGGGCGGCTACCGCCGGCCCATCGACCACACGCACCGTCGGGTTGGTCGGTGTTTCAAACCAGCACGCCCGGGCTCCCCGAAGCGCCGCCTCGACTTGGGAAAGGTCCGCGAAGTTCACCTGCTGAATGATGATTCCGGCTGGCTTCAGGTATTGCTGCAGGAAGTAGGCGGTTCCTCCATACAACTGGCTGGCGGCCACGAGGCGATCCCCGGGACGCAGGTGCGCATGGCACCAGGCGGCGGTCGCCGCCGAGCCGGAGGCGAAAAGGAACGCTCGTGCGCCATGCTCGAGAGTTGCCAGGGTGCTTTCCGGATGCTCCCACGTTGGATTGCCATAGCGGGTGTAGAGAAACTTGTCGGACTCCCCCCTGGCATAAGCGGCGACTTCCTCGGTTGAGTTAAACCGAAAGGTCGAGGTCTGGTAGATCGGCGGCGTGACGACGCCGTGCGGTTGGTCTTTTGCCCCCATCGCACAAATCGTCGCCTCTCTGAGTGGTCTCATCTCCGGCATTGTCGACCTCTGGTTTTGCATTTGCGAGTCACTGTGATCGTTCAATCAAGGCGTACCGGCAATCACCGGGGAGGTTAATTCGCGTGTGCCCGATTCCCGTGTCGTGCCATCGCCGCCGCCAGAAGCTCTTCGAGGTGGACTTCCGCACACTCGGCCAGCGCGTGCACATTGTACCCGCCTTCGAGTACCGAGAGCACACGCCCTGCGCACACCTCCGCCGCGAATTCGCAGACCAGCCTCGTCGCCACGCCAAAACCATGCGTTGTGACATTCAGACCGGCCAGGGGATCCGACTCATGGGCATCAAACCCGGCGGAGATCATGACCAGATCCGGACAAAATGGACGGGCGTGATTATCAATAATGTCCGTGATCGCTCCGAGGAATTCCTTGTCCCCGCTTCCCGCCGGAAGTGGACGATTCACCGTCGTGCCCGCGCCTTTACCCCGCCCGGTCTCGTGCAGGGCGCCGGTCCCCGGGTAGAAAGGGTACTGGTGAACAGAGGCGTACAGGACACTCGCGTCTTCGTAGAAGATGGCCTGCGTGCCGTTGCCGTGGTGGACATCCCAATCCACGATGAACACCCGCGCATCGGGATCAGCATGCAGCACGGACTTCGCGGCGATGGCGATGTTGTTGTAGAGACAAAACCCCATGGCACGGTCCGGAAGCGCGTGGTGCCCCGGAGGGCGCACCGCGCAGAATGCGTTCGTCAGCTCGCCCCGCCAGACGCCTAGCGCGGCACTCTGAACCGCTCCGGCGGCCAGCCGGGCGATGGCGGGCGAGTTCCTGCCGACGTAGGTGTCGGGATCCAACCAGCGCCCCTCGGATCGCTCGATCATGGTGAGGTAGGCCCGGGTGTGGACTCGCATCAAATCTTCATCGGCGGCAGGGATCGCGGGCCACTCGACCAATCGCTCCAACAACCCTGTGTGTGTCAGATGTGCGGTTATGCTGACGAGGCGTTCCGGGCGCTCCGGATGATCGATGGAGGCGTTGTGGTGAACGAACTCGCCATCGGACACCCAGCCTGTTGGTGAGGCGGCCATGGGGTGAGGATAGGTGGCCGTGGCGGTTCTCTCAAGAACGGAAATGCCCTAATGGACGGTCCGGTGCTTCCAGTGACCGAGCGAAAACCAGATGTACACCGCGGTCCCCTTAATCAGGGTGGAGATGCTGATTGCCCACCAAACCCCCGCAACCCCCCATCCTAGCGACACGGCCAGAAACCAGGCCAGCGGGATTCTCAGGACCGAGCCGACAATGGACACGGCCATCGGCGGGATGGTGTCGCCGGAGCCGGAGAAGGCGCCTTCCAACACGATCTCCCATCCCATCAAAATCTGGGACAGGGCGAGGATGCGCACGTAGTCCTTCCCCGCTTCGAGGACCGCCGGGTCGTCCACGAAGATCCGCATAATCGATTCAGGGAAGGTGAGAAAGACCACGGTCATGGCTCCGGTGAACGCGGAGACCAGGAGGACAGTCTTGTTCGTGAGTTCGGCGGCGCGATCCGGATTCCGCGCGCCGAGGTTCTGGCCGACCAGGGTGGCCACGGCGGTGGCGCAACCGTAGGCAACCAGGTAATTGATCGACTCGATGCGGTTGCCGATTCCCAGCGCCGCCACCGCCGGTGTCCCGAACTGGGCCGTGATCCGGTTGACAAAGAGGTAGATGACGGAGAAGGATATGCCGGAAATCGAGATGGGAAGGCCAATCGTCACCAAACGTCGGATGCGTGACCAGTCGATCGGTCCAATGAGACGGAGGTGCAACGGAAAGGGCAGTTTCGAACCACGGAGGAGGACGACGAAGATCACCGAGGCAGCCAGATAGGCAATCATGGTCGCCACCGCCGCCCCGGTTGCGCCAAGACGGGGAACCGGCCCCCAGCCAAAAATCAACAGCGGGTCGAGCCCGATATTGAGAACCACGGCCGTTGATGTCACAACCAAGGGCAGCCGGGTATTGCCCGAGGCGCGAAACACCGATCCGGCCCACTCGACGAAGACCACCAGAACGCTGGCGCTGAAATAAACTTGCATGTACGACTCGCCCAGTCTGGCAACATCCGGCGCCAGGTCCATCAGCGCGAAGAGGTACCGTCGCAGCAGGAGACCGGTTACGGTAATGGCGAAGGCGTAAATGAGGGCAAACCGGAAGCTCTCCTCCGCCACCTCGCGCGCCGTGTCCCTGTCTCCCGCGCCGATGTGCCGGGCGACCATGGCCACCACCCCGGTGGACAGAACAG
Source organism: Candidatus Zixiibacteriota bacterium (assembly GCA_040752075.1). Classification (GTDB taxonomy): domain Bacteria; phylum Zixibacteria; class MSB-5A5; order WJJR01; family WJJR01; genus JBFMFQ01. The sequence continues at coordinate 17,800 of JBFMFQ010000001.1, read as the reverse complement.
ACGTCAACGACAGGAGTATCCACACGATAAAAGTCGCCGAGATCACCGCTGCAATCGGCACGGCGCCGAGCCGGCCGACCCAGATCGCATCGGTGATTGAAAAGAGCGTGTGCAGGAGCATGGCCAGGGTGGCCGGCCATGCGAGCCGCAATATGGCGCGGTAGGGATGCCCCGTCAGAATGGTCTGGATGTCCCGTTCGGCGGCGGATGTCGTCTTGGTTGACATGGCAATCCCCCCCGAATTCCCGGCGAGATTCCGGAGGGTTGTCCAATCTGTGGAAACGGCCGATTCGAGACTACGGAAATCGGAGACGCTAGCCGGAGATGATCTTCAAGTAATCGACTGCAAGAATGTACCCGGTTGCCCCGAGCCCGGAGATGACCCCGCGGCAGGCGCCGGAGACCATGGATTGGTGACGAAACGGTTCGCGGGCGAAGATGTTGGAAATGTGAACCTCAATGACCGGGATTGAAACCGAGGAGACCGCATCCCGCAGTGCAACCGATGTGTGGGTCAGCCCGCCGGGATTCAGAATGATCCCGAGCGCGGAGTCGGCGGCGTCGTGGATGCAATCGATCAGGTCGCCTTCGTGGTTCGACTGAAAAAACTCGACATCCAGCCCGGCCGATTTGGCGTGGGCCGCGATGCGGGCGTTGATGTCCTCCAGCGTGTCGCGACCGTAGACCTCCGGCTCGCGCTTTCCCAGCCGGTCTAAGTTCGGTCCATTGATGACGACAATCAGACGGCTCATGGGGGCGGACTCCTTCGACGGTACTCGATGCATTTAACTTGTCATCCACTCATTGAGAAAAGCGACGGCCCTTCTAACCTCTCTGTCGGTCACTTGAGATGTGATCTCAACGCGACCCAGCGCCCGCGGCAGGATCCAGATGTTGCGGCCGGATGCGCGCTTTTTGTCCACGCCCAGATGACGGAGTATCTCAGTCGCGGGAAATCGCCTCATCCCTACTGGGGCCAAGTGGTGGCAGACATTCAGGAGCCGGTCGAACTCTCCGCTGTCGAAGAGACGGCGGGCCCTCGCCATGTACCCGGCGCCGATCATGCCGACGGCCACCGCCTCCCCATGTCGAATTCCCTTATAGTCGGCCCAGCGTTCCAGCGCATGGCCGATCGTGTGACCGAAATTGAGAATTCGCCGCAGACCGGAGTCTGTTTCATCGGACTCCACCACACTCAGCTTGATGCGAACGCAGCGTTTGATCACATCGAGCCCGACTTCCTTACGCCCGGAGATCCACGAGCCGATGCTCTTTTCGCACCTTTCGAAGAGCACCGGATCGGCAATCACGCCATACTTGACGACCTCGGCCAGTCCGGAAATCACCTCGGCCGGGGGAAGTGTTGTGAGAAACTCAGGGTCGATGAGGATTCCTGCCGGCTGGTAAAAGCACCCGATGAGGTTCTTCCCACGCGGGTGGTTGATGCCGACTTTGCCGCCGATGGCGGCATCGACCTGTGCCAGAAGCGTCGTCGGCACCTGCCAGAGCGGCAGTCCACGCAGGAATGTGGCGGCGGCAAATCCCACGGTGTCTCCGACCGCCCCGCCCCCCAGTGCGATGACTGGAGTGCCGCGATCGCAACGGTGCCGAAACCACAGATCATGCAGATGCGCGACCGTGCGGGCATTTTTCATGGATTCGCCCGGCGGCAGCGTCGTCGTGTGCACGGCGCAGTTGGCACGCTTGAGGATGGAGCGAACCTGGACCAGCCAGTGTTTCGCGACATGACGGTCGGTCACCAATTCAATCGTGCGCGCCTCACCCAACAGGGAGGTCAGAGCGGACCGCAGTCCGGCTCCGGCGTGAACCGGAATGAGACGCCCAGGAATCCGTCCCTTCATTTCCGGATTGCGCGCACCCGCGCGCCTCTTCTCAGTCAGCTTGGGCAAGCCACCACTCCGCTGTACGGCGTCCCGCTTCCACGGGAGTCAGCGCCGAAGTATCGAGAGTCCAATCGGCAATCGCACGGTAGGCGTCCTCCCGGGCTTTCAAGATCGGCTGCACACGCGCGGTAAACTCGGATAACGACGCTGGTCGATCGCCATCTTCGCCTTCGAGCAGAGGCCGCGACTCATCTCCCCTCAGACGCGACCACATCGATGGCAGATCCGCGGTCAGAAGAACCGCCCTTCCACTCTCGCGCACGAGCGCGCGGATCGCGCCGATCGTTGGCGCGCCGCCCCCCAAGGCGATGACCGATGACGAGGCGCCAACAATGCTGCGCAGCGCCCGGCATTCTCGCTGCCGAAAGGCCGCTTCGCCGTCAATGGCAAAGACTTCCGGAATGCGACGTCCGGTGATTTGCTCCACCACCGTGTCCAGATCATAGAATGGCCGTCTGAGGGCATCCGCGACGTGGAGGCCGGTGGCTGTCTTTCCGGTTCCCATGAAACCGGCCAAATACAGATGGCGTCGTGCGGTGACGATCATGCGGCCTTCTTGCTAACCTCTCCGATCACGACCGGCTCCTCAGCGGGCCAGTTAAGCCGTGAGAGGGCAAACACCACGAGGAGCGCCATGAGTATGCGAACACCCACGATGATGAGTCCGTTCCCTCCGAGTGCGACAAACAGCAGTGTGTCCTCCACGATTGCATGACACACACTCAGGAACGCACCGATCAGAAACACCTGCTTTCGGTCGAGTTCGCCGGAACGGGCCTGCGGGATGAGAACCCCGGCGCCGTATGAGATCCCGAAGAGGATCCCGATGAGAAGCGGGAATAACGACTGCGGGCGAAAGCCGATCGGTTTGAAGACCGGCTCAGACGACACGATGAACCGTGAGAACCAGCGTCGGGTCTTGGCCCATTCCAGAAAGACAATCAGGGGCATCACGATGAGGAAGATCTTAAGCATCAGACCTCCCAGCCCCTGAGCGATTTCCCTGACGAGTTCCATATTCTGCGAATTCTCTGCTATGGCAGAAGGAGCGCCACCAGCCACCCAAGGGACCAGCCGAGTGTGACGCGAAGCGCAACCAGGATCAGCGCGGGCGCCCGCATCTGACGGAAAATCGCCGCTTCCATGACATGGGAGTGCGACACACCCAACACAATGGCCGCGACCGTGACCGCGGTGGCATTCCATCCACCGGCCGCAATAACGGCGAGGGCGGCATACAGATTCACGAAATGTCCCAGCACCATCGCCAGCGCCGCTTCGCCCGGGAGCTTCCAGATCCCCATGAACGGCTCGAAGAATCTGGCGATGGCCGGCAGGATCGGTGTGTGATCAAGCAGCGTGACGATGATGTAGACCGGGATCATGATCCGCATCAACATCCAGAATGTCTCAAGCCCGCGTCTGGTTCCGAGCTTCAGGATCGCGGCGGTGCTGGTGACGACTGGTGTTGGGGGGATCGTGCTCATTTCCACATCATCAGTTTGCGACGGGATGATACCGGAAAGCGTCGTCCGGTCCAAATGCGGAACGACTCTTCGGCTTGCGCAACGAGCATCGGCCAGCCGCCGACTGCCCGGCAACCAGAGCGGACCGCCAGTTTTAGCAGTGCAGTTTCCCGGGGCTGGTAGACCAGATCGAAGACCAGCGTTTCCGCTGTCAACTTCACTCCGCGCGGCAGGGGGCTCCCGGACGCAGGCCCGGAGGTCCCTGTCGGCGTGGCGTTGACAAGCAAGGCGCAATGGTTCAATCGGTCCCGGATCGGGTCTGCCTCGTAAGGAATGGTCTCAAGGATCGCCGATGGTTCGGCGGCAGTGGCGAACGAGTCGATCATTCGTTCCCCCGCCCGCCTGGATCTTACTGCGAATGTCAATCGGCGCATGCGGAAGGTGCGCTCCAGTGTAAGTGCAACAGCCCGCGCCGCTCCGCCCGCGCCCAAGATCAGCGCCGTTTGCCCACGCAGCCGCGCGGCATGAGGTTTGAGAGCGGCGATTACCCCGGCAATGTCCGTGTTGTAACCGGTCGATCGCCGTCCCTCGAAACGAATTGTGTTGACCGCCCCAGTGCAACGGGCGGAATCATCCAACCGGTCCATGTACGCGACGATTGACACCTTGAATGGCTTGGTCACGTTGAGTCCGAGAATTCCAAGTGTCGCTGCCGCCGAAACGAAACGAGGCACCTCCGCTGGTCGGCGATCAAAGAGCGCATATACGGCCGGCCATTCCAACGCATCGAATACGGTCCGAAATATCTTCGGGGAGAGCGAGTATCCGATCTCATGACCGAGAACCCCGTAGACCGCGCGCTCGACCCGTTCATTGGGAGTCCTGGGATTCATGAATGCCCGGTGCGCATGAAGCGGCTGGAATCAATTGTGCACAAGCGCGCTTAGGCTCGTGAAGAAATCCGGATCCGAGACCGCGGCGACCGACGGCGTTCGGATCATGCTGGGCGAATCCGCCCACAGGGCGGCGATGGCAAACGCCATCGCGATGCGGTGATCTCCCTGGGGATCGATTTCGGCGCCGTGCCAATCGGTCGGCCCCTCGATGGCCCAGCCATCCTCCAACTCCGCCACCTTGCCGCCCATGGCCCGCAAGTTGCGGCTCACCGCGGCAATCCGATCGGTTTCTTTCTTTCGCAATTCGGCGGCGCCGCGAATGACGGTCACGCCATCCGCACGGGCCGCCAGCATGGCCAAAACCGGGAGTTCATCGATCAGGGAGGGTATCTCGGATTCGGAAACCTTGACCGCCTTGAGGTGACTGGCGCTTTGGACATGAATCACGCCGAATGGCTCGCCGGCGCCGTGGCTGGTCCGTTCGACCTCCATTTCCGCCCCCATGCGGCGAAGGACTTTCAACAGACCCGTGCGTGTCGGATTCAATCCCACGTTGGCGAGGATGAGGTCGGACCGACGTGCCCCGAGCGCCGCGGCAATGAAAAACGCGGCCGCCGAGAAATCGCCGGGGATTGTCCAGTCGTTCCTGGTGAGCTGCCGGCGGTCGCCGAGCACGACCCGGTGGTGATAGTCTGGGACCGGCGGGAGTGAATCCAATGGAATATCCTGCGCCAGGATTTCACGGCGGTCGGGCGGGCGCGGCGCCAAATGAGTCCTGCAATCGACTCCTGCCTCGGCCAGCATCCGCTCTGTGTGGTCGCGCGAGGGATGGACTTCCACCACCGAGACCGGACCATCGGCGGAAAGCCCCGCCAGGAGAACTGCGGATTTGACCTGGGCGGACGCCACCGGCAGACGATAGTCGATTCCCCGGAGCCGTGCGCCCCTTACGGTCATGGGGGCTGTGTCCCCTTCGGAAAGGTCGATTCGCGCCCCCATCTGAACCAGCGGATGCGCAATGCGCCCCATCGGACGTGTCGATAGGGAATCATCCCCGATCAGGGTGGCGTCGAATCTCCGTCCGGCAAGACAACCGGCCAAGAGGCGCAAAGTGGTCCCCGAGTTTCCGCAATCAAGCGCGCGCTCCGGTGCCATCCATTTGTCCACGCCCGGGCTGTCGATGACACAGGTGTCTCCATCAATTTGAATCGAGACTCCGAGTTGACGCAGGCACGACACGGTCGAGGCGACATCGGCCGCGCGCGAGAGGGGCTCGACCGTCGAGCGGCCCTCCGCGAGAGCGGAGAGAATGACCGCGCGATGCGCGATGGACTTATCCGGCGGCGGGGAATAGTGACCGACAATTTTGCGCGCCGGTTCGATCTTCAGTTCGCTTCGTGTGGTGGTTGGCATGGGATCCAGTCGGGTTGAGGGCATCAGGCGAGATGCCGGCCAACGACCTTCGCGATATCCGAAACGCGTTTCATCAGCTCCGCGAACTGGTCGGGGAACAGCGATTGAGATCCGTCGGACAACGCGGAATCGGGGTGCGGATGCACCTCCACCATGAGCCCATCGGCGCCGACGGCCACGGACGCACAGGACAGTGGAATCACCTTGTCGCGACGCCCGGTACCGTGGCTGGGATCGGCAATGATCGGAAGGTGGCTCGCGCGCTGGACAAATGGAATGGCGGACAAGTCGAGTGTGTTTCGCGTGTGATTCGCGAACGTGCGCACACCGCGCTCGCAGAGAACGACATTCGGGTTGCCTTCGTTGACAATGTACTCGGCGGCCATCAGCAATTCCTCGAGAGTCGCCGACATGCCGCGCTTAAGGAGCACCGGTTTGCGGCTGCGTCCGGCATGACGCAAAAGCGAGAAGTTCTGCATGTTGCGCGCGCCGATTTGGATCATGTCGGCGTAGCGGGCCACCAGATCGAGCGACTCGTTGTCGATCGCCTCGGTCACAGTGGGAAGACCGTGGCGTTTGCCGGCCTCCGCCAGGATCTGGAGCCCCTTTTCCCCCATGCCCTGAAAACTGTATGGCGAGGTGCGCGGCTTAAATGCGCCGCCCCGCAGGATGTGGGCCCCGGAGGACTTCAGCCGTCCGGCGATGTCATCGATCTGCTCGGCCGATTCGACCGCGCAGGGGCCGGCCATGATGACGAAGTGGTCGCCGCCAACCTTGACGCCATTTACATCCACGAGCGTGTCCTGCTCATGGAATTCGCGGCTGACCAGTTTGTAAGGCGCCGTGACATGAATGACCTGGACCACGCCGGGCATCTGCTCGAGCCGCGACGCATCCACGGCGCTCTTATTTCCCGTGATACCGATGGCGGTGCGCTGCGCGCCCGGCATCGGATGGGCAATCAATCCCATCCCCTTGATCTCCTCGCAGACATGATCGACCTGCTGGGAGGTGGCGTGGGCGTCCATGACGATTAACATGATCTTGCTCCGGGTGCGGCGGAGTCCGGGGTTGATCCGGCTCCAGTTGGGAAAGTGGGGACCCGGCCCAAAACAGGACTTCGACGATCCCCATTCGATTGTCTTCTCACTGTATCGGCTGTATCACTCATCACATTCTCTCCGGCGCGGCCAGACCAAGAAGATACAGCCCATCGGCCAGCACCTCCCGGAAACAGTCGGCCAGCAGGACACGCGCCGGAACAGCCTCCGGTTCGCCGTCCAGGATGCGGACGGTCTGATAGAACTTGTTGTACGCCTGAGCCATATCCAGCAGGGCGGCCGACAGGATCTGCGGTTCGTACTGACGGGCGGCCATTCGAACCCGGCGCGGCCAGTCGGCCAGCTGCAAAAGCAGGTGTCTTTCTTCGTCGGTCCGCAATGCCTGGAAATCGCAGTCGTCAATGCCGGGAATGGGCTTACCCCACTTTGAGATTAGGGAACTGACACGCGCGTGCGTGTACTGGACATACGGTCCGGTCCGCCCATCGAACGACAGGACATCCGCCCAGTCGAAATTCACATCCTTTTGGCGTTTGACCGCCAGCATCCAGAACACGACCGCTCCGACCCCGACTTCCTCGGCGACCCGGTCCGGGTTGCCCAAGTTGGGATTGCGCTCCGCAATGACTCGACGAATGAAAGCCACCGCCTCGGAGAGGACCTCGTCCAGGAACACAATGTTACCGCGGCGCGTGGACATCATTGTGTCCCCGAGCTTGACCCAGCCAAAATCGACGTGCGCCATGCGCTCGGCCCACGCGTACCCCATCCGCTTTAGCGCGGCGAACAGCTGTTTGAAGTGCAGCGCTTGCGCGCTGCCAACGATGTACAGGCATTGGTCGAAGTCGTAGGTCTCGTGGCGGTATTCCGCCGCGGCGATGTCCCGGGTGGCGTAGAGCGTTGCGCCATCCGCCTTGCGAATGAGAAGCGGCGGTTCATCGCCCTCCCCCACGGGAATCACCAGGGCGCCATCATCACCGACCGAGGCCACCCCGGATTGTGTGAGGCGTTCAATTAAAGGGCTCAGGCGGGATTCGAAGAACGCCTCCCCGTCGTACGAATCGAACGTCACCCCGAGCCGACGGTAGACCCGCTGGAACTCCGCCAACGAAAGGTCGCGGAACTGCTGCCACAGACGGCGATTGTCGGGATCACCGTCTTCCAGCTTTTTGAACTCCTGTCGTCCGCGTTCTTCGAGCGCCTTGTCGGTCTCTGCCTGCGCGTGGAATCGCACATAGAGATCGTAGAGGTGCCGGATCGGCGCTTTCTCGAGTTCGGCCGGATCGCCCCAATCCCGGTAGGCCACGATCAGGCGTCCGAACTGGGTGCCCCAGTCGCCGAGGTGATTGATCCCGCGCGTCGCATACCCGAGCTTCTCGAATACACGTTTGAGCGAGTGCCCGATCACGGTGGAGCGCAGGTGCCCGACCCCGAACGGCTTGGCGATGTTGGGGTGCGAGTAATCCATGCAGATGGTCCGGCCGGCTCCTTCGGTCGAAGATCCATAGGCGCGTCCCTCCGCTCTGATGGCGGGCAGTACTTCGTCGGCGATGGCAGCCGGATCGTACCAGATGTTGAAATAGCCCCCGACCGCGGCGGTGCGCACGACCGATGCTGGGTTCCGGAAGTGCTCCTGCAAGGCTGCGGCAATCTTGGGGGGCGGCAACTTCATCTCCCGCGCCAGTACAAAGCAGGGGAGCGCCGAATCGCCGAAATCCTTGCGTCCGGGGAATTCAAAGAGATCAGCCACGGTCTGAACGGTGACTTGCGCTCCCATTCGAACGAGGGCGTCAGCGGTCGCGTCACAGACCTCCTGGAAGTATGTCGCTGATTGCACCTGGCTCATTCGGCTACCGACAACCGCCACTCACTCAGCCGCCCGGACCAGCGACTCGACAAGATTGGACAGACGGTGAGTGCGTTCTCTACCCTTTCCGTCTCGCAGGGTATTCACCAGGGCCGATCCCACCACGAAACCGTCGGCGAGCCCGCGCAACTCGCGAATGTGGGCGGGATTCGAGATACCGAACCCCACCACGTGGGGTTTCTCGGCCCGTTCGGCGACCCGTTTCAGGAAACGACGCGTGGACGCCGCCACTCCACTCCGTGCGCCGGTCACCCCGGCCACAGACACACAATATGAGAAGGCCGTTGAATGGCGGTCAATGACGGTGATGCGCTCATCGGTGGTGGTGGGTGCGATCAGGAAGACATTGGCGAGCCCGACCCGCCTTGACGCCGCCATCCAGTCCACCGCCTCATCGACCGGGCAATCCGGAATAATCGTTCCGCATGCGCCGGCCGATCGCACGTCCGAGGCGAACCGGTCCAGTCCGCGCTTCAAAAGCGGGTTGAAGTAGCCCATCAGAAGGACAGGGATATCGTGGCGCGTGCACACCCGCTGCGTCAGATCGAAGACGGCATCAAGATCAACCCCCTGCGCCAGGGCGACCTGGGAGGAGTGTTGAATCGTGGGTCCGTCGGCGAGGGGATCGGAAAACGGCACGCCGATTTCCAGCGCGGCCGCGCCGGCATCGACACAGGCGGTCACGGCATCGAGGAAGACTGTCGGCTTCGGGAAACCGGCGGTCAGAAACGGAATGATCGGCCGGCCATCAATAAAGATCGAGCGAAGACGGGAGATTGGCGAGTCCATCGGCTACTTCCCCTCTCCGGTGGACGTCACGGTCGCCAGGTCTTTGTCGCCGCGTCCGGAAAGACACACACCAATAGTGCGCTTGCCGGACCGGTCGCGCGGGAGGCGCGAGAGGGCCGCAATGGCGTGGGCCGACTCTAACGCGGGCAAAATACCCTCCTGCCTTGAGAGAAGGTGAAACGCCCCGATCGCCTCATCATCTGTGATCGCGACATACCGAACCCGTCCGCTGTCCTTGAGGAAGGAGTGTTCGGGGCCTACTCCCGGATAGTCCAGCCCTGCGGAGATCGAGTGCGGCACGGTGATCTGGCCTGTTGCGCTCTGGAGCAGATACCCCATGGACCCGTGCAGGACCCCGATGGTCCCCGCAGTGAGACTCGCGGCGTGTTGTCCGCTTCGTATCCCATGGCCGGCTGCTTCGGCGCCGATTAGTTCCACCCGTTGGTCCGGCAGGAACGCCGTGAAAAAGCCGATCGCGTTGGAGCCGCCGCCGACACAGGCGATCAGGCAGTCCGGCAATCGTCCGGTCTGACGCCTGAACTGACGCCGGGCTTCCTCGCCGATGATCCGCTGGAACTGACGCACCATATACGGGTATGGATGCGGGCCCACCACGGAACCGATGACATAGAAGGTCGATTCCACATTCGTGACCCAGTCGCGGATCGCCTCGTTGGTCGCATCTTTCAGCGTCTGCGCTCCCGATTCGACCGGGATGACCCGCGCTCCGAGCAGGCGCATGCGCGCCACATTGGGCGCCTGCCGCTCCACATCCAGTTTCCCCATGTAGACATCGCACGAGAGGCCGAAGCGTGCCGCCACGGTGGCGGTGGCGACGCCGTGCTGCCCGGCGCCGGTCTCGGCGATCACGCGTTTGCGCCCGCCCCGCACCGCCAGAAGAACCTGCCCGAGCACATTGTTCAGTTTGTGCGAACCGGTGTGGTTGAGGTCTTCCCGTTTCAGGTAGATCCTGCCGCGCTTGAGTTCCCGTGTCAGGCGTTCGGCGAAATAGAGCGGCGTCGGACGCCCGGCATACTCGCGCAGAAGATCGCGGTACTCGCGCTGGAATGAGCGGTCCCGCCAGGCTGACTCGAAATCACGGGTCAGCCGATCCAGCGCGGGGATGAGGGTTTCAGGCACGTACCGGCCGCCAAAACGTCCGAAACGACCCCGGCGATCGGGTCGGCGACGGTAGTCGCGGCCGCGGATGGTGGATGCCGGCTGAGTGTGTTTTGCAGGCGTCATTGTTCCAACCTGTCCGTTCGAAGGGATTCATCCGCCCGGCGAACCTGCTCCGCGAATCTCTGCATGAGATCGGCAGACTTGATGCCGACGGAAGACTCGATCCCGCTTGAGACATCGACCCCGTAGGGGCGGACTTGCCGTATCGCGGTGTCCACATTCTCCGGGCTCAAGCCGCCGGCGAGCCAGATCCGCCACGAGTGGTCGATGCGCGATACCAGCGACCAATCGAATGCCTGGCCGGTTCCCCCCTGGTGGTTGGCATCGAGCGTGTCGAGCACGTAGTCTCTCAGTCCGCGCCAAGGTTCCGGCCGCTGGAGGTCGCTGTTCATGCCGATCACCCGCAGGAGTCGAACCCCGTTAACTGAATCCCATCCGCGTTCATCCAGTGGTCCGGATAACTGTGCAGCAGACAACCCGATGTCCAGCGCGGCGCTTTGAACTTCCTCCGGGGTGGGGCTGACGAAGACGCCGACGACGGCGATCATTGGCGAGACAGCCCCGGCGATTTCTTTGGCCTGATCTCTGGACACCGCGCGTTTGCTCCCCGGCCAGAGCACCACTCCCACCGCATCGCAGCCCGCCGCCTCCGCCGCACGGGCATCTTCCGGGCGGGTTATGCCGCAGAACTTGATTCGTGTGCGTCGCATTGGATCAGCCCTCGCCGCGCAGGGTACGCAACAGGGTGGACGGATCCCCGCTTTTGAGGAGAGATTCACCGATCAAGAATCCTCGGTATCCGGTGGTCATCAAGTCCCTAATCTGGGCGTAATTCTCAAGCCCGCTCTCCGCGATCGCCATGGCGTTTGCGGGAATCCCGGTCCGGAGCGGTTCGAATGTGTCCATCGAGACGCTGAAATCGTCCAGATTGCGCGCGTTGATCCCGATGAGTTCGGGATTCAAGCCGGCAATCTTGCTTAAGTCTGCCTCATCGTGAGCCTCGAAGAGGATCTCGAGATCGAGCGCTTTGGCGGACTCGGTCAACTCGGCCAGCTGCGATGATGTCAAGATCCGGGCGATGAGCAGGATCGCATCCGCCCCCGCCGCCGCGGATTCGGCCACCTGGATCGGCTCGATCAGGAAGTCCTTCCGCAGAATCGGGAGATGACACGAGTTGCGCAATGCTTCGATCCAGGCGGTGTTTCCCTGGAAGTACTCGGGCTCTGTGACCACCGACAAAGCGGCGGCGCCGCCATCCTGGTACGACGCGGCCAGCCGGATCGGATCGAAGTCGGATCGAAACACGCCCTTCGAAGGCGAGGCTTTCTTGACTTCCGCAATGATCGCCGGACGGCACTTCTCCAGCGCGAGGGCAAACGGCCGTTTCTGGCGCCGCCGTCCCTTCGATTCCAGTTCGCCGAAGGACGAGGTCTGGTGCAGCGATTGCGCCCGGCGCTGCGCGGCGGCCACGATGTCCCTTAAGACGGCCGGGATTGTTGTGTGTCTGGCATCAGCCATCGGTTGCCCGCTATTCCTCGCCCGGTCGCACGCCACCGGACACCGGCGGCCGCCCGGCATGGATGTCCTCGTTCCGGAAATACACGTAGTACATGACGCTGGAGGCGACATAGAGCACACTGGCGGCGATGAGAGGAATCTCATATCCGAGATGCTCGATCATTGTGCCGCCGATCCAGGTGGTAATCGCCCAGGAGAGTGACCAGGACACCATTGACCAGCTGTTGGCCAGGGCGCGATCGGATTCCCCCACCCGTTCCATCATGTAGTTGTTGGAAATCGGCACGCCCAGGTTCATGAGCGCACCGCGCACAACAAAGGCCGCGGTGGCCAAGGGCAGGTTGTGAGTAAACGCCATGATGACCATAAAGGGCAGAGACGCCCACTCGGAAAAGACTATGGTGCGGATCATGCCGAACCGGCGGGCGAGTTCCGGGCCGATCATGACGCCGACAATCATCGAGGCCTGCACAAGGGCATAGTAGAAGCCGATGGTCTGTGCGCTTAGTCCGAAGCGGTCGTTGAAGTACAAATTCAGAAACGGGATGATCAGTCCCGCGCCCATTCCAACAAGGAAGAAGGGAAAGATCAGCCGGAACAGAAGCCGTCCCTTAACACGCCAGAACTCCCGCAAGGGGAGGCGGGGGCCGCGCACGCCAACCACACCACGCGGGATGCGTGAGAAGGCAAGCGCCGCGCCCAATGCGCAACTGGTGCCGAGCAGGAGGACGATGCGGTAGGCGGTCAAGGGCGACCCGGAGATTCCCGTGAGCACGCGGTGAAGGGAGCCCGCGGCGAAATGCGTGAGTAACCCGGAACTCAACGTCGCCGCGAAACTCAGCGAAAAGACATGGGTACGCTCCGCGTGCGTCGAGTGCTTCATCAGGAAGGGCGAACCCATCACACGCGAGAACGCGATCATCGAACCGGTGGCAAACGAGGCCAGCAGGATGATGGAAGCGGGGCCCGCCAACGTCTGCCATAAGAAGCCCATGGCAACCCCGATGCTCGCCATGATCATAAGGCCGCGCGCCGAGCGCCGCGCCACCATCATTGCTGCCGGGACGGCCAGGGCAACCATGCCAAACGACTGCATGGACAAAACATGCCCAATCGTTCCCTCGGCGAAGCCTCGCTCCTTCATATAGAGGTTGAAAAGCAGCATGAAGGTGGCCCACGCCATCCCGATCAGTGTCGTGCCCAGCAAGAACCAGCGGGCCGGCACCGAGATTCGTCGGAGATTCTCGAGGTATTCCCCCCACCATGCCGGGAGGTGCCGCCGCCCTCCCGGAGGAATTGGGGACCTGTCGGGCATCTGCCTGACGGTCGACGGAGGAGTTGTATCGATGCCGTTGGTCATTTGGTTGACACTGCGCTCATGTACGCGACCGGCTAGCTCTCGCGGCTGATTCCAACAGCGCGTGGAGACGGCCATCGGCCACCGCCGCGCGGGCCGCCGCAATTCCCTCGCGCAGAGTCTCGGCCCGTCCGGCAACCCAGATTGCCGCGCCGGCGTTCAGCAGGGCTGTCTCCGTCATCGGTCCGCGATCGCCGCGGGCGATGCCACGAATGACCTCCGCGTTGCCATCCGCATCGGTGCCCTTGAGGTCGGCCAACCTGATCTCCGGCAGGCCGAAGTCCGAGGGGCCGAGGGAGTAATTCGATAGCGAGCCGTCATTCCACTCTGCCACCAGGTTTTCACCGGTCGGCAGGAGTTCATCGGCACCACCTGGGCCAGACACGACAATTACCCGCTCCGACCCGAGAGCGCCAAGCACCTCCGCGATGCGGGTGATTCCCGCCGGATCATAGACGCCGACAATCTGCCGTTTGACGCCCGCCGGATTGCAGAGAGGTCCGAGAATATTGAAGACCGTGCGCACCCCGATCTCCCGGCGCGGCCCGACCGCATGTTTCATCGCCGGATGGAATCGCGGCGCAAAGAGAAATGCGAAACGAATCTCGTTGAGGGCGCTGGTGACAACCTCCACTCCCGGATCAATCTCGAACCCGAGGGCGTGCAGTACATCCGCGGAACCGCAATTGGAGGACACCGCCCGGTTGCCGTGCTTGGCGACCGGGACACCGGCCGATGCGGTGATCAATGCGGCTGCCGTGGAGATGTTGAAGGTCGAGAGCCCGTCTCCTCCGGTGCCGCATGTATCGATGGCCCCTTCCGGCACCGTGGGGATCGTCACCATGGCGGCCCGCATCGCCCGTGCAAACCCGGTGATCTCCGCCGGGGTTTCCCCCTTTTGACGGAGCGCAACCAGCCATGCGGCGATCTGCGCCGGGGTCGCATCTCCGCGCATCACGACGCCCATGGCCGTCTCGGCATCGTCAACGGAGAGATTGATGCGCTCGATCGCGGATTTGATGAACGGTTTCAGCATGGCGGCGTCATCTCGGGGAATCTCAGTACTTCCCCTCCAGAAAATTCTTGAGCAGACCTTTGCCGGCGCGGGTCAGGATGGACTCCGGGTGAAACTGGACACCGACCGTGGGGTGTTTGACATGCTTCAATCCCATGATGGTGCCGTCCTCGGTCTCGGCGGTCACCTTCAGCACGTTGGGGCAGCTTTGCCTCTCAACGACCAGCGAATGGTAGCGTGTGGCCTCGAAGGGATTCTCCATTCCGGTGAATAATCCACGGCCATTGTGCCGAATCATCGACGTTTTGCCGTGCATCAGCCGCGCGGCCCTGACCACTTTGCCGCCGAACACCTCGCCGATGGCCTGATGCCCGAGGCAGACACCCAGAATCGGGATTGCGCCGGAGTGACGGCGGATGATCTCCGGGGTGACGCCCGCCTCACTGGGACGGCCCGGTCCGGGAGAGAGAACCACCGCTTCATACTTTGCACTGATGCTCTCCACATCGACGGCATCATTGCGCAGCACCTTCACCTGCGCACCCAGCTCGGCAAGGTACTGGTAGAGGTTGTAGGTGAAAGAGTCGTAGTTGTCGACGAGCAAGATCACGGCTTTTGCCCCCGCTTCCACACACCACCAAGCGCTGAGAGCGGCGCGGCGGCCTTATTCTGCGTCTCGCGGTACTCTCTTTCCGGGTCGCTGTCGGCCACAATGCCCGCTCCGGCCTGGGTGTGGGCGCCCCGGCGGTCCATCACCGCGGTGCGAATGGCGATGGCCGTGTCCAGGTTTCCCCACCAGTCGATGTAACCAACGCAGCCCGCGTAGATCCCGCGCCGTTCGGGCTCGACCGACTCGATGATTTCCATCGCACGGATCTTCGGGGCTCCGGTGACCGTGCCGGCTGGAAATGTGGCCGCCAGCACATCCAAGGCATCGACCCTTGGCTTGGCCTTCCCCTCGACCTCGGAGACCATGTGCATGACGTGGGAATAGCGTTCGATTCGGCGGAAACTGGTCGTCTTGACTGACCCTGCCTGACCGACACGCCCAAGATCATTTCGACCGAGATCGACCAGCATGATGTGTTCGGCGTTTTCCTTCGGCGATGCCAGAAGCTGCCTTTCGAGACGCGAATCTTCACCCGAGTCGTCGCCGCGCGGGCGTGTGCCGGCAATCGGGCGTGTCCGTATCGAGGATCCGGACTTTTGAACGAGGGTCTCAGGAGATGAACCGGCGATCGCCAACTTGTCGGTCTTGAGAAAGTACATGTACGGCGACGGATTGCTGCGGCGCAGGCGACGGTAGACATCGAACGGCCGTACCGGGCCATCGACCGAGAATCGCTGAGACAGCACACACTGGAAGATGTCGCCGCGCCCGATGTGCCGTTTGATGGTCCTGACCGCCTCGGTGAAACCGCGCGGCGTGGTGTTGGACTGAATGGGACGGGGCGTCAGCCTTCCCACGGATGGAAGGGATTGAGGTTGTCTCAAGCGACGCACAGTGCGTTCCAAGCGGCGTTGCCCAGTGTCGTGTGCCCGTCGCAGAACGGAGAGCCCGGTATCGCCTGTGGCCCTGACGGCGAGATTGACATGGGCGGTCTGGTACACGTGGTCGAAGACGATGATCTCATCATAGAGTCCAAGACTCACCCAGGGATGACGCAGATGATCGGTGGTGTGCTCCGGCAGCCGCTCCAGCATTCGGACCCAGTCGTAGGAGAAAAACCCAACCCATCCTCCCGCGAGCCCTTGCGGGGTGTGGTCGTCGTGAAAGCGGCTCCGCCCCTGTAGTGGTGCGCGCACCACGGTTGGGAATTCGGCGGGCGAGAACGCCGCGATCCAGGAACCGATCCGGTGATGTCCGCCACTTTCGGACAGCCGGATCTCTTCGATGGGATCGATCCCGATGAATGAATAGCGCCCGATGCGCCCTCCGGTCTCGACGCTCTCAAACAGGAACGAGGAACGTGCGCGTTCACCCCCCAATCGCAGGAAGACCGCCGCCGGAGTCAGGAGCTCGGCCGGGATCTCTGCGCTGAGCACGACCAGCCCGTCTTGCAACAGGCGGCTTTTGAATTCCCTGAATTCCACCCCGGAGTTCATCTGACGTTTGGGCTCCATTGACCCGAATACACGTGTCGCACGGGAGCGTGCAACCGTATGCTCCCACGCTTGTCATCAATCTCGTAGGACTGGAGCCCCCCCACCGATGCGGCGATGCCCTTCGCGCCGATCTCCCCCTGGGCATGGCAAACTGTCACGGCCGCCAGCGCTCCGGAACCTGATGCCGGGGTCGGTCCGACACCGCGTTCATAAAGGCGCATCTCAAGACGGGCCAGGCCGGCCAGTCTGACGAACTCCACATTGATTCCTCTTGTCCGTCGCGCGCTGTCCTGGCACTTCGCGCCAACGTCCTCCCAGTCGAAGCCGAAATCCTTCACGATGTAAACCCGGTGAGGGTTGCCCGCATCAACATGGAACGGTCCCGCGATCAGGGGGATGGCCGAACGCGAGTTCATCTTCGCCAGACGTACCTCCGGCAAGGGTCTCTCAAAGGAAGCCCATCGTTCGCGCCAGCCACGCGGTTCGATGGTCGCATTGATCGGTCCTGCTGCGGTCTTGAAGTTCATCTCGGTCACGGCGTTCGTGTCCTGAAGGCAGGCAATGGCACAACGAATGCCGTTGCCGGACCACTCGGCTGAGCCGCCGTCGGCATTAAACAGCCGGAAAGACGCGGACATCCCCTTGGGAGCGCCGAGGATGATAAGCCCATCGGCCCCCGCCCCGGCCCGGCGGTCGCAAATCGCAGCGACACGAGTCGCGGTCCAGCGGAAGCCCGGTGGGGGCTGGTGCACAATAATGAAGTCATTCCGGAGGGCTTCATACTTTGTGAAGGCGATTTCATTCATCGGCTTAAACTTCCGTGCGGCCGGGCCGGGCGCACCCGGAGAACGGATACAATACCAATTCCGCCGGTGAACGGACACCCATCTTTAGTCCAGGCACCAACTGCCTTCGGGCAAAAAAAAACCCGTCAACTCGACGGGTCCCGGCGGCGCCATGGGTATACGATTCCCTCGACCTACCAGGACCTCCCACGCCACCAAACTCGATTTGTGCAAGTGCTGTTCATCGCTTTACCCGCCAATGCGGCGGCTCTTACCAGAGATTACGCAGGGCTTTGATGGATGTTGGCGGGGACTCTCCGCTGAGCCCCCGCCGATTCGGTCAGCCGAGTGAAGCAAAGACCCGACCCAGCCGCTTGATGCCCTCGTGGATGTTCTCCAGGCTGGCGTTTGAGAAATTCAGGCGCAGGGTGTTTTTCCCGT